>NZ_JBEPLH010000008.1:0-361483 GCF_040545135.1 Burkholderia sp. 572 | reverse complement strand
CGCCATGACGCAGTTCGCACTGCTTTACCCGGAACGATTCAACATTGGAGTCTGAATCTCAACCCCGCCTCACACACGGAATTCCGGATACCTCCCGACACGGATGTCGGGCAAATCTATTACGCGCCCGCGCCCGTGCCCAAGACCTAGCGCACCGCCTCCATCGCACCCGCCCGCCCCTTCGCCGCCATCGCGAGACGCCGCCAGTTGCGGGCCGCATACCGGTGCGCCTGCCGCAACGCGAGCCACAACCCGATCTGCCGAACCGGCCTGAAGAGGCCACGCGCGTTGAACACGGTGCGCCGTTCGACGCGCGTCCTGCCGCCTTCCACCGGTGTCAGCGTGAATTCGTCCTCAAGCAGGCCGACCCAGTCGCGACACCACACCGTCGACGCCACCATCCGGTAACGCAGCCGGCGATGCTCGTCGAGCACGAGGATCCGCTGATCGATGGTGCCGCGATCGGTCGTGCACTGCCGCGTGTTGCCGACGGCCGGCACGCCTTCGAGCACGCGGCAGCTGACCGGCTTCGGCACGCCGAGGCGGAACAGCAACGGCCGCGTGTCGTCCATCCGGGCATGGAGGAAATGCGGCCAGACATGCTCGGGCCGGCAATCGAACGTCCACTGCGAATGAATTTCCACGACCGTCTCCTGGCGGTTGCCGGTGCGGGCATGATGACACAACCGCCCCGCCGCATTCGTCACTTCACGACCGCACGCCACGCGGTTCGCGCGTAGATGAGCAGCAACGGCAGCAGCGCCAGCGCGAACAGCAGGCCAAGCGCCAGCACCCACACCGGCCACTGTTCGGGATTCCCCCACACCCAGTAGCGGTACGGCACGCTCAGGAACGCGATTTCCATCAGCAGCACACCGAGCGGCACGAGCGCGTTCATCACCACGGCCACGCCGAATCGGGCCGCGCCGTCGATGTTCTTCCCCGCACCGTACGCCGCGATCAGGTAGACGAAATACCCGATGATCGCGACCATCAGCGCGCCGCCGGCCAGCAGGCCGACACTGCGCACGCTGCGTTCATGCAACTGGGTAGCCCCGGCCGGCAACACGACATCGATCTTCTCGCCGATCTCCGGCACGCCGCCCGATCGGATGTTGCCCGGCAGCACGACCCGCTCGCCATCCGGCATCACGGCCTCCAGGATCGACGTGTACTTGATGCACCGATATCGTTCGGTGCGCCCGCTGCTATCGCGTCGCTCGCAGGTGTCCCACTCGGACTGGTAGGACACGACGGTCGCCTCGTATTTCGGCGACACCGCCAGTGCGTAGAGTTCGTCGCCGATCCAGTACGCGAACGGGAAACACAGCGACACCAGGCAAAAGCACACGAGCCACCAGAAGGCGACCGCGCCGCCCGCGCCGCCCGCTCCGCGCGCGCCGCCGGTCTGGCGGCGCACCATGCGCGACGCGAGCCAGTACGCGGCCACGCCGAATACCGCCACACAAACCACGAACACCTTGCCCGCCTGCGTCAACGCCATCTGCATTTCCCCCGATAACCGGCCGGATCTTCGTCGGCCATTTTTTCAATTCAGATCAACTCGTTCGTCACCACCCCGCCCGCCATTCCGTCAGGCCGGCTCGCCGACGAATCTCAGCGTCCCCGATTCGCCCGACAGCAGCGCGCGATTCGCGTCCGCCGCCGCGCGCAGGTAATCCCACAGCGCGGTCACGCGCCGCAGCTTGCGCAGGTCCTCGCGGCACGTCAGCCAGAAGCACCGCGTGACGACCACGTCGTCCGGCAGCACGGCCACCAGCGCCGGCTGCGTGGCCGCCATGAAGCACGGCAGGATCGCGAGCCCGCCGCCCTGCAGCGCCGCGAAATACTGCGCGATCACGCTCGTCGTGCGCAGCCCGGCCGTCGCGCCCGGCACCGCCCGGTCGAGGTACAGCAGCTCATTGCTGAACGCGAGATCGTCGACATAGCTGATGAACGCGTGCTCCGCGAGATCGTCGGTACAGGTGATCGGTGGATGGTTCGCGAGATAGTCGCGCGTCGCGTATAGCCGCAACTGGTAATCGCACAGCTTCGTGACCACGTAAGGCCCGCGCTCGGGCCGCTCGAGCGTGATCGCGAGGTCCGCCTCGCGCTTGGGCAGGTTGACGAAATGCGGCACCGGCAGCAGGTCGACCGTCACGTGCGGATGCTCGGCGCGAAACTGCGCGAGCTGCGGCGCGAGGAAAAAGCACCCGAACCCCTCGGTCGACCCGATCCGCACATGGCCCGACAGCGCCTCGCCCGTATTCGCGACCTGGTCGCACGCGGACTGCACGGTCGTCTCCATCGCGTCCGCATACGCGACGAGCCGCTGGCCTTCGGCCGTCAGCGTGAAGCCGCCGGAGCGCGACTTGTCGAACAGCAGCGTGCCCATCGCCGCCTCGAGCGCGCGGATGCGCCGCGCGACGGTCGTGTAGTCGACCCCCAGCCGCTTCGCGGCGCCGCTCGCCCGCTGCGTGCGCGCGACTTCGAGGAAAAAACGCAGGTCGTCCCAGTTCAGGTTGCCGGAAACCGGCTCGGTGGCATGTCGCATCGGCGAGGGAAAAAGGGGCGGGAGTCTCCGGGCCGGCCGTCGATATGCATAAATGCACATCCAACCGGTTTCTTTATCGGTACATGATGAATCTGCGCATAACTATACTCGACCGTGACCTGCGGACCACGAGCCGCGGCACCACCACGGAGACACCATGCAGACGCGATCCACCCTCGATGAGCATGCGACAGTCGCGGCACCTGCGCCCGAGCGCACCGCGAAGCACCACCTGCTGGCCGGCTGGGCCAGCATGGCCGGCACCACGATCGAGTGGTACGACTTCTTCCTCTACGGCACGGCCGCCGCGCTCGTGTTCAACCGCATCTTCTTCCCGTCGCTGGACCCCGTCGTCGGCACGCTCGCCGCGTTCGGCACGTTCGCGGTCGGCTTCATCGGGCGGCCGATGGGCGGCATCGTGTTCGGCCACTTCGGCGACCGCATCGGCCGCAAGTCGATGCTGATGATCACGCTGCTGCTGATGGGCGTGCCGAGCATGATCATCGGGCTGATCCCGTCGTACGACAGCATCGGCTACTGGGCCGCCGCGCTGCTGATCGGGATGCGGTTCCTGCAAGGGATGGCCGTCGGCGGCGAATGGGGCGGCGCGGTGCTGATGGCCGTCGAACACGCGCCGAAGGGCCGCAAGGGGCTGTTCGGCAGCCTGCCGCAGACGGGCGTCGGGCTCGGCCTGATCCTGTCGTCGGTCGCGATGGCCGCGGTGGCCGCGCTGCCGGAAGCCGACATGCTGTCGTGGGGCTGGCGTGTGCCGTTCCTCGCGAGCATCGCGCTCGTCGGCCTCGGCTGGTTCATCCGCGCGAAGGTGCCCGAATCGCCCGACTTCGAGAAAATGCAGCGCCAGGGCAAGGCCGAGAAGTCGCCGGTGACGGCCGCGCTGCGCCGCCATCCGCGCGAGGTGCTGACGATCGTCGGCGCACGCGCCGCCGAGAACACCTGGTTCTACATGGTCGTCACGTTCGCGCTCGCCTACGCGACGCAGCAGCTGCATCTGCCGAAGGCCGAGATGCTGCACGCGATCACGGCCGGCGCCGCGCTGTCGCTCGTCACGATGCCGCTGTGCGGCCATCTCAGCGACCGCATCGGCCAGCGCCGGATGTTCGCGATCGGCCTCGTGCTGATGTGCGCGTTCGCCGCGCCGTTCTTCATGATGCTCGGCACGCAGCAGACGTCGACCGCATGGTGGGCGATCGTGCTCGGCCTCGGCGTCGTGTTCCCGATTCTCTATGCGCCGGAATCGCTGCTGTTCGCGCAGCAGTTCCCGGCGGAGATCCGCTACAGCGGCATCTCGCTGTCGGTGCAGCTGGCCGGCGTGATCGGCGGCGGCTTCGCGCCGATGATCGCGACGTCGCTGCTCAAGGCCGGCGGCGGCCAGCCGCATTACGTGATCGCTTACCTCGTCGGCTTCGGCGTGTTCGCGCTCGTGTGTACCGCGTTGATGCGGCCGGCGCGCGCGTGAGCACGCCGCCGGCATCCGATCGATTTCAGTTCGTCCTGCCGTCCGCCGTGCGTGCATGCGCGGCGGCGGATACGGGCCGCCTTGTTTGTCATCACCTCGTTCCCCGGAGAGTTCCATGAACGCCGCAGTTCCCCAGACCACCCTCGCCCTGCCCACCGCCAAGCTGCTGATCGACGGCGCGTTTGTCGAATCGCAAAGCGCCGAATGGGGCGACATCGTCAACCCCGCGACGCAGGAAGTGATCGGCCGCGTGCCGTATGCGACGCTCGACGAGGTCGACGCCGCGATCGCGTCCGCGCAGCGCGCGTTCCAGACGTGGAAAACGACGCCGATCGGCGCGCGTCTGCGCATCATGCTGAAGTTCCAGGATCTCGTGCGCCGCAATCTCGAACGGATCGCGCACACGCTGACGGCCGAGCAGGGCAAGACGCTGCCCGATGCGCAGGGCGACATCTTCCGCGGCCTCGAAGTGGTCGAGCACGCGTGCTCGATCGGCACGCTGCAGCAAGGCGAATTCGCGGAGAACGTGGCGGGCGGCGTCGATACCTACACGCTGCGCCAGCCGATCGGCGTGTGCGCGGGCATCACACCGTTCAACTTCCCCGGGATGATCCCGCTGTGGATGTTCCCGATGGCGATCGTCTGCGGCAACACGTTCGTGCTGAAGCCGTCCGAGCAGGACCCGCTGTCGACGATGCAGCTCGTCGAGCTCGCGATCGAGGCCGGCGTGCCGCAGGGCGTGCTGAACGTCGTGCACGGCGGCAAGACGGTGGTCGACCGCCTCTGCACGCACCCGGACATCAAGGCGATCTCGTTCGTCGGCTCGACGCGCGTCGGCACGCACGTGTACAACCTCGGCAGCCAGCACGGCAAGCGCGTGCAGTCGATGATGGGCGCGAAGAACCACGCGGTCGTGCTGCCCGACGCGCACCGCGAGCAGACGATCAACGCGCTCGTCGGCGCGGGTTTCGGCGCGGCCGGCCAGCGCTGCATGGCGACGTCGGTCGTCGTGCTGGTCGGCACGGCGCGCGACTGGCTGCCCGAGCTCGTCGAGAAAGCGAAGGCGCTGAAGGTGAACGCGGGCCACGAACCGGGTACCGATGTCGGCCCGGTCGTGTCGAAGGCCGCGCATGCGCGCATCACCGCGCTGATCGACGAAGGCGTGAAGGCCGGCGCGAAGCTCGAACTCGACGGCCGCAACGTGAAGGTGCCCGGTTACGAGCAGGGCAACTTCGTCGGCCCGACGATCTTCTCGGGCGTGACGACCGACATGTCGATCTATACGGAAGAAATCTTCGGGCCGGTGGTGGTCGTGCTCGAGGCCGACACGCTCGACGACGCGATCGCGCTCGTCAACCGCAACCCGATGGGCAACGGCGTGGGGCTGTTCACGCAGAGCGGCGCGGCGGCACGCAAGTTCCAGAGCGAGATCGACATCGGCCAGGTCGGCATCAACATCCCGATTCCGGTGCCGGTGCCCTACTTCAGCTTCACGGGTTCGCGCGGCTCGAAGCTCGGCGACCTCGGCCCGTACGGCAAGCAGGTCGTGCAGTTCTACACGCAGACGAAGACGGTCACCGCGCGCTGGTTCGACGACGACGCGACGGCCGGCGGCGTGAACACGACGATCGCGCTGCGCTGAGCGAGGGCCTGCACATGGACATTGCGTTCATCGGACTCGGCAACATGGGCGGCCCCATGGCCGCCAACCTGCTGAAAGCCGGCCACGCGCTGACGGTGTTCGACCTCGACGCGCACGCGGTCGACGTCGCGGTGCGCGCCGGCGCGACCGCCGCCGGCTCGCCGCGCGAAGCGGCCGCGCGCGGCGCGGTCGTGATCACGATGCTGCCGGCCGCGCAACACGTGCGCGCGGTCTATCTCGGCGACGACGGCGTCCTGGCCGGCGCGCACGCCGGCGCGACGCTGATCGACTGCAGCACGATCGATCCCGGCACCGTGCGCGCAGTGGCCGACGCCGCCGCGCAGCGCGGCTTCCCGCTCGCCGACGCCCCCGTGTCGGGCGGCACCGGCGGCGCGCAGGCCGGCACGCTGACCTTCATGGTCGGCGCGGACGCCGCGCTGTTCGAGCGCATCCGCCCCGTGCTGCTCGACATGGGCAAGAACGTCGTGCATTGCGGCGGCACGGGCACCGGGCAAATCGCGAAGATCTGCAACAACCTGCTGCTCGGGATCTCGATGATGGGTGTCTCGGAAGCGATGGCGCTCGGCGCCGCGCTCGGCATCGATCCGTCCGTGCTGGCCGGCATCATCAATACGTCGACCGGCCGCTGCTGGAGCTCGGACACGTACAACCCGTATCCGGGCGTGAGCGACACCGCACCGGCCGCGCGCGGCTATGCGGGCGGATTCGCGGCGAACCTGATGCTGAAGGATCTCGGGCTCGCGACCGAAGCGGCACGGAGCGCGCACCAGCCGGTGTGGATGGGCGCACTCGCGCAGCAGCTCTATCAGTCGATGAACCAGCAGGGGCTCGGCACGCTCGACTTCTCCGCGTGCGTGAAGCTGTACGAGGCGCAGCCGGCGTAATCGCCGCAGCCGACGCCGGACGTGCGCCGACCCGCGATGTGCCTGAACGGCCTCGCGGGTCGGTTTGCATCGGGGAGAAGGAAAACGCGGACGGCGGCGGCGTGCGACGCCGCCGGTCGCTCAACCGCGCGGATTCGACGCCGTCTCGAAGGTCGGATGGCACTCGAACGCGAGTTCGGAGCGCGCGCCGACACGGCTGCCGCTGGTCAGCGCCTCCTGCTTCAGGCTGGCGCGCATGCCGCGCTGCGTGCAGTAGTTGGTGGCTTCGTCGACGGCCTTCGTATGGGCGTCGGCCCACGTCGTCGATACGCCGACCGTGCGCGTCGTCACGGTAAATACGTTCGGGTTCGACGTCGCGGTCACGTCGGAAGCGGTCGAACACGCGGCGAGCAAGCATACAGCAGCCGCGACGGTCAACCATCGCAGGGTTCGAAAGGAAACTGGAGTGGACATGGGGGGCAAGCGCACGTACTTCGACGTGCATTGAGCAACATAGGCGACAGTATGCCTGCTCGATCGCCGGAGATCATGCCCCTTTCGGTGAACACATTGTTTCGAATGGTTAAACGATGACGGGTGCAGGCAAGATTTACAGCCCTCGCCGGCGGCCGGCTTCGGCCGGCAGGTAGTTTCGCCCTGCCCGCACGCCGTTGCGGGCGCGCCGGGCGGCGCGACGGCCGGGGCGAGCCCCGCCGGCCGGGTCGGCACCGACGCGTCCCCGCGCCCGGCTCCTGCGACACCGCCCTTTTTACAACCCGGGCGCCCCCTCTCACTCACCCCTGACCGGCCCCGCCCCGTGCCCGGCCGACCGGCGCCCCGACGTCAGACAGGCACATCGCTTGCGCCACCCACGCGTCCGCCGATCCGGCGGACAACATCCTTCCCGCAACCGGCGTTGCTCACCACGCGACCTTCGCGTGGCGATCCCGCATCGCAAACAGGTTCCCCTGAACGAGAGGACAACATGAAATCAATACGAACGATAGCGGCCCTGTGCTCCATCATTTCCGTGCTCGCGGCATGTGGCGGCGACGGCAACGACGTCGGCACCGAGCTCGGCATCTCGAAGCCGCAGGCGCGCTTCATCAACGCGGTGCCGGCCGGCCCGAACCTCGACTACTACCTGAACGCCAAAGTCGACCAGTCGGGTGTCGCGTACAAGGGCGTGACGCGCTATCACGACGTCGACTCGGGCACGCAGACCGCGAGCTACGACATCTCGGGCACGACCTCGACCATCGCGTCGCAATCGTTCAGCGCGGCGAACGGCCATCACTACACGACGATCGCGCTGCCGAGCACGACGTCGCTGATCTCCGTGATCGACGATCCGTACGACAAGGGCCTGCTGTCGGACAAGGCGCGCGTGCGCAGCTTCAATGCATCGCCGAACGCGCAGAACATCGACATGTACGTCGTCCCGCCCGGCACCGACATCACGACGCAAAGCCCGACGCTCGCGGGCGCGGCCTACCAGAACGCGGTGCCGGCCTCGACGCAGGATTCGATCTACCTGAACGGCGGCAGCTACCAGGTGATCGTCACGACGGCCGGCAGCAAGACGCCGATCCTCAAGACCGCGCCGGTCACCATCAACAACAACGCCGACTGGCTGCTGCTGACGATTCCGTCGGGCGGGGTCGGCGACGTGACGCCGAACGATATCCACGTGCTGGTTGCGCAAGGCAACGACGCCGATACGTCCGCGCAGGAACTCGGGCCGCAGTAATGGCCGAACACGGCGGCGGCGATCGTGGCGGCCGGTGCGAATGCACCGGCCGCCCCACGCCGGGTAACGGTATCCGGCGGTATCAGTCGATCCGCTCGAGGCAGATCACGTGCTCGGCGCGCGCACCGTCGCCGTGCTCGACGTCGACATCGCCGACATGCCGCACGCGCCAGCCCGGCCGCGTCGCGATCTGCGGCATGTTGCCGCCCGGCCGGCTCTCGATCCCGCCGAGCCCCTCGTCGGGCGTATCGACCGCGTCGTCGTGCGACGCGTTCGAGTAGATCACGTTGTCCTGCAGTTCCGACGCGCCGGTGCGCGCCTCCATGCCCTTGCCGTCGACGTCGACCGTGTTGTCGGTCATCGCCATGTTCGCGTTGTCGAGCGTGACGATCCGGCCGGCCGCGCGACGCACGGGATCGCCGCTGTCGACCGCATGCGCGCCGACGTCGATCGGCGGCAGGCCGGTCGGCGTTTTCGCCGCGACCGCCTCGGGCGTCAGCGGCCGCTTCGCCACCTCGGCGGCCTGGGTCGCCGCGTCGGGCATGTCGCCGGCTGCCGGGGTCTTCACCGGACTCTTCGCGATCTGTTCCTGCTGCTGTTGCGGGGTTGGATTCGATTCCGCGTTCTGCATCGCACCTCCTGTTCCGGACGGCGTGCGCCGGCGTGATGCCGGCGCCGGTCCGGGAATCGCTACAACGGTCCTTGCAAATCTTTCACGCGCAGGGACGCCGCGCACGCGCGTCCTGCGACGCCCATGCGGCATGGGCATGCCGCACGGCAGCGCACGGGTGACGAACCGGCGCACGCCGCGTGCACGTGCACGTGCGCCGCCCGCCTGATGCCGGTCAGCCGCCGCTTGCGCCCGCCGGCGCGGAAGCCGCGCCCGGCATGCTTGCCGCGCCGCCCGGCGTGCCCGACGGCGCGGTGGACGGCGCCGGCGACATGCCGCCCGTGGCGCTGGTGTCCGAGCTCGCACCGGTACCGGTGTCGCTCTTTTTCTGGCAACCCGCACCCGCCGCCAGGCCGGCGATCAGGATGCCGGCGAAGACGGCTCGCGATACGTGACGAAGGGAATATCGCTGCATGACACCTCCGCTGATGTCGGTGGATGGAACCCTTCGGCGCGCAATCCCCGTGCCTCGCCATCGATCCCTCCCATTCATTTTTCAAATGGCGCTCAGCCGAATATTTAATTTCCCATCACCGTGCCGGCCACCCATACTCGCGAACAAATCCGAGACATAACGTCCACGGCGGCCGGGCCGTCGCAGCGTATACGCGCTGCCGGTTTCGCGCCCCGCACATGGAAGGAGACAACGGCGTGCAACTGGAAGCCACCCACCGCCCGGGCATCGTGCCCGGCGCGGTCGACGCATCGCATCGAACCGATTCGGCCGCGCGCGACCCCGCGCTGAGCCCGCGGCTGCACAACCCCGACCTCGCGCCCACCAAGGCCGAGGGGCGGACGTGGGGCCGCTACAGCATCTTTGCGCTGTGGACCAACGACGTGCACAACATCGCGAACTACTCGTTCGCGATCGGGCTGTTCGCGCTCGGCCTGTCGGGCTGGCAGATGCTCGCGTCGCTCGCGATCGGCGCGGTGCTCGTGTACTGCTTCATGAACCTCACCGGCTACATGGGCCAGAAGACCGGCGTGCCGTTCCCGGTGATCAGCCGGATGAGCTTCGGCATCTACGGCGCGCTGCTGCCCGCGATGATCCGCGCGGTGATCGCGATCGCATGGTTCGGCATCCAGACCTATCTCGCGTCCGTCGTGCTGCGCGTGCTGCTCACCGCGATCTGGCCGGGCCTCGCCGCGTTCGACCAGGATGCGATCTTCGGGCTGTCGACGCTCGGCTGGGCCACGTTCGTCGCGATCTGGCTCGTGCAGATCGGCATCCTCACGTACGGGATGGAAATGGTCCGCAAGTACGAAGGGCTCGCCGGCCCGGTGATCCTCGTCACGACGCTGTCGCTCGCCGCGTGGATGTTCAGCCGCACGGGCGGCCATCTCGCGATGTCGATCGGCAAGCCGCTGACCGGCCTGAAGATGTGGACGGAGATCTTCGCGGGCGGCTCGCTGTGGCTTGCGATCTACGGCACGCTGGTGCTCAACTTCTGCGACTTCGCGCGCTCGTCGCCGAGCGCGAAGACGGTGCGGGTCGGCAACTTCTGGGGCTTGCCGGTCAACATCCTCGTGTTCGCGACGATCAGCTTCGTGCTCGCGGGCGCGCAGTTCAAGCTGAACGGCCACATCATCCACAGCCCGACGGAAATCATCGCGACGGTGCCGAACAAGCTGTTCCTCGTGCTCGGCTGCCTCGCGTTCCTGATCGTCACGGTCGCCGTGAACATCATGGCGAACTTCGTCGCGCCGGCCTTCGTGCTGACGAGCCTTGCGCCGCATCGCCTGTCGTTCCGCCGCGCGGGCCTGATCAGCGCGACGGTCGCCGTGCTGATCCTGCCGTGGAACCTGTACAACAGCCCGATCGTGATCGTCTATTTCCTGTCCGGCCTCGGCGCGCTGCTCGGCCCGCTGTACGGGATCATCACGGTCGACTACTGGCTCGTGCGCAAGCAGCGCGTGAACGTGCCCGACCTCTATACCGAAGCGCCGACCGGCGCCTATTTCTACACGCGCGGCGTGAACCGCAAGGCACTTGCGGCGCTCCTGCCGTCCGCGCTGATCTCGATCACGCTCGCCGTCGTGCCGGCCTTCAGCGCGATGACGCCGTTCTCGTGGCTGCTCGGCGCGGCCATCGCGGGCGGCGTGTACTGGCTGCTGGCCGATCGCAAACGGCAATACGAGGAGCGCTCGGGCGAACCCATCGCGGTCGCCTGCGCGCAACACTGAACACACGCATACGGAGTCAGCAATGAGGATCCTGGTAGTCAACGTCAACACGACCGAGTCGATCACCGACGCGATCGCCGCGCAGGCGCAGGCCGCCGCATCGCCGGGCACGGAGATCGTCGGGCTGACGCCGCGCTTCGGCGCGGAGTCGATCGAAGGCAACTTCGAGAGCTACCTCGCGGCGATCGCCGTGATGGATCGCGTGCTGAGCTACGACGAGCCGTACGACGCGGTGATCCAGGCCGGCTACGGCGAACACGGCCGCGAAGGCCTGCAGGAACTGCTGACGGTGCCCGTCGTCGACATCACCGAAGCGGCCGCGAGCGTCGCGATGCTGCTCGGCCATCGCTACTCGGTCGTCACGACGCTCGACCGCACGGTGCCGCTGATCGAGGATCGCCTGAAGCTCGCCGGGCTCGACGCGCGCTGCGCGTCGGTGCGCGCAAGCGGCCTCGCGGTGCTCGAACTCGAGGAGAACCCGGCGCGCGCGATCGAGTCGATCGTCGGCCAGGCGCAGCGCGCGGTGAAGGACGATCACGCGGAAGTGATCTGCCTCGGCTGCGGCGGGATGGCCGGCCTCGACCAGCAGATCGAGGAATGCACGGGCGTGCCGGTCGTCGACGGCGTGTCGGCCGCGGTCGCGCTCGCCGAGTCGCTGGTGCGCCTGAAGCTGAAGACGTCGAAGGTCCGCACGTACGCGCCGCCGCGCCCGAAGCGGATCGTCGGCTGGCCGGGCACCTTCGCAAAATGACGCGCCGCCGGCCGGCTGCTGCGTCGCGCTCGGGCATCGTGTCGCCGGGAGACGTATCGGCATGCGGGACACGCTAGAACCGGACGCACTGCCCCGCGGCGCGTCCGACGCCGCGGGCGCGCTCGACGTGCTCGATGCGCGGCTGATGCGCATCCTGCTCGTGCTGCTCACCGAGCGCACCGTGTCGCGCGCGGCCGTGCGGCTGAACATGTCGCAGCCGGCGACGAGCGCCGCGCTCAAGCGCCTGCGCACGCTGCTCGGCGATCCGTTGCTCGTGCGCAGCCGCTACGGGATGGTGCCGACCGAGTTCGGCGCGCGGCTGATCGAACCGCTGCGCAACGCGCTGCGCGTGATCGACTTCATCCGCATCCAGCAGCCGACGTTCGACGCGCGCACGTCGGTGCGCACCTACCGGATCGGCTGCCCCGACTACCTGAACGTGCTGTTCGTGCCGAAGCTCGTCGCGCTGTTCCGCGAACGCGCGCCGAACGCGCAGCTCGTGTTCCATCCGCTCGGCGACGGCTTCGACGACGAGCGCGCGCTGGCCGACGGCGAACTCGACGTCGTGATCGACAATCGCCCGGCGCGCTCGTCGCGGTTCCGGCAGGACGACCTGTTCGACGATCGCGTCGTATGCCTGATGCGCGCGACGCATCCGCTCGCGCGGCACGGCGCGATGACGGCCGCCGATTTTGCCGACGCGCCGCAGCTGTGCCCGACACCGTCGTGGCTCGAGGCGTCCGGCGCGATCGACCGGCAGCTCGAACGCGTGGGCCTGCGGCGGCGGATCATCGTCACGCTGCCCCACTTCGAACTTGCCGCGCATGCGCTCGTACGCACCGACATGCTCCTGACCACCACGTACCGGCTCGCGCGGCATTATGCGAAGCTGCTGCCGCTCGCCGCCGTCGCGCTGCCGGCGGAGCCGCCCGACATCGTGTACCGGATGACGTGGAACGAATCGGGCGCGTGCGTGGACGGCGTGCGCTGGCTGCGCGGGCTGATCGCGGAAGCGACACGCGCGTGGCTCGACGCCGAGGCGATGCTGCCGGCGGTTGCCGCGGTTCCCGCCGGCGCAGTTGCGGACGCAGGGAACAGCGTGACGGCTGCGGGCGATACGGCCGATGCACCCGATACACCTGCTACGGCCGATACGCCCGAACCGGTTCGACGCACGCGCCGCAGGCAGGCGACGCGTTGCCGTGCATCGCACCCGCCGCGCGTCGCCCATGCGGCACGCATCCACCGTCACGCGACGAAGTCGCATTGACCGGCGCGACAACGCGCCGCTCCGTACGTCACACACTTTCACGCACCGTCACGCACCATCGCGCATCGGTTGCGCAAGCAACTTGCACGCAACGACGGCCACGACGAGCGCGAGCACGCCGCTCACCGTCAGCGCGTCGGCAAACCCGCTCGCGAACGCGACGGGCGCCGCCTTCGCGAGCGCGCCGGCGGCCGACGGCGGCACACGCTCGAGCGCCCGCGCCAGGTCGCCGGCCAGCAGACTCGACATGAACGGCGCATCGGCGAACGCGCGCAGGCCGGGCGCGGCGGACAGCAGCCGGTCGAGCCGCGCCTGCGTGCTCGCCGCCAGCACCGCGCCGAGCACGCCGACGGCCGTCACGATCGCCGAGAAGCGCGTCGTCGTGCTGATGCCCGACGCCATGCCGGTGCGATTCGACGGCACGCACGCCATGATCGCCTTCTGCGTATCGCCGTTCATGATGCCCGCGCCGCAGCCCGTCACGAACATGCCGATCGCGACGAGCCGGTAGTCGCCGGCGGCCGTCAGCGCCGCGGTCGCGAGATTGCCCGCGCCGATCAGCGCGAGCCCGCCCGCCAGCACGCCGCCGGACGACACGCGCGCGGCCAGCGCCGCGCCGAGCGACGGCCCGGCGATCATCGCGAACGCGAACGGCAGCATCCCGAGCCCCGCGTCGATCGCCGACATCCCGAACGCGTTCTGCAGGTACAGCGGCAGGAACGTCATCATCACCTGCGCGCACGCCGCATAACCGAACATCGCGAGCACGGCGCCGACGAAGCGCGGCTGGCTAAACAGCGCGAGATCGATCATCGGCCGCGCCTGCCAGCGCTCCGCGCCGACGAACACCGCGAACAGCGCGGCGGCGAGCGCGAGCCGGCCGAGCGTCGCGGCCGACAGCCAGCCGTGCGACGGTGCGCCGATCAGGGCCGCGATCGCGCACGCGAGCCCCGCGCCGAACAACAGGCTGCCGGCCGCATCCACGCGCTTCGCGTGCGGATCGCGCGACTCGTCGATCGCGACGCGCGCGCCGGCCGCGAGCAGCATGCAGACGGGCAGGTTCAGCAGGAACACCCAGCGCCACCCGATCCATTGCGTGATCGCGCCGCCGACGAGCGGCGCGACGGCCGTCGCGATCCCCATGCACATGCCCCAGATCGCCCACGCGCGCGCCCGCTCGCGCCCCTCCGGAAAACGGTTCGCGATCACGGCGAGCGCGGCCGTCAGCAACAGCGCGGCGCCGCCGCCCTTCACCGCACGCGCGGCGATCAGCCAGCCGGCCGACGGCGCGACGCCGCAGCCGAGCGACGCGAGAAAGAACAGCGCGAGCCCCGCGCCGAGCATCCGCTTGCGTCCGAAGCGGTCGGCGAGCCCGCCGGCCGGCAGCAGGCAGGCGGCGAACGCGGTCATGTACGCGCTCACGACCCATTCGATATCGGCGAAGCTCGCGTGGAAGCTGCGCGCGATGCTCGGCAGCGACACGGCGACGACGTTCGTGTCGAGCACGATCAGCGAGCAGGTCGCGGACGCGACGGCGAGCGTCGCGGCGGCGGGCATGCGGCCGCCCGTGCGCGGGGCGGCAGCCGCGCCCGCGCGCGACGTCGGTGAAGACTGGGACATCGGACACTCCGGAACAGGTTGAACGAACCGTATGCTAGGCTTGCCCGGTATTGCCCGTCATTGACACTCAGACGCTTTTTTATTGACGAAAACTGCAATCATGGATCGGCTCGAATTCCGTCACGTGCGCGCGTTCCTGAGCGTCGCGCAGCACCTGCACTTCGCCCGCGCGGCCGAGGCGCTCGACATGGCGCCGCCCGCGCTCACGCGGCAGATCCAGGAAGCCGAACGCGTGCTCGGCGTGCGTCTCTTTCACCGGTCGCGCCGCGCGGTCACGCTGAGCGCGGCCGGCGAGGCCTATCTCGCCGAAGCGCGCGCCGCGGTCGAGCACCTGCAGCGCGGCCGCGAACTCGCGGCGCTGGCCGAGCGCGGCGAGTTCGGCCGGATCGAGATCGGCTACGTGTCGTCGGCCGTCTATTCGGGCACGCTGCAGCGCACGGTCGGCGCGTTTCGTGACGCGCATCCGCGCATCGAACTGAACCTGCGCGAAGTGCCGATGGACGACGTCGCGAACCAGCTCGACACCGGCCGCCTCGACCTCGCGTACGTCCGCCCACCGCTGCCGCTGCCAGGCGGCCTGCGGATCGTCACGCTGCAGCGCGACGTGTTCGTCGCGGCCGTGCCGGCCGGGTCGCGCTACGCGTCGATGGCCGCCGTTCGCGCGGCCGACCTCGCCGACGCGCGCTTCGCGGTGCCCGAACAGGAGCGCGGCACGCTCGAAGTCGCGCGCCGCGGCCGCTTCGCGCCGCTGGTCGCCGCCCGCCCGGGCGGCTTGCTCGCGGTGCTCGCGTGCGTGTCCGTGAACGGCTGGGTCGCGGTGATTCCCGATGCGCTCGCCGGCTGCGTGTCGCTGCCGGGTGTCGTGTACCGGCCGATCGCCGGCAAGCCGATCACGTCGGAACTCGCACTCGCGCACCGGCGCTTCGAAAAGGCGCCGGCGGTGCGCGCGTTCCTGCGGACGGTTCCGTCGGCCGCGCAAGACGCTGGATGAAACGCCCGCGTGCGGCGACGGCGGCCAGGCCGGCCGCCGCGGCGCGAATATGCATTGCACGATTCGATGTTTGTCGGCTGGAAACCGATTCCGTAACCTGCCCGGCAACCGCGCCACCTGCGCGCGGGTAACCGAGGACACTCCGCCGATGAACCCAACTTCCGCCCCGGCGCGCCGCCGCGTGCTGCAGCGTCTTGTCGCCCTCGCCGCCGCGCCGCTCGCCGGCGGCGTCGCACTGCCCGCCCGTGCGTCGGGCGCCGACCCGTCGGGCGTCACGCTCGTGCTCGGCGACCAGGCCGGCGGCCTGCGCGCGCTCGCCGAAGCCGCGCGCGTGCTCGACGGCACGCCTTACCGGTTCCGCTGGGCCAACTTCCAGGGTGCCGCGCCGCTGTTCGAGGCGCAGCGCGCGGGGGCGATCGATCTCGCGCCGGCCGGCGACCTGCCCGTGCTGACGGCCGCGCTCGGCGATCCGTCGTTGCGGATCGTCGCGACGCGCGTCGGCTCGGCGACATCGCTCGGCATCGTCGTGCAGCCCGATTCGCCGGTCCGCACCGTCGCCGACCTGAAAGGACAGACCGTCGTCGTGTCGTCCGCGCGCGGCAGCATTTCGCAGTACCAGCTGTACGGCGCGCTGCGCGAACACGGCCTCGCGCCGCGTGACGTCGACGTGCGCTTCGTGCTGCCCGTCGACGCGTTCGCCGCGTTCGAGGCGAAGCGGATCGGCATCTGGGCGACGTTCGACCCGTACTACGGGCATGCGGTACGACGCGGTGCGCGCGTCGTCCGTGACGGCAGCGGCATCAATTCCGGGCTGGCGTTCCTCACGTCGCCGGTCGAAACGTTCGACGATCGCGCGAAGCGCGCGGCGCTCGCGGACGTGCTGGCGCGGCTCGCCCGCGCGGGCCAGTGGGCGCTCGCGCATCCCGCCGACTATGCGACCGTCTATGCGTCGCTCACGCGCCTGCCGCCCGACGCGGCCACCGACATCGCGCGCCGGGCCGCGCTCGCGCAGCGCAGCCTCAGCGGTGCCGACATCGACGTGCTGCAGCGTGTCGCCGACCGCGCGGCGGCCGATGCGATCCTGCCGCGGCGCGTCGACGTCGCCTCGATCGCGATCCGCAACGTGTCCGCCTGAACGATGACGCGCGTGGCGGCGTTCAGCGTTCAGCGCGGCCGCGGCATGTCGAGGTCCGGCACGTCGTCGCCGAACGTGGAGGCGACGAGCGTGCGCATGGCGGCGACCAGCAGCGTCGGCCCCGACTGGTTGAACGTGCAGCGCTCGCCCGCGGCCGGCACGGCCCGGTGCAGCACGGCCCACCACGCGCCACGGCCGCCCTCGCGTTCGAAAGCGGCGAACGGCAGCCGCTCGACGATCGGGCCACCGTCCGTCCACGATGTCGACGGCGCGAACGGAGCCGGCGCCGCGCCCGCCGCGCGAATCGACGTACACCCGGACGCATCGGCGTGCGGGGCGTCATGGCCCTGCGCGACCGCGACCCAGTAGTCCAGCGGCGCGCCTGTCAGATCCCGGACTTGCATGCCCGTCTCCGTCACCGTCGTTTTCGAATCGACATGCCGACCGTTGCATCTGCGGCGGTTGCGGTTCCCGATGGCGCCGAAGCGCCCTGCCATATCGCTGAAATCCCTCCCCCGAGCAAACCCGCGCACGTTGTCACGACCGCGTCACTCGTGCGTACAATGATCCGACCGCTTGCCGCCGCCGTTCACGGCAAACGAATCAGGGCATTACAAACAGAAAACACACAAAACTGCGCCGATCCGGAGCTGTTTCCGGGGGTTCGGCGACATCAGGACCAGACAATGCGGCGCAGACCTGATCTCACGGGGGGACATATGTCCAGGCACACCCGAAAGCCGTTGGTATCGCTCGTCGTACCCTTCCATGACGAGGCGGAAGCGATCGACGCATTCTTTGCGACTGCCCTTCCCATCCTCGAATCGATCGACACCACGCGCTTCGAAATCGTTTGCGTGAACGACGGCAGCCGCGACGACACGCTGGACAGGCTCATCGACATCGCCGCCGGCGACCCGCGCGTGCGCATCGTCGATCTCACCCGGCGCTTCGGCAAGGAAGCCGCGCTCACCGCCGGCATCGACGAAGCCGCCGGCACCGCCGTGATCCTGATCGATGCCGACCTGCAGGATCCGCCCGCTCTGATCCCCGCGATGGTCGAACGCTGGCTCGCCGGCGCCGAGGTCGTCGCCGCGAAGCGCACCGACCGCATGTGCGATCCGCTGATGCAGCGCGTGGCCGCCGCGCTCTACTACCGCGTGCACAACCGCCTCTCCGAAGTCGAAATGCCCGAGAACGTCGGCGATTTCCGGCTGATGGACCGCCAGGTCGTCGACGCGCTGCGTGCGCTGCCCGAGCGGCGGCGTTTCATGAAAGGCCTGTTCGCGTGGGTCGGCTATCGCACCGAGATCATCGAATATACGCGTGCCCCACGCAGCGGCGGCCGCTCGAAATTCTCCGGATGGCGGCGCTGGAACTTCGCGCTCGAAGGCATCACGAGCTTCAGCACCGTGCCGCTGCGCGTATGGACCTACATCGGCCTCGCGTTCGCCGCCCTCTCGTTCATCTACGGCGCCTTCATCGTCATGCGCACGCTGCTGTTCGGCAACCCCGTGCACGGCTACGCGTCGCTCATCTCCGTAATGCTGTTCGTCGGCGGCATCCAGCTGATCGGTATCGGCGTCATCGGCGAATACCTCGGCCGCATCTATCACGAGTCGAAGCAGCGCCCCGTCTATCTCGTCCGGCGCCGTTACCGCGCCGCCGCGCTGGTGGGCCAACATCCGGCGCGGCACGTCGCGCAGCCGGACGCCTCGAAGCTGCTGCCGTTTCCGGTTCGGCGCGTCGCCCCTGCCCGACGACGGCAGACGGCCGCCGTGACCGCGGCAGCAGCACGCAACCTGTCGGTCAAGTAGCGCAGCATGGATATTTCCAGCTCATCGATTCAAGCTGACGAACGCCCTGTCCGCGTCTGGCTGACGCCCGGACGCATCGCGCTTTACAGCGCGGTCATGCTCGCGATCGGCGTGCTGTTCGTGTCGATCATGGTCCGGGTCGGCTTCCACTCGACCGACCCGGGCCTGTTCCGCCCCGGCTCGGGGTTCACGGTGTTCTGGTCCGCGTCCCATCTGATGCGCCATGGCTCGCCGTGGCAGGTCTACGATGTCCCCGCGTTTTCGCGGGCGCTCGCCGACCTGTTCCCGATCACGGCCGGCCATGCGTTCCTGCCGTGGCTGTACCCGCCTTCATATCTGCTCGTGGTGGCACCGTTCTCGCTGCTGCCCTATGCGATCGGCTATCCGCTGTTCATCGCGCTCGGCATCGTGCTGCTGGGCGTGTCGACCTGGCGCGTGTCGGGGCTCGCGGCGACGCCCGGCGCGAAACGTGTCGGCTGGCTCGCGCTGCTCGCATGTCCGGGCGTGCTCGTCACCGCGACGTACGGACAGAACGCGATGCTGACTGCGACGTGCGCCGCGCTCGCCGTGCATTTCGTCGATCGACGGCCGATGCTGGCCGGCTTCTTTATCGGACTCCTGTCGGTCAAGCCGCAACTCGCGTTGCTGTTCCCGTTCGTGCTGATCGCAGCGCGTGCGTGGCGCGCATTCGCGTGGGCCGCGGCCTTTGCGACTGCCTTCACCGCGCTGGGCATCGCGACAGGCGGCATCGAATCGCTCCATCTCTTCATGCAGAACGCGGGCGCGCTGCGTTCGCTGATCATCGAGCATGGCGTTCCGTTCTGGTTTGCGTCGCCGACGCCGTTCGCGGCGTTTCGTCTCGCCGGCCTGTCGCCGGCGCTCGCCTATGTTGGGCAGGCCGGCATCGCCGCGGTTGCGATCGCGGCTGCGTGCTTCGTCTGGCATCGCCACCAGGATGCGCGGATGCGCGTCGCGACACTGTTCATCGCGACGCTCGCCGTGAATCCCTATGTCTGGCACTACGAACTGTCCTGGCTGTGCGTCCCGATCGCGTGCATGATCGCCATCGGCTCGCAGGACGGCTGGCTGCGCGGCGAGCAAGGTTTCGTGGCCATCCTGTGGGCGCTGCCGCTTTACGAGTTTCTGAATCCATGGATGCATCTGCCGCAGATCGGGCCGCTCGTGACGTCGATCGCGTTACTCATGCTGCTGCGGCGTGGACGGTTTGCCAGTCGCGGTACGCGCGCCGCGCTCGTTCGCGCCCCGTGAGCCGATAGCCGCGCACCACGCCGGCACCCTGCCCGTGCCGACTGCTGCGCTCGGCAATCGCGCCCCGGGTCGCGCTCGGGCAGCGTCGACGCCGGCATCCGGCAAGTCAGGCTGGCGCCCGCCCCACCACCACGCCCGCATCAATTCGTGTTACGAATCCCCGATTCCTGCCTACAATGATCAGAACGCCTGTCGTCCGGCCTGCAGCGGACGACGACCTGATCCATACGGCGCAGCACGAGCCGGATCTCTCGGGGGACGTATGTCCGCGCACGCCAGAAGGCCGCTGGTATCGCTCGTCGTACCGTTCCACGACGAGGCGGAAACAATCGACGCATTCTTTGCGACTGCCCTTCCCATCCTCGAATCGGTCGATACGATCCGTTTCGAGATCGTCTGCGTCAACGACGGCAGCCGCGACGACACGCTGGACAGGCTCATCGACATCGCCGCCGGCGACCCGCGCGTGCGCATCGTCGATCTCACCCGGCGCTTCGGCAAGGAAGCCGCGCTCACCGCCGGCATCGACGAAGCCGCCGGCACCGCCGTGATCCTGATCGATGCCGACCTGCAGGATCCGCCCGCCCTGATCCCCGCGATGGTCGAACGCTGGCTCGCCGGCGCCGAGGTCGTCGCCGCGAAACGCACCGACCGCATGTGCGATCCGCTGATGCAGCGCGTGGCCGCCGCGCTCTACTACCGCGTGCACAACCGCCTCTCCGAAGTCGAAATGCCCGAGAACGTCGGCGATTTCCGGCTGATGGACCGCCAGGTCGTCGACGCGCTGCGCGCGCTGCCCGAGCGGCGGCGTTTCATGAAAGGCCTGTTCGCGTGGGTCGGCTATCGCACCGAGATCATCGAATATACGCGTGCCCCACGCAGCGGCGGCCGCTCGAAATTCTCCGGATGGCGGCGCTGGAACTTCGCGCTCGAAGGCATCACCAGCTTCAGCACCGTGCCGCTGCGCGTATGGACCTACATCGGCCTCGCGTTCGCCGCCCTCTCGTTCATCTACGGCGCCTTCATCGTCATGCGCACGCTGCTGTTCGGCAACCCCGTGCACGGCTACGCGTCGCTCATCTCCGTGATGCTGTTCGTCGGCGGCATCCAGTTGATCGGCATCGGCGTGATCGGCGAATACCTTGGCCGCATCTATCACGAGTCGAAGCAGCGCCCCGTCTATCTCGTCCGGCGCCGTTACCGCGCGCAGCGGGACGCCGCCGCGCATCCTGCGTCGAAGCTGCTGCAGTTCCCGCTCAAGCGCACGCACGCGGCCCGCCGCCGGACGCCGCTCCCCGCGACTGCCGCCGGCCACGGCGCGCGCAAAGTCTCCGTCAAGTAACCGCGTACACGCCGCATGGATCTCGCCCGGCAAACGATGCGATCGGCGGACCATCCCGTCCGCGCATGGCTGACTCCGCACCGCGTCGTTGCGTACAGCGCGGTCGCGCTCGCGTGCTACGCGCTGTTCGTCGCGATCTGGGTATCCGTCGTCCGTCATGCGCCGGCCACCGCCTTGTCGCGCCCGGGCCCCGACTACGCGGTGTTCTGGACGGCGTCGTACGTGATGCTGCACGGCTCGCCGTGGCAAGCGTACGATGTGCCGACCTTCTCGCGGCTGGCCGCCGAGCTGTTCCCGCAGTTCCGCCGCGACGA
This sequence comes from Burkholderia sp. 572, assembly GCF_040545135.1. Lineage (NCBI taxonomy): Bacteria > Pseudomonadati > Pseudomonadota > Betaproteobacteria > Burkholderiales > Burkholderiaceae > Burkholderia > Burkholderia sp. 572. The sequence goes on along the minus strand of NZ_JBEPLH010000008.1, from coordinate 339,813 downwards.
CCTCGTCGCGTGGCTGTACCCGCCCACCAACCTGCTGCTCGTGACGCCGCTCGCGCTGCTGCCTTTTGCGATCGGCTATCCGCTGTTCGTCGCGTTCGGTGTCGCCGTGTTCGGTTTCGCCGCATCGCGCGTATCGGGCCTCGGCGCGATCCCCGGCGCAGGGCGCGTCGGCGGGTTCGCGCTGATCGCCGCCCCGTGCGTGTTCGTCACCGGGATGTTCGGGCAAAACGCGTTCCTGACCGCGTCGTGCGCGGCGCTGGCCGTCTGCTGGGCTGACCGCCGGCCGATGTGGGCCGGCCTCTGCATCGGCCTGCTGTCGGCCAAGCCGCAACTGGCGCTGCTGTTCCCGTTCGTGCTGATCGCCACGCGCGCATGGCGCACGATCGCGTGGGCCGCGCTCGCCACCACCGCGTTCGCCGCATTGAGCGTCCTCGTCTGCGGCGTCGAGTCGCTCCATCGGTTCGTCGCCGGCACCGCGCTCGCGCGGTCGCTCCTCCTCGAGCAAGGTGTCGTGTTCTGGCTCGCGTCGCCGGCACCGTTCGCCGCCTTCCGGCTCGCGGGCCTGACGCCCGGGCTCGCGTATGCCGCGCAGGCGTGCATCGCGGCGCTGGCGATCGCAGCCGCCTGCATCGTGTGGACGCGTTCGCGCGACCTCCGCCTGCGTGCCGCCGTGCTGGCGGTCGCGACGCTCGCGGCGAACCCGTACGTGTGGCACTACGAACTCGCGTGGCTCGGCATCGCGATCGCGTGCATGCTGGCGACTGGCTGGCAGGACGGCTGGCTGCGCGGCGAGCAGGCCGCGATCGCGCTCATGTGGCTGCTGCCGATCGTCGAATACCTGAACCCGTGGCTGCAATGGCCGCAGATCGGCCCGGCCGTGACGCTGTTCGCGCTCCTCGTGCTGCTGCGCCGCGCCGGCCCGCGCACTCACAACGCGAGCCGCGGCGGCACGTAGACGCCGTAGTACGGCCCGACGCCGCTCCCGACGCCCGTCATCTTCACGCCGGCGACGAAGTGGCCCTGGATGTACTTGTACGTGCCGCCGAGCGACACGTCGATATGGAACGGCGCGAACGCGACGATCGGCACGGTGGTGCTGGTCGCGGTCTGCGTGACGACCGGCAGCACCACCGTCGCGCCGACCGGCACCGACGTATAGAGCGTCGCCTTCACGCCGGTCGCGAGATTGATGCTGTCGCCGATGTTGAGCGCCGTCGGGTTGCCGGTCGCCATCAGGTTGCCCATCGTCGTCGTGTCGGTCGCGGTCGACTGGAACGAGGTCCACTGCCCGCCCATGCAGAGCAGGCCGTAGACCTGGCCGTTCGTGATCGAGAACTCGTACGGCTGGCCGGTCAGCGGATTGATCAGCGGCTGGTTGGTCGCGGCGTTCCAGTACAGGTTGTACACGCACTGGTCGATCGCAACCGGAAACAGCGCGCCGGCCGCCACCCCGCCCGGCGCCGCCAGCACCGCCACCGCGGTCGCGCTGCCGGAGGCGCCGGGAATCCCGAGCAGCCCGCCGAGCAGCAGCGGAATCGAGCCGCCGTTCACGCCGGGCGCGCGCGACACGGTGACCTGCACCGCCGGCACGTCGTAGGTGCCGGGCGTGATGGTCGTCGGCTGCATCGACGCGGGATTGCGCGTCACGTTCCAGTATCCGGTGGTCACCGTGCCGGTCGACAGCGCCGCACCGGCCGCCGAGTTCCGCGCGATCACGCCGTTCGCCGCCGGCGCGGCCTGCGACCAGTTCACCGCGCCGCCGCTCGGCGACATCATCGCATCGGCCCCCGCGAGCGCGGCCGCATCGGCCGCGTTCTGCAACTGGTTGTTCACCGTGACCACCCACGCGATGTCGATCGCCAGCGCGCCGAACGACAGCAGCGGAATCAGGAACATCAGGAAGAACAACGCGACCGAACCGCGCTGCCGCGCGGGGCCGGCGGGTTGCGTTGCGCGAACGTCATTCATAGAGCATCACCGAAGTCGCCGAGACCGTCACCGGGCCGGTGAGCGCGCTGAACGCGGAACCCAGCACGAGCCCCGTATACGTGTAGGTCACGGTCACCGTCAGCGCGGTGCCCGACGTCGTGCCGTTCGCCTGCGTCACGGTCACCGCCGGGGTGGTCGCGGTGCCGCCGGTGATCAGGCTGTTCTGCATCGCGTTCTGCGCGATGCCCGCGATCTGCGTCGTGGTCAGCATCGGCACGCGCAGCACGACGCCGGCCCGCGCGGCCTCGCGGCTCGCGTTCGTGATGACGGCCTTGTCGCACAGGATCAGGCTCGTGTCGATGATGCCGATCAGCACCATCAGCAGGAACGGCAGCATCAGCACGAATTCGAGAGACACGACGCCGCGCGCGCGGCGGGCGCCGGTCGCCCCGCGTGTCATTTTGCGGCCCCCGCATCCGGCGGCGCGACGCCCGGCTCCAGCGCCGCGCCGGACATCGGCGGCGCGGCGCTGGAGCCGCCGGCACCGCCCCCGCGCGACGCGAGCCGCGCGCGCACCGCCTGGTAGAAACGCAGGTTGTCGGCCACCGCCGACGCGGGCAAATCCGCGGACAGCAGCTTCTTCGCCGAATCGGTATTGCCGAGCACGCCGTACGCGAACGCGAGGTTCTGGCGCGCCTGCCACGGCGCGGACGGCAGCCCGGCGACGTCGAGCAGCACGTTCACGCCCTCGCGCGGCCGGTTGCTCAGCACGAGCGACAACCCGAGATCGACGCGCAGCCCCTGCGCGTCCGGGTGCGCGCGCAGCGCGTCGCGATACACGACCTGCGCATCCGCATGACGCCCCTGCAGGTCGAGCACGGTGCCGAGCCCTTCCGCCGCGAGCGGATGGTTCGGCTGCGCGGCCAGCAGGTCGCGATAGCGCTGCGCGGCTTCGTCGAGACGCCGCTGCCGCAACGCGACGCGCGCGAGCCCGAGCCGCGGGCCGAGCTCCGCGGGCGCCTGCCGCTGCGCCTCGTCGTAGAGAATCCGCGCGCGCTCCAGGTCGCCCGCGCGATAGTTGACGTCGCCGAGCCCCAGGCGCGCCGCGAGCGATTCGGGATGCTTCGCGAGCACCTTCTCGTACAGCGTCGATGCGAGATCGACGTTGCCGCCGGCGAGCGCGCTGTCCGCGATGCGCAGCTCGGCCTGCGGGTCGTCGCTCTTGTGCGACAGCACCGGCCGCGTCTGGATGCCCAGCGCGCAGCCGCCGGCCAGCACCGGCAGCACGGCCGCGAGCGCGAACGCACGTACGACGGATCGTGTCATCTGAATACCTCGAGCAGGCGAATCGCCGCCGGGCCCGCCGCGATCAGGCACACCGTCGGCAGGATGAACAGCATCATCGGCAACGTGATCTTCGGCGCCAGCTTCGCGGCCCGTTCCTCGAGCGCGACGATCTGCTCGGTGCGCTCGGTGCGCGACAGGGTGCGCAGCGCCTGCGTGATCGGCGTGCCGAAGCGCTGCGACTGCGTGAGCGTCGTCGCGAGCGAACGCGCCGACGTGAAATCGACGCGCGTCGCGAAATGCGCGAGCGTCGCGGACACGTCGCCGCTCAGCGTGAGCTCGTCCGCGCACACCGTCAGCTCGTCGGCGAGCGGCGGGCAGATGCGCGACAGTTCGTGCGCGACGCGCCGGATGCCCGACGCGAGGCTGTTGCCGGCCATCGTGCAGATCACCAGCAGGTCGAGCGCGTCCGGAAAGCACGCGGCGATGAGCCGCCGCCGCCGCCGGATCATCGCGCCGAGCACGTATTCCGGCACGATCACGCCGACCACGAACGCGGCGACCATCGCCAGCGCCCGGATCACGAAGTATTCGCCGAAGCGCGGAATCAGCGGGCTGAACACGATCGCGCCGCATGCGAACAGCACGCCGCAGCTCAGCTTGATCCCGATCATCGACGACACCGCGCGGCGCTCGCGAAAGCCCGCGCGCGTCAGCTGCAGGCCGAGCTTCACGCGCTGCATCGGGTCGAGCACCGGCAGCCGTTCGCCCAGCTGCGCGAGCCGGCGCGTCAGGTCCTGGCGAACGCCGCCCGGCTGCAGCCACCCCGTCACGGGTACCGGCGGGTGCTGCCCGGCAGCCTGCCGCACACGCGCGGCGATCCGCTGGCGGGTGCCGCCGCCGGGTCTGCCGAGCGCCGCCGCGACACAGGCGAGCAACAGCAGCAATTCGAAGCCGCGGGCGGCCAGCATCGACATCGTCATCGCGCGGTATCCAGTTTCGAGATCTTGCGGATCACCAGCAGGCCGACCGTCAGCAACCCGGCCGCGATCGTCAGCATCGTGTTCCCCGCGTGCGTCGAGAACAGCAGCATCACGTAGTCGCGGTTCACGAGGAACAGCGCGCCGATCATCACGAACGGCACCGCCGAAATGATGTTCGTCGTGATGCGCCCCTCGGCGGTCAGCGCGCGGGTCTTCAGGCGGATGTCGCGGCGCGTGCGGATGATGCTCGACAGCTCGTCGAGCGTTTCGCCGAGGCTGCCGCCGGTCTCGCGCTGCAGCAGCAGGTAGACGGTGAAGAACGAGAAGTCCGCGATCATCAGCCGGTCCGCCGCCTGCGTCAGCACGTCCTTGAGATCCGCGCCGACGCGCAGGCTGTCGCCCATCGAACGGAACGTCGCGCGCACCGGTTCGGCCGCGCCGTCGCCGACCATGCCGATCGCCTGCGTGACCGGAATCCCCGCGCGCACGGCCCGCACGATCACGTCGATCGCGTCCGGGAACGCTTCGAGAAAGCGCACCCGGAACCGGTCGACCAGCGCGCGGTAGCTGGCGCGCATCGCGACCAGCGGCAACCCGGCATAGATCAGCGGACGCAGGAAGTCCGGCGGCCCGATCAGCTTCACCGCGATGATCGCCGCGATCGCACCGGCGATCGTGCTCGCGACGACGATCCTCACCCCACCCTTGCCGCCGACCGCGCGCACCCGCGTCACGCGGCGTTGCAGCCATGCGCGCAGGCGCCCTTGCCGGCGCTCGAGGTTGAACAGCGCGACGCCGGGCGCGGCGGACGCGTGCCCGGCGTGCCCGGCGAGCGACGGCGACAGCTTGCGCATCCGTGCGCGGATGCGCTGCGCCGGATGATGGCTCGCGCGATCGAACAGCGACGACAGCACGAGCCCGATCGCGAGGATCGTCACGAACCCGCCCACCGCGAACAGGTCGGCGGCCCTCATTGCCGGAAGACCTCCGCGAGCGCATCCTCGACGCCGTAATACGCGGCACGCGCCGCGAATCCCGGCCGCAACGGCGATGCCTCGAACACGCCCTTCACCGCATCGCGCGTCGTGTCGCCTTCCTGGCGGAACACGAACAGGTCCTGCGTGATGACCACCTCGCCTTCCATCCCGACGATCTCGGTGATCCGCGTCACGCGCCGCACCCCGTCGCGCATCCGTTCGATCTGCACGAACAGGTGCACGGCGCTCGCGATCTGGCGGCGGATCGACAGCAGTTGCAGGTTCGCGTTCGCCATCATGACCATGCTCTCGAGCCGGCTGATCGCGTCGCGCGGCGAATTCGCGTGAATCGTCGTCATCGAGCCGTCGTGCCCCGTGTTCATCGCCTGGAGCACGTCGAACGCCTCGGGGCCGCGAATCTCGCCGAGGATGATGCGGTCGGGCCGCATCCGCAGCGCGTTGCGCACGAGATCGCGCTGCGAGATCCCGCCGAGCCCCTCGGTATTTTCCGGGCGCGTCTCGAGGCTCACGACGTGCGGCTGCAGCAACTGCAGCTCGGCGGCATCCTCGATCGTCACGATCCGTTCGTGCTGCTCGATATGCTGCGACAGCGCGTTGAGCAGCGTCGTCTTGCCCGAGCCGGTGCCGCCCGAGATCACGATGTTCAGCCGGCACGCGCACGCGACCTTCAGCACCTGCAGCATCGGATGCGAGATGTTGCCCTGCTGCGCCATCCGCGCGAGCGTGATGTCGCGCTTCGCGAACTTGCGGATCGAGATCGACGGGCCGCGCATCGCGATCGGCGGCAGCACGACGTTCACGCGGCTGCCGTCGGCGAGCCGCGCATCGACCATCGGGCTGCTCTCGTCGACGCGCCGCCCCACCGCCGCCGCGATCCGCTGCGCGACGCTCGCCACGTGCGCGTCGTCGCGGAACTTCAGCGACGTGAGCTCGAGCCGGCCCGCGCGCTCCACGTACACCTGGTCGGGCCCGTTGACGAGGATGTCGGTGACCGTGTCGTCGGCCAGCAGCGGCTCGATCGGCCCGACGCCGAACATGTCGTTCAGGATCGCATCGACGATCAGCACCTGCTCGCCGGCCGTGATCTTCAGGCGCTCGCGCTCGACCGTGTGCGCGGCCACCTGCTCGATGCCCGCGCGCACCTCGTCGCGCGTCTTCATCAGCGCCGCCGACATGTTCATCGACGTGAACACCGCGTGGCGGATCGCATCGAACTTGCTCGACCGGATCAGCGCCTCGTGGGTATCGGCCGCCACGGGGGCCCGGGCCGATGCCGACGCGGGCGCAGGTGCTTCCGCCGGAGCCGGAGCCGGTGCCGGCTCGTGCGCCACGGTGGGCGTCGCGGCCGGCACGGGGTTCGCCGGCGGCCGGTTGCGGGTACCGAACGTCACGATCCCTTCCTCCACTTGACGAGCCGCGCATACCACGGCTCGGCGACGGCCATCGGCTCGCCGGTGATGCCGTTCGCGAGCTGCCGGATCTGGTCCACGAAGCCGTGCCGCTTCGCGCCTTCGATCGGCTCGCCGAGATTCTCGGCGACGGCGAGCGTCTGCGGCTCGTGCGGCAGTTCGTGCAGCGGCGCGCCGCCGAACGCCTCCTCGAAATCGACCGGCTCGACCCGGCCCGCGACGGGCGCGAGCGGGTTGTTCAGCACCATCGACAGCAGCCGCTCGCCGGGCAGTTCCCGCACGAAGCGCACGAGCCGCGCGGCCTCGTATGCGGCATGCACCGAGCGGTCGACCACGACATGGACGAGATCGGACGCGACGAGCGCGTCCTCGAGCAGCTTGCCGGCGCCGCTCCCGACGTCGAACAGCACGTAGTGGAAGCGGTCCTTCAGCATGTCGACCAGGCGCGCGACGGCCTCGTCGCCCACCGGGGTGTCGGCGCCATACGCCAGCTCGGCGGACAGCACGTGCAGCCGGTCGCCCTTCGTGACGAACATGCGCTCGAACAACGCGTCGTCGGGGCGCTGCCCCATGTTCAGCAGTTCGATCAGCCCGTTGTTGCTGGACAGCCCGAACATCGAGTTCGCGCCGCCGCCATGCAGGTTCAGGTCGACATAGGCCACGCGGCGGCGCTTCTCGCCCGCCAGGAAGCGCGCGAGGCTCACCGTGATCGTGGTCGCGCCGACGCCGCCGCGGGCGCCGACGAAGCTGACGACCTTGCCGGTACGCGCCTGGACGACCGACTCCGTGGCCGTCAGCGCGCGCCGCATCAACTCGACGGTCAGCGGCTTGACGATGTAGTCCTGCACGCCGATGCCGAGCAGGTTGCGAAACAGCCCGACGTCGTTCTGCGTACCGATCGCGATGACGCGCACCGACGGGTCGCACACGTCGGCGAGCCGCATCAGGTCCGACACCGGCAGCACCGAATCCGACACGTCGATGACGAGCTGGCGCGGCGAACGCTCGTACTGCTGCAGCAGCCGGATCGCATCGTCGCAGGTGCCCGCCTGCAGATGGGTGCGCGTGATCGACAGCTCCTGCGCGACGCGGCGTATCACGTCCTCGCTGCCCGGATCGGCGACGACCGCGACGAGATCGGCCGCCCCCGCGGACGCGGCGCGCCGGGTGTGCTGGCGATCGAGGAGGTTCATGGGCGGCATCGTGATGGCATCCGGGTCGGTTCAATGGCCGGGCGAGCCGGTCGTCAGCGTCTTGCCGGGCGTCGGCTGCTTCACGCGATCCTCGACGTAGCGGCGCACCGCGTCGGCCGCGGCCTGCGCGTCCGCGCCGCCGTACGGCACGGGCGCGACGAGATCCTCCGGCCGCGCGAGCATCGCCGCGAGGTTCGAGTAGGTCGCGCAGCCGAACGGCACGCCGGGCCGCGCGTACCCCGCGTCGACGAGATGCGACGGCTGCATCAGCGTCGCGCAATCGGGCGGCACCGCGCGCGCGCCGTCGAAGCCGATCGTCCGCGCATCGGGCAGGTTGACCGGCGGCGGCGCCGACAGGCAGCCCGCGAGCCCCAGCGGCAGCAGTGCGGCAACGATCGATCGGGTTCGCATGGGCGCGCCTCCGGTTCAGTACACGAAGCCCGCGGCGCCGACGAGGCGCGGCGTATCGCCCGACAGCAGGTCGAGCCCCAGGTTGCGCTGCACCGCGAACTCCAGGTCGCTGCTCGGCCGCGCGACCGTGTCGATCGCCTGCTCGAGCTGGCCGGGCCCGGCCGGCTGCACGATGTACGGCGTGACGATGACGACCACCTCGGTCTTGTTGTCCTGGAAGTTCTTCGACGAAAACAGCCGGCCGATGATCGGCAGCCGGCCGAGCCCCGGGATCTGCGACACGGTGTCGGCCGTCTGGCTCTGCAGGAGCCCGCCGATCGCGAAGCTCTGCCCGCTCGACAGCTCGACGGTCGTCTCGACGCGCCGCACCGTGAGCCCCGGCACCTTGACGCCGCCGGTCGTCACGCTGTTGTTCGCATCGACCTCGCTCACTTCCGGCCGCACCTTCAGGCTGATCCGGTTGTCGGCGAGCACGGTCGGCGTGAAATCGAGCGACACGCCGAACGGCTTGAACTCGACCGTGATCGCGCCGGTCGACGAGCCGGCCTGCGCGACCGGGATCGGAATCTCGCCGCCCGCGAGGAAGCTCGCGGTCTCGCCGGACATCGCGGTGAGGTTCGGTTCGGCGAGCATCGTGATCAGGCCCTCCTGATCGAGTGCGTCGAGCACCACGTCGATCGACCAGCGTCCCGCGCGGAACCCGCCGAGCACCGAGAACGCGCCCGTCGGCGACAGGTTGAACAGGCTGGTTGTCGGATCGAACAGCGTGCGCCCGTTGAACAGCCCGCCGACGAAGTTGCCGGCCCCGCCCAGCGAGCTCCAGTTGATGCCGAGCTGCTGCGTGATGTTGCGGCTCACCTCCGTCACGCGCACGCGCAGGTTCACCTGGATCGGGCGCGACAGCGTGAGCCGGTTGACGATCTTTTCCTTGTCGTGCAGGTACGGCGTGAGCGACTGCATCACGGCGTCGGCGTCGGCCGCGCTCGGCACCTTGCCCGACACCATCAGCGAGCCCGGCGCACCGGACACCGACAGCTTCAGTTGCGGAAAGCGGCTGTCGAGCACGCCCTGCAGCGACGCCGTGTCGACCTGCACGATCACCGTCTTGCGCAGGATCGGACGATGGTTCGCGCCGAGCGCGATCAGCGTGGTCGTGCCCGCCTTCTTGCCGAACACGAATACGGTACGCGGCGACGGCACCTGGATGTCCGCGATGGCCGGATCGGCGACGAACATCGCGGTTGCGGGCTCGGGCAGCGACAGCAGTTCCCCCTTGCCGGTCGCGATCGACAGCGCCGCGCCCGCGTCCGGCGCCCGCGCGACCTGCGCGGCGGCACCCCCGGACGCGATGCCGCAGGCCAGGCCCAGGAAAGCGATCCAACGAACCATGCGCACCATGCGTGTTCCCGTCAAATGCCGGCCGCCGGACGGACGGCCCGAATCGTCAATCCGTCACTGCACCGTCGCTCCCGGCGGCGGCGCACCCGCCTGCGCCGCGACATTGGCACCGCCCGGTGCCGCGGGCATCGCCGGCCACGACGGCAGCCCGGACGGCAGCGGCGGCAGGCCCGGCGTGCCGGTTCCGCCGCCGTGCGATCCGTCGTCGACCGACGAACCGCGATAGATCACGACCGCGTTGTTCCGCCACGCCGGCCGCGCGCCCGCTTCCGGCCCGGCGGACGGCTCGCGTGCGGTCTCGCGCGCCGCGCGCGACACGTCGCCGGCCCATACCGGCTGGGTATCGGCCTCCTGCTCGTCGCCGCCCGCCGGCTGCCGCCGGTCGCTCGTCGCGAAGCTGCGCAGCGCGAGCGACAGCGAGCCGAGGCGGGTCGCCACCAGCACGACCTGCGCGGTGCGCGGCGCGACCTCGAGCGTGACCGTGCGCGCGCGCGCCGTCGCGTCCGGCGCGCTCGCGGGCGCCTTCGCGCGCTGGAATTCGGAACCGACCGCGAGCACGCGCGCACGCCGCACCACCGTCTCCGCTTCGAACGTGCCCGGCGACGTCGCCGAGCCGCCGATCTGCTGCGTCAGCAACACGTCGACGAAGTCGCCCGGCTGGATCAGCCCCGCGTTGCCCGACACGTCGTCGACCGGCACCGAGATCGCGCGCATGCCGGGTTGCAGCGCGGCCGCGAGAAAATCCGGCGCGCCGGCCGGAATCACGTTCTCGACGCGAATCGGCGCACCCGCGCCCACGTGGTTGCGCAGCAGCGCGCCCTTCAGATCCGCGCCCGGCTGCGACTCGACGAACGCGCCGGCCGGCACCTGCGCGCGCGGCATGCGTTTCCACGCGAGATCGTTGTCGCGCAGCAGCAGCCCTTCCGGCAGGTCGGCGGCGGCGACCCGCACGCGCGCCTGATCCGTTTCGGCGGGCACCGACGGCGTCGACGCGGCGACGTACAGTTCGCGCAGGATGAACGCACCGATGCCGGCGGCAACGACGAGCACGGCCATTCTCAGCGGTTTGGGCATGGCGGCGTGCGTCCCCCGGGCTAGGTAAGCGAAACCGTGTGTGGAAACGACGCCCAGACGGCCAGCGTGCCGCCGAGCGCGAGCGCCACGCCGTACGGCACGCCGCGCGCGTCGATCGCGTGCACCGGCGTGGCGCGCCGCGACCGCGATACCAGCAACGCGACGCCGCACAGGGCACCGCCCGCGCCGACACTCGCCAGCACCGGAAACACCAGTGCCGGGCCGGCCCACAGGCATACCGCCGCCGCCAGCTTGACGTCGCCGCCGCCGATCCAGCCCGCGTGACGCATCGCGCCGAACAGCACCAGCGTCGCCGCGCCGATCGCGACATGCCCGGCCAGCGGCGCGAAGCCGTCGCGCGCGAGCGCCGCCGCGACGAAATACAGCGCCGCGAACGCGAGCACCACGCGATTGGACAGCCGCCGGTCGCGCAGATCCTGCGCGGCGAGCGAAGCCAGCAAGACCGTGGCCACCGACTGCACGAGCGTGAGCATGGGAGAGCCGTCCGTCGACACGCACCGGCCGCGGATACGTTCTACCGCTGCGGATCCCGGTGTTCGTCGGTGGCGCGCGGGTTCGGCGGATCAGATCAGGCTCGTCACCTTGTTGATCAGCGTCGTGAATATGCTCGGCAAGCCGCCGGTGTTGCTGCTGAGGATCACGCCGACCGCCGCCAGCGCGACCACGACGATGCCGGCCAGCACTGCGTATTCGAGCGAGCTGACGCCGCGTTCGTCACGCAGCAGGGACTTGACGTATTGCAGCATGGCAACCTCCGTGTAACGGGTCGGTGACCGACCGTTGAACGCAAAGACGCACCCTTGCTCCGGCGGTTGCGCAGGACCTTCGCCCATTGCGATGCGTGCGGGCGACCCTGGCACTGGGTCGTTCGCATCCCCCGGAATACTCTCGATCACGACAACACGCGGCGCGCAACGATGACTTCGACCGTTGCATGCCCGCATCCATGGTGCGGTCTTCCCGCACGATGCAACCACGCTGATTCGTCTAGGGTATAGACAATTTTTCAGGCGAATTCAAATGATTTGGCGTCGGAGTGCATTTATGGATTTCATGCTGCAACGATGAATGCCATATCACTCATTTGCCTTCATTTTTCTCGCGGCATTTCGCATGGTTCTCATATCGGAACAGGCATTGCCACTGTTGCGGCGCATGATTTTCCGGCCGGCCGCCGAACCGTTTCCATTCGATTTATCAGCATGCCGGATCGATCGACAGCGGCTCGCTTCTCCTTATCCGGCCTGACTTCCCGGCAAAATTGACCGGCCCGCATCACATTTCCCCGATTACCGGCCTCCGTCTTTCCGCCCGGATTCGTCCAGCGACCCTTACGCGAATCCATCCACGTCGCCATTGCGATTTTCAAATCGACGATTGCCCGATTCGGCATCCGGCCGCAATCGACATGATGGGAATCCTGAATGAATCTCCAATGCATGTGAATGCGGTTCTCCGCCGCAAAGAACGGAACGCGCGGCGCGGCAACCCGCAAGGCGGCGATAAGCATAGTTCAAATCGTTTCTTGTCCGGCCCCGGCACGTCATCGAGAATGCCCCGACGGGCTGCGGCCCGGCCTTGTTCCTCAACGTTCCGGACCCGTCGATTCATGCTTCCACTGCGCCTGCTGCGATCGCTGTTCATTGCGTCCCTCATTGCGTTGCCGGCCGCCGCCGCGCACGCCGACAAGCCCGCCACCATCCGCATCGGCGTCGCCCAGCAAGGCGCCGGCGATCCGCCGACGTTCGGCGGCTCGAGCGCCGCCACCGCGCAGTTGCAGCAACAGGTCGAAAAGGAGTTCGCGGCAGACGGCATCAAGGTGGAATGGCTGTTCTTCAAGGGCGCGGGGCCTGCCGTCAACGAGGCGATCGCCAACAAGGCGCTCGACTTCGCGTACCAGGGCGACCTGCCCGCCGTGCTCGCGCGTGCGAACGGAATCAAGACGCGCCTGCTGCTCGCCGCGAGCGTGCGCTCGGGCGTCAAGATCGCGGTGCCGCCCGACTCCACGATCCGCTCGATCAAGGACCTGAAGGACCGCCGCGTGTCGATCTTCCGCGGCACCAACCTGCAGCTCGTCGCCGACAACGCACTCGCGAAAAACGGCCTCGGCGAACGCGACCTGCGCGTGATCAACCTCGACGCCGCGAGCTCGCTCGCCGCGCTCGCGTCGAAAGGCATCGACGCGTCGGTGGGCGACTACCAGCTGTACAAGCTGCGCGACGCGGGGCTCGCGAAGATCATCTACGAATCGCAGAACGACGGCCCGCAGTTCACGCGCCAGACGCACCTGCTCGTGCTCGACGATTTCGACCGCGCGCATCCGGACATCGTGCAGCGTGTCGTCACCGCGATCGTGAAGAGCGCGCAATGGTCGTCCGACGAGGCGAACCGCGACGCGCTGTTCAAGCTGTGGGCGAAGAGCGGCGTGCCGGTTTCGTCGTGGCAGGCCGACTACGCGAACCAGCGCCTGAAGGACCGGTTGTCGCCGCTGATCGATCCGTTCTTCGTCGCGCGCTACAAGTCCGTCGCGCAGGATGCGCTCGCATTGAAACTGATTCGCCAGCCGGTCGACGTCGACGGCTGGTTCGAGCCGAAGTATCTCGACAACGCGCTGCGCACGCTGAAGCTCGAAAACTACTGGCAACGATACGACGCGGCCGGCAAGCCCCTTTCCTGACCCGGACTTTCCCGATGAGCGACACCGCGTTTTCCGTCCCGTCATCCGACACTCGCACGCCCGCCGCGCTCACCGCGCAGCCGCACCCGGCGGCACACGTGAAACGGTGGTCGTGGCGGCTCGCGCCGTGGCTGCTGCCCGCGCTGCTGTTCGCGCTGTGGAGCGTCGGCAGCGCGCGCGGCTGGATCGCGCCGCAGATCCTGCCGCCGCCGGAACGCGTGTTCGACGCGCTCGCGGATCTCGCGACGAGCGGCGATCTCGTGCGCCACACGCTGATCAGCCTGCAGCGCGTGCTGGTCGGGTTCGCCGCCGGCACGCTGCTCGGCTTCGCGACCGGCGTCGCGCTCGGCTTGTCGCGCACGCTGGAAGCCTACGTGCTGCCGAGCTTCAACGCGCTCGTGCAGATTCCGGTGCTCGGCTGGCTGCCGTTCCTGCTGCTGCTCGTCGGCGTCGGCGAACCGCTCAAGTACCTGCTGATCGCGCATGCGGCGCTCGTTCCCGTCACGCTGAGCACGCTGCAAGGGTTTCGCCAGACACCGCCCGCGCTCGACGAAGTCGCCCGCGTATTCGGCTACACGCGCCGCCAGCGCATCGTGCACGTCGTGCTGCCCGCCGCGATCCCGACGCTCGCGACCGGCGTGCGGCTCGCGTTCACGAAGTCGTGGCTCGCGCTCGTCGTCGTGGAGCTCGTCGCGTCGTCCGAAGGGCTCGGCTACCTGATCGTGTACGGGCGGCAACTGTTCCAGCTCGATCTCGTGATGGCCGCCGTGATCGTCGTCGGGGCGGTCGGCCTGCTGATCAACCGGCTGCTCGACGCGCTCGAGGCGCGCCTGCGCCGCGGCGTGCCGTCCGCCTTCCGGGGCTGAGCCACACACGATGCCCGCCCCGCCCGCGCAACCGAAGGAGATTCTCCCGTGACGCATTCCGCTTCGCCGGACGCCGCACCGCCGGCCGCCACGGCCACCCGCCGCCTGCGTGCGCCCGACTGGCGCGGCTTCGTCCTGCCGCTCGTCGCGCTCGCGCTGTGGTGGGTCATCGCGTCCGCGCACCTCGTGAACAGCGGCCTGCTCGTCGGCCCGGCCGACGTGCTGCGCACCGCATGGGCGCAAGCCACGAGCGGCGCGCTCGGCCGCGCGCTGTCCGCGTCGCTTGCGCGCGAAGCCTGCGGTTTCGCGATCGGCGCGACCGGCGGGCTGCTGCTCGGCACCGCGCTCGGGTTGTCGCGCATCGCCGCGCGGATGGTCGGCCCGAGCTTCGACACGTTCAAGCAGATCTCGCTGTTCGCGTGGATTCCGCTGATTTCCGTATGGTTCGGCCTCGGCGACGTCGCCAAGGTCGTGTTCCTGTCGCTCGCCGCGCTGCTGCCCGTTGCCGCTCACACCTGCGACGGCATTCATGCGGTGCCGCGCGCGTATGTCGACGTCGCCCGCGCGTTGCGCTACTCGCGGCTCCAGCTCGTGCGCCACGTGATCCTGCCGGCCGCGCTGCCGTCGATCTTCACCGGGCTGTATCTCGGCCTGATCTATTCGTGGCTCGCGACGCTCGGCGCCGAATACCTGCTGGTCGCCGGCAGCGGGATCGGCAACACGCTGATCGACGGCAGCGAGCAGTTCCGGATGGATCTCGTGCTGTTCGGGATCATCGTCGTCGGCGTGACCGGCTGGGCCCTGAACGCGATCGCGCGCGCGATCGAGCGCAAGGTGCTGGCCCGGCGCGGCGACCTGCCGCGCTGATCGCCCCTTCCTTTCCCCCTTCCTCACACCGCCATGACGACCCTCGCCTCCGATTCGCTCGACATCCTCCACGTGAGCAAGCACTACGCGCAACGCGGCGCCGCTCTCGCCGTGCTCGACGACGTGTCGCTGCACGTGCGCGCCGGCGAGTTCGTCACGATCGTCGGCGCGAGCGGCTGCGGCAAGTCGACGCTGCTGCGCCTGATCGCCGGGCTCGACACCGACTACGCGGGCGAGATCCGTGCCGGCGCCGAGCGCGTACGCGACACGTCGCTGCAACGCGGGATCGTGTTCCAGGATCACCGGCTGTTCCCGTGGCTGACCGTCGCGCAGAACATCGAGGCCGCGCTGCGCAACGCGCCGCTCGACGCGGCCGCGAAGCGCCGCGCGGTCGCCGATCACGTCGCGCTCGTCGGGCTGAACGGCTTCGAGCATGCGTATCCGAACCAGTTGTCGGGCGGGATGGCGCAGCGCGTCGCGATCGCACGCGGCCTCGTGAACCGCCCGCGCGTGCTGCTGCTCGACGAGCCGTTCGGCGCGCTCGACGCGCAGACGCGCGCGCGGATGCAGAACGAGCTGCTGCGCATCTGGGAACAGGAGCGCATCACGATGATCCTCGTCACGCACGACGTCGACGAAGCCGTGTATCTCGGCGACCGTGTCGTGACGATGGCGCCGCGCCCGGGCCGCATCGAGCGCATCGTCGACGTCGCGCTGCCGCGCCCGCGCCGGCGCGATTCACCGGAATTCGCGCGGCTGCGCGACACCGTGCTCGCCGGTTTCGACGACGGCGAACCGCCGGGCGACGATCACCCGCGCGGCAAGCGTATCGACCCGCCGCGCCCGCACCGGATCGGCGAATGGCGGCTTGCGTGGTAGCACGCATGGCGCTTCGATTTGCTCAGCACGACGACGCATATCGATCGGCGCCGCACGCACGCTAAGGTTGTGACGATTCATCGGTTCCGGTTGCGCACGGTCCCTGCTTGAATGGAGACTCGACCGACCCGACTCCAGGAGACTCCCGATGTCCGAAGTCCAGCACGCCGCTCACCCGTCTTCGCATGCTTCGCACGCCGCGCCGCGCACGGCCGCCACCCCGCTCCAGCTTCGCCAGGTCGCCGGCCGGATCGGCGCCGAGATCGCCGGCGTGCGGCTGTCGGGCACGCTCGACGACGCGACGTTCGACGCGATCCAGGCCGCGCTGCTGCGCCACAAGGTGCTGTTCTTCCGTGGCCAGCACCACCTCGACGACACCGCGCAGGAAGCGTTCGCACGCCGCTTCGGCGAGACCGTCGCCCACCCGACCGTGCCGTCCGTCGACGGCAGCGCACACCTGCTCGAACTCGATTCCGCACACGGCGCGCGCGCCAATTCGTGGCACACCGACGTGACGTTCGTCGATGCGTACCCGAAGGTCTCGATCCTGCGCGCGGTCGTGATTCCGCCGTTCGGCGGCGATACCGTGTGGGCCAACACGGCCGCCGCCTACTCGAACCTGCCCGACCCGCTGCGCGCGCTCGCCGACACGCTGTGGGCACTGCATACGAACGCGTACGACTACGCGTCGACGCACGTGCATGCCGACGCTGCGCAACTGAAGCGCTACCGCGAAGTGTTCACGTCGACCGTCTACGAAACCGAGCACCCGGTCGTGCGCGTCCATCCGGAAACCGGCGAACGCACGCTCGTGCTCGGGCATTTCGTGCAGCGGCTCAAGGGGCTGTCGGCGCAGGATTCCGCGCACCTGCTGCAGGTATTCCACGAGCATGTGACGCGTCTCGAGAACACCGTGCGCTGGAACTGGCAGGAAGGCGACGTCGCGATCTGGGACAACCGCGCGACGCAGCACTACGCGATCAACGACTACGGCGATGCGCGCCGTGTCGTGCGCCGCGCGACCGTGCACGGCGACGTGCCGGTCGGCATCGACGGCCGCCGGAGCGTCGTGCTGAAGGGGCCGGGCGCGACGCTGCAATAACGCCCGCGTCACGCGGCGGCGCCGTTCCGTGCGCGCCGCCGCACCTGCCTCCTCCGCCACCGGACACCCGACCATGCCCATCCCGCCACCGGACCGACGCACGCACGCGCAACGATGTCGGCCCCGCACCCCGTTCACTTCCGCCAGGAGCGTCGCATGAGCGCCTTACTCGAACCCGCCGCCGAGCCGATCGACGTGATCCCGCTGTCCGCCCATATCGGTGCGGAAATACGCGGCGTCGACCTCACGCAACCGTTGACCACGCCGCAGATCTCGGCGATTCGCGCCGCGCTGCTGAAATGGCGCGTCATCTTCTTCCGCGAGCAGTTCCTCACGCACGAGCAGCACGTCGCGTTCTCCGCGCAGTTCGGCGAGCCGACGGTCGGCCACCCGGTGTTCGGGCACGTCGACGGGCATCCCGCCGTGTATTCGATCGCGAAACACCGCAAGGCCACCCGCTTCGAAGGCGAACCGGTGCGCCGGCCGTGGACCGGCTGGCACACCGACGTGACGGCCGCCGTGAACCCGCCGTGGGCATCGATCCTGCGCGGCGTGACGATCCCGCCTTACGGCGGCGACACGCACTGGACCAACCTCGTGCGCGCGTACGAAACGCTGTCCGCGCCGCTGCGCGGCTTCGTCGACGGCCTGCGCGGCATTCATCGCTTCACGCCGCCGGCCGGCGCGCGCGCAACCGATGCGTTCGACGACGCGGTCGAACGCCGCCCGCTCGTGACCGAGCATCCGCTCGTGCGCGTGCACCCGGAGACCGGCGAACGCGCGCTGTACGTGAGCCCGAGCTTCCTGAAATCGATCGTCGGGCTGACGCCGCGCGAGAGCCAGGCCCTGCTCGAACTGCTGTGGGAACACGTGACGCGGCCTGAATTCACGATCCGCTTCAAGTGGGAGCCGCGCAGCATCGCGTTCTGGGACAACCGCGCGACCGCCCACCTCGCGCCGGTCGACATCTTCGATCTCGACTTCGACCGCCAGCTCTATCGCACGACGCTCACCGGCGACGTGCCGGTCGGCCCCGACGGCCGGCCGTCGGTCGCGCTCGAAGGCTCGCCGGTCGAGGCCGCGGCGGCGGTCGCGCTCAACTGAACCGGCGGCAGCCGGCGTGCCGCGGCGCGCCGGCCTTTCCGTCACTTCCGTCACGTCACGCCGATGAATGCGCGGGCCGCGCGTGTGCGCGGCCCGTCCGTCAATCCAGCCAGACCCCGTCGAAACGGTGCCCGCCGAGCGGCGAGAACGTCAGCCCGTGCACGCGCTTGGACACGGGCAGCGACACGATCGACGTCGCGATCGGCGTGAACGGCACCTGGTCCTTGAACACGACCTGCGCCTGTTCGTACAGCGCCGTGCGTTTCGCGACGTCCGCATTGGAACGCGCGGCGTCCACCAGCCGTTCGAAATCCTGGTTGCACCATTTCGCGAGATTGCTGCCGTGCACCGCGTCGCAACCGAGCAGCGTGCCGAGCCAGTTGTCGGGATCGCCGTTGTCGCCCGACCAGCCGTACAGGATCGCGTCGTGCTGCCCTTCGAGCTTCGCGCGGCGGTTGTATTCGCCCCATTCGTAGCTGACGATCTTCGCGCGCACGCCGATCTTCGCCCAGTCCTGCTGGATCAACTGCGCCATCAGCTGCGCATTCGGGTTGTACGGGCGCTGCACGGGCATCGCCCACAGCGTGAGGTCGAAGCCGTTCGGGAAACCGGCCTGCGCGAGCAGCGCCTTCGCGGCCGCCGGATCGCGCGGCGCATCCTTCAGGCGCGGGTTGTACGACCATTGCGCGGGCGGCATCGGGTTCGTCGCGATCTTCGCGTCGCCGTTGAACACGGTCTTCACGATCGCCGACTTGTCGATCGCGATGTCGAGCGCGCGCCGCACGTCGACGCGATCGAGCGGCGCATGCTGCGTGTTGTACGCGACGAAGCCGACGTTGAAACCCATTCCCGAGAACAACGACAGCTTCGGGTCGCGCCGCACCGTGTCGAGGTCGGCCGGCCGCGGGAACACCGACACCTGGCATTCGCCGGACACCAGCTTCTGCAGGCGCGCGGCCGGATCGGGCGTGATCGCGAACACGAGACGGGCGAGCTTCACGTCGTCCGGCTTCCAGTAGTCCGGATTCGCGTCGTAGCGGATCAGCGCGTCCTTCTGGTACGTGCGCAGCAGGAACGGCCCCGTGCCGACCGGGAACTGGTTGATGTCGGCCTCGCGGTGACGCGCCGCGAGCTGCGACGCGTACTCGGCCGACAGGATCGACGCGAACGCCATCGCGAGATTGCGCACGAACACGACGTCGGGCGTCTTCAGCACGAAGCGCACCGTGTAGTCGTCGACCTTGTCGATGCGCTCGATGTTGCGGTCGAAACCGAGGTCGCTGAAATACGGGAAGCTGACCGGATAGGCCTTGCGGAACGGATCGTCCCGATCGAGCATCCGGCGGAACGTGAACACGACATCGTCGGCCTGGAACGGCCGCGTCGGCTTGAACCACGCGGTCGTCTGGAACTTCACGCCGCGCCGCAAATGGAACGTGATCGTGCGCTGGTCGGGCGACACGTCCCAGCTCGTCGCGAGTGACGGTTCGAGATCGAGCGTGCCGCGCTTGAACTGCACGAGCCCGTTGTAGATCGTGAACGTGCTCGCGTCGAAATCGGTGCTCGTCGTGTGCTGGCCCGGATCGAAGCCGGCCGGGCTGCCTTCGGTGCAATACACGAGCGTCTTGCCGGCGGGCGCGGCCAGCGCCTGCGTGGCCGCGCCGGCGAGCAGCAGCGACGCCGCGATGCAGCGCAGGGCCGTCGCGGCGCGCGGCGGTTTCCGCACGCGAGGCGCGGCGGGCGAAACGAAAGAGGTCTTCATGGTGGCGGAATCGGTGGCTGTCATGCAAATGACGACGGCCGATCTTCGCGCGTCGCCCGCCGATCGCTTACCAATTAATTGCGCGTTGCTTATCGCTGGATCGGCATCCCGCCGCCGCGGCACGGGGATGTCCGTGCGAGCGTCGGGCACGTGGCCCGCGTCGCCTCTTCCGGCCCCGTGCAGGTTCGCCGAAATGGGCGCATCGTATCGGCTGGCCAACGCCGGCGCGTATCCCGTCGCGCCGCCGATTCCAGGAGGACACACCATGCCTGTCAGCCCCGATACGCCTGCTCGCCCGGTGAAGACGCCGGGCCCCGATCACCCGATCACGATCGAATCGCACCCGCGGCGGGTCGTGGTCAAGGCGGCCGGCCGGATCGTCGCGGACACGCGCCGCGCGCTGGCGCTGCGCGAAGCCGCCTACCCGGCCGTGCTCTACATCCCGCGCGAGGACGCCGACCTGACGCTGCTGCTGCGCACCGATCACGCGACCTACTGCCCGTACAAGGGCGACTGCGCGTACTACTCGATCCCGGTCGGCGGCGAACGCTCGGTCAATGCCGTCTGGACCTACGAGGCGCCCTATCCGGCCGTCGACGCGATCCGCGGGCACCTCGCGTTCTATCCGGATCGCGTCGATTCGATCGAGGAAAGCCCGACCGGCTCCGATTGAGCGTCGCGGCAGCGGTTCAGGCAGCGGCTCGTCGCGCGCCGGGCGGCCACGCGTGTGAGGCGGCAATTTTTCCGGGGCGGCCTGCCATGCCGCGCCGTTCCGGCCGCGTTTTGGCCGCGTTTTGGCCGCGCTTTGGTTCGTCGCTGCGGGTTCCGGCTCGTCCCGGCGGGTTTTTGCACCGATCGCCGGAGCGAACGCCCGCAACGCGTCCACCGCTGATTTGCATATGCCCATTCGTTGGTTGGCCGCCAACGCAGGCGGACGTATCGTCACGAGTCCGGCGCGGGCCGGCCCGTGGCGTGCAGCGCCCGCATCCGGCCCCGCCCTGCGCCGACCGCGTCGCCTTTCGCGCGCGGCCCGCTCCTTCGCCCGCAGGACGCCTCGATGAACGACACACCGCACGCAGACGTTGAACCGACACCGGCGAACCCGCAGCGCCGCCAATGGCTGCAAGGCGCGGCCGCCGGGCTGGCCGGGCTCGCGCTCGGCCCGCTCGCCGGCCTGCCCGCGCACGCCCAAGACAGCGGCACGCGGCTGCGCATCGGCTTCCAGAAATACGGCAACTTCGTCGTGCTCAAGGCACGCGGCACGCTGGAAAAACGGCTCGCGAGCCAGGGCGTCACGGTGCAATGGCTCGAATTTCCGGCCGGCCCGCAATTGCTCGAGGGCCTGAACGCCGGCGCGATCGACGTCGGCACGGTCGGCGAGACGCCACCGATCTTCGCGCAGGCGGGCGGCGTCGATTTCGTCTACATCGGCAACGAGCCGCCCGCGCCGCAGGGCGAGGCAATCGTCGTGCTGCCCGATTCGCCGATCCGCAACGTCGCGCAGCTGCGCGGCAAGAAGGTGGCGTTCAACAAAGGCTCGAACGTCCACTACCTGCTCGTGAAGGCGCTCGAACACGCGGGCCTGACGTATGCCGACATCCAGCCGATCTACCTGACGCCCGCCGACGCGCGTGCCGCGTTCGTGCAGCGCAACGTCGATGCGTGGGTGATCTGGGATCCGTACCTGGCCGCCGCCGAGCGGCAGATCGGCGCGCGCGTGATCGCGAACGGTGAAGGGCTCGTGCGCAATACGCAGTACTACCTCGCCGCACGAAAATACGCGGCCGCTCATCCGCAGGTGCTGCGCGCGCTGCTCGACGAAGTCGACGCGGTCGACCGCTGGGCACGCGACCACGTGGCGGAAGTCGCCGCGCAACTGTCGCCGCTCGTCGGCCTCGACGCGCCGACGCTCGAAGTCGCGCTCAAGCGCGCCGGTTATGGCGTGCAGCCGATCAGCGACGCGACGCTCGCGTATCAGCAGAACATCGCCAACGCATTCAGCGCGCTGAAGCTGATTCCCGGCAAGCTGTCGGTGGCCAGCGCACGCTGATGCACTGCCGCCGACGCACGGCGCGGCACGCGTGCGTCAGCGCGCGGGGGCCGCGCCGATGCGCCGCCATTCGTCGTAGTCGGTGACGAGACCCGCTTCGTCGACCGCGATATCGGCCGCATACGTGCCGCTTTCATAGCGGTACACGTGCTCCGCCGTGCGGGTATAACGCTGCTCGCCGCGCACGAACTCGAATTCGGGGAAGCGCAGCCACGCGGTATGGATCACGGCCGCCTCGCCGACGGCCAGCCCGAGCCGCCGGATCGGCAACGTGTTCGTCGACGGGCTGAAACCGAGATCGATATCGGTCGCGCCCGCGAGCGCCGGTACGTCGGCGCCGTCGATCGTCCAGCGCCCTGCGTCGCACGCGACATCCCGCTGCCGTGGCGGCTGCGTGCCGCCCCACTGCGTGATGCGCGCCGCGCGCGTGAGCCAGTCTGCACCGCACGAGACCGCGTAATCGACACGAAACGGCGCGCCGTCGATCGCGCCCGACACCGCCCCCGACAAGCCGATACCCGTTCGCGACTCGACGAGCCTGCACCATTCGGCCGCCTGCCAGGTCTGCACGATCTGCCATGCGACGCAGCGCGTGCGCACCGCTTCATCCTGTCGCGTCATGTCATCGTCTCCAGTCGATCGCACGGAAGCCGATTGTCGCCCATCGCACCGGCGAACACACGCGGCTTGCGCAACCGATGGTCAGTATCGGGGCGCTCCACACCTTCAGTCAGCCGTGCTTTGGTACCATCCGTCGATCGGCATCAACCGGAACCGGACAAGGGGCGCAACTTCATGGATTTGCTGGCGACGATGCGCATCTACGTCAGGGTCGTCGAGCGCGGCACGATGTCCGGCGCGGCGCGCGATCTCGACATGGGCCAGCCGGCCGTCAGCGAGCGCATCGAACGGCTCGAGAAGCATCTCGGCACACGGCTCCTGATGCGCAGTGCGCGCACCCTCGTGTGCACGGAAGAAGGCCGGATCTTCTACGACCGCAGCAAGGCGCTGCTCGAAGCGGCCGACGATGCGGTCGCATCGGTCTCGAAGACGGAAACCGCGCTCGACGGCACGATCCGGCTCGCGGCGCCGCAATGCTTCGGCGAGGTCGTGCTGCCGGGCGTGCTGATGCATGTCCGCACCGCGTATCCGCGCCTGCACATCGATCTGGTCCTGAACGACGACATCGTCGATCCGGTCACGGAAGGCGTCGACATCTCGATCCGCGTCGGACAGCTCGGCGACGGCGGATTCGTCGCGCACCCGGTCGGCGCGGTGGGCCGCCGGCTCGTCGCCGCGCCGTCGTATCTCGACCGGTGCGACCCGATCGACACGGCGGCCGATCTGGCCAACCATCCGTTCATCCGCGTGAAAGGCGTCTTCGCGAGCGAACGGCTGCCCGTGCAGCACGACGGCGGCCCGCTCGAATACGCGCGCATCCGCACGATCATGACGACGAGCCACTGGCGGCCGATGTTCGACACGATCGCGGCGGGCGGCGGCATCGGCGTGGTCCAGCACCCGGCCTGCGCCGACGCGCTCGCGGCCGGCACGCTCGTCGAGCTCCTGCCGCGCTACGCGATTCCCGACTTCGCGCTCAACGTGCTCGTCCACGCGCAGCGGCCGCTGCCGCCGCGCGTGCGGGCCGTCGTCGACGTGCTGAAGCAGGACATCCCGCCGCTGCTGGCCCGCCCTGCCCGCTGACGACGGCAGCCGCCGTCAAGCCTGCCGCGACTTCCCCGGTTCCTTCACGTGAGCGTCGAACGCGACGCATTGCTCGTCACGCCCGCGGGCCGGATGCGGGCTCGTGGCCGTTGTGCTCGCATGCGCATGCGTCGCGGCACGGCCCGCGCGGCGGGCGGCGCACGCATCGCGACGTGAATGCATGGCGGGCGGCGCGACGCGCACGCCCGCTTCGTCACCACGCCTGCCGGTAAATCTCCAGCGCATCGGCCTCCGTCACCTCGCGCGGATTGTTCACGAGCAAGCGCGTCTGCAGCATCGCGTCCGATGCCATCCTCGGCAAGTCTGCCTCGCCGATACCGACCTCGCGCAGCGTGCGCGGAATGCCCGTCGCGGCGATCAGCCGGTCGATCTCGCCGATCAGCGCGTGCGTACGCGCTTCGTCGCTGCCCGTCGCCGACGGCGCGACGATCGCCGCGAGTTCCGCATACAGCGGTGCGGCGGCCGGTGCATTGAAACGCAGCACGTGCGGCAGCACGAGCGCATTCGACAGCCCGTGCGGCACATGGAAGATCCCGCCGACCGGATAGGCCAGCGCATGCACGGCCGCGACCGGCGCATTCGCGAACGCCTGCCCCGCGAACATCGCGCCGACCAGCATCGCCTCACGCGCGTGGCGGTCGTGGCCGTCGTCGCACGCCGCGAGCAGGTTGCGCGACAGCAGCGTCAGCGCGTGCACGGCCAGCATGTCGGACACCGGGTTCTTCAGCCGCGCGGACGTGTAGGCCTCGATCGCATGCACCATCGCGTCGATGCCCGTCGCGGCCGTCGCCGCGCGCGGCAGGCCGAGCGTCAGTTCGGCGTCGAGGATCGCGACATCCGCGAACAGGTGTGGCGACACGACGCCCATCTTGCGCGCCTCGCCGACCGTGACGATCGACACGGCCGTCACTTCGGAGCCCGTGCCGGCCGTCGTCGGCATCTGCACGAGCGGCAGCCGCGCGCTCGTGACCTTGTCGACGCCGTACATGTCGGCCAGCGCCTGCTGCCCGGGCACGAGCACCGCGATCAGCTTCGCGACGTCCATCGACGATCCGCCGCCCAGGCCGAGCACGATCTCCGCATCGGCCGCGACGGCCCGCTCGGTCGCGTCGAGCACCACGTGCTCGGGCGGATCGGCGATCACGTCGTCGATCACGGTGACCTGCCAGCCGTGCGCGGCGAGGCTCTCCAGCGCCGGCGCGAGCACGCCGCTGCGATGCAGGAACGCATCGGTGACGACGCACAGCCGCACAAGCGCCGGAAAGCGTTCACGCAACAACGCGCCGAGCCGGCGCGCGGCGCCGAATTCGACGACCTGCGTCGGCACGGTGCGGAATTGAAACGGGTTCATCAGGCACCTCCCGGCGACGTCGCCGTGCCGGTGTCCGGCTGCACCATGAAGCGCAACACGTCGCGGCGATCGAGCAACGGGAAGATCGCGCCGACACCGATCCGCTGGAAATGCGGCGTATC
The DNA here is from genome assembly GCF_040545135.1 of Burkholderia sp. 572. Lineage (NCBI taxonomy): Bacteria > Pseudomonadati > Pseudomonadota > Betaproteobacteria > Burkholderiales > Burkholderiaceae > Burkholderia > Burkholderia sp. 572. The sequence continues at coordinate 314,608 of NZ_JBEPLH010000008.1, read as the reverse complement.
CCGATGCACGTCGAGGCCGTCCGCATAGCGGTAGCGTTCGAGGATCACGATGTGGTCGGGGTTCTCCGCCGACCGGAAATACGCGTAGTCGAGGTTCTGCGGCTCGGTACGCGTCGCCGGCGCGAGTTCCGCGAGCAGTTCGATCACGCGGTCGCCGTTGCCCGGTTTGGCGAAGAAATGCGCGATGACCTGAAGGTAGGGTTCGTTCATGTTGCGCTCCGTGTTTAACAGGAATCCGTCACGACGACGGGTCGAAATTCCACCACGCGCTGTCGCTCGTCGACACCGCGAGCGCGCCGTGCCGCCTCGCGCTGCGCACGTCGTCCGCATTGCCGACGAAGCCGGATGCAACGATCGGCGGCAGTGCCTGCCGGTCGGCTTCGCTCAGGTGCGCGAGCATCGGCGCGGGCATCAGTTGTACGAGGTTCGGATCGCTCTGCTCGATCGCCTTCATGCTGCGCGGCCATGTCGAACGGTCGGTCACGAACACCTTCTGCATCGTGATCAGCCCCGCGCGGTTCGCGCGCTGGATCGTCGCGACGCGCGTCGACACGAGGCTTGCGACACCGATATCGGCCAGATACTCGACGCCGCCCTTGTCCTGCGACAGCCCATCGCAGCTGTCGATGTTGACGATCACGAACTTGCCGGCCCGGGCGAGCGCCGCGACCACCGCCTGCAGGCGGCGCAGGTCGACGTTCGCGACGATGCCGACCTCGGCCGCGCTGTCGACGAAACTGTCGGCCTGCTCGGCGCCGTACAGCGTCGCGATGACGGGATGACGGGCGAGACGCGCGCCCAGCGACTTGTCCATGACGTTTACCGGTCGACGTGCGGGCCCGTCTCGTCGCCGAGACTAAGCTTGCCGGGGTTGAGGATGTGCTTCGGATCGAGCGCGCGCTTCACCGCCTGCAGCACCGGAAACGCCGTGCCCAGTGAATCACGCATGTACGGCGAACGCAGCAGCCCGACGCCGTGGTGATGACTCAACGTCGCATTGTATTGGATCAGCACCGCGTTCGCTGCGTCCCAGGCGGCACGGTACCACGCGCCCCGTTCGGCCACCGCGACATCGCCGCGCAGCGAGAAATACAGACACGCTCCGTCCGCATACGCATGCGACTGGTGCGCCGAGCCGGCCAGCGTGCCCGGCACGGCCTGCAGCGCGGCCACCACGTCGCGGTAGATCGCCGCGAGATCGCGCCAGCGGCCGCACATCTCCAGCGTATCGGCGACGAAGCCCAGGCTGCGCTTGAAGCCTTCCGCGCTCTTGCCGGTCAGGTAGCGCGTGTCGAGCCACTTCTCGAAGATCGCGTCGCCGTCGAGCTTGCGCCCGCCTTCCTCACCGACGCGTGCGCCGATCGCCATCACCGCGTCGACCATCTCGCGCGCGCCTTCGTCGGCGATCAGCAGCACGTTCGTGTCGGGCAGACCGAACTGCACGCCGCTCTCGAGTTCGTCGTAGAGCCGCAGTGCCGCCGGGTTCGCGCCGCGCTGCAGGATCTCACGGCACGCGTCAAGGCCGGCCGCGAACGTGTCGAAACCGTACGCGATCGCGCGGCCGTAATCGGGCAGCCGGTGCAGCTTAAGGCGCGCGCGCACGATGATGCCGAGCGTCCCTTCGCTGCCGACGAACAACTGCTGCAGATCGGGGCCGACCGCCGCGCGGGAATACCCGCCGAGCGTCACTAGGCTGCCATCCGCGAGCACCACGTCGATCCCGAACACCATGTCCTCGATCTTGCCGTAGCGTGTCGACAGTTGCCCCGCGCCGCGGCAGGCGATCCAGCCACCGACGGTGCTGATCCCGAACGACGACGGCCAGTGCCCCATCGTCAGCCCGTGCTCGCGCTGCAGCGTTTCCTCGAACACGTCGCCGAACATCCCGGCTTCGACGTCGACGATCTGGCTCTCGGTATCGACACCGATCAACCGGTTCAGCCCGCACACGTCGAGCACGATGCCGCCGCGCACGGGCAGCGCCGCGCCCGTCACGTTGCTGCGACCGGCCGACGCCGTCACCGGAATCGTCGCCGCGTGCGCGATGCGCATCACGGCCTGCACCTGCTCGACCGTCGACACGCGCACGATGACCGCATGCGGCGTCGCGGGCCGGCCGCCCGTCTCGGCGACCATCGACGCGGCCCACCAGTCGCGCGTCCAAGCGACGACGTCGGCTGGCTGCGTGAGCACTTCATCGGCCACCGCGCGCAACGCGTCGACTTGCTGCGGCGATACCACGACCGGCGCGCGCTGCATGCCCGCTTCGGCGAACGTGCTGCCCGCCGTCTGCAGGTTCAGCGAATAAGGCGGCGGCGTATGCGCACCGACGACGTAATTGCCGCGGTTGTAGCCGCGCTTGATGGCTTCCTTGCTGATCATCCGTTTTCTCCCATGAGGATGGCTTTTTCGAGTGCGACGGCGGCGACGTAGTCGCTCACCTGGCTGGCGACGGCCGCATCGGACAAGCCGAGCTCCGCCTTGAGAATGGCGCCGACCCGCGGTGCCGCGCGCGCCGATGCGTCGCGCGCCATCAATCGGGCGCGCGTGCGGCGCGACAGCACGTCGTCGACGCTGCGCGCGAATTCGTGACGTACCGCATAGAGCACTTCCGCTTCGCTGTATGGCAGCCCCTCGACGATCGGCGCGAGCAGCGACGGCGTTTCGTCTGCGAGATCGCCGACGAAACGCGCCTCGGTGCCGTAGCGTTCGCCAAGATGCGCGGCGAGTCCGCCCGACGCGACGATCGCCTGCGGGTCGTAGCCGGCCGCGCCGAGCAGGTAAGCCGATTTGGTGCGGCAGCGCGTGCGGCGCCCGAGCAACCTGCCGACCGTATCGATCGTCTGCTCGGCCATGTGCCGCGACGTCGTCAGCTTGCCCCCGACGATCGTCACGAGCCCGTCCGGCGCGACATGGATCTCGTGGTTGCGCTTCATCTCGATCGTCTTGCCGCCCGGCGGCCCGACGAGCGGCCGGCATCCGGCGATGCTGCCGACCACGTCGTCCGCGCTCAGGTCGGCCTTCAGCGCGGAGCGTGCGCCTTCGAGCAGGAAATCGAGCTCCTTGCGCGTGCAGTGCACGTCGTCGAGATCGCCGTCGTAGTCCTCGTCGGTCGTGCCGAGATACGACACGTTGCCCCAGCGCGTGATCGTCGCGCGGCGGTTGCGGCCCGGCACGGGGATCGTCACCGTGCAGTCGTTGCGGATCTTCAGCCACGGGATCGCGACGTGCACCCCCTTCGCGGGCCGCACCTGCAGCGCGGACGTGTCGCCCTTGCGGGCGCCGGTCCAGTCGCGCAGCCATACGCCCGTTGCCATCACGACCACGCGCGCGCGCACGCGCCGCTCGCGGCCGTCGGCATGCACGATCGCGCCATCGACCTTGCCGTGGCCGTCGCGTGTCAGCTCGACCACGCGGGCGTGGTTCGCCACCGCCGCGCCGTGGAACGCGGCCGTGCGCACGAGGTTCAACGTCAGGCGCGCATCGTCGACGCGCGCGTCGAAATACATGAAGCCGCCCGTCAGGTACGTTTCGTTGAAGGTCGGGCAATGCGACAGCACCTCGGCCTTCGTCAGCTTCTGATGCAGGATGCCCTCGCGCCAGCCGCCGGCGATGTCGTAGGTCCACAGCAGGCTTTCGAAAGCTTTCGCGAGACGCTTGTCAAATACGCCTTCGCGCTCCATCACCGGGAACAGGAACGGCAACCGCTGCACCAGATGGCGCGCGTTGCGCCGCAATCGCTGCCGTTCGAGGAGTGAATGGCGCACAAGCCCGAGATTGCCCTGTTCGATATAGCGCAACCCGCCGTGTACCATCTTCGACGATTTCGACGACGTGCCCGACGCGAAATCGCTCTTCTCGACGAGCGCGACGCGCAGCCCGCGCAGGCTCGCATCGAACGCCGCGTACGCGCCCGTCACTCCGCCGCCGACAATCAGCACGTCGAACGCGTCCGTCTCGAGTCGCGCCAGGTGCTCGTCGCGATTCACGCGCAACGGCTCGGTGCCGGTCATGCCGGCACGATCCGTCTTCGGTTTTCTGGATGGCAAAAACATCATGCTGGTCGTTCTCCGTGCTTACGCGTGAGCGAAATCGGTTGCGTGCGCGAGCTCGGACGCGATTCGCGCGTGCCACGCCGCGCGCCGGCGCTGCCGGCGGTCTGCGTCGGTCGAGGGTTCGAATACGGCGTCGGTGACGAGCGTCGCGCAGGCCGCGTCGAGCGATTCCCACAGCAGCCCCGATGCGCCCGCGAGAAACGCCGCGCCGCGCAGGCTCGCGCAATCGCCTTCGCGCATCCGGCGCACCGGCACGCCGCTCACGTCGGCCTGGATCTGGAGCAGCGTGTCGCTGCCTGCCAGCCCGCCGCCGACGATCAGCTCCGATACGTCGGCCCGCGCGACGGCCTGGTTGGCCTCCATGCACGATGCGACCGAATGCGCGATGCCTTCGAGCACCGCGTACGCGACTTCGGCCTGTGTCGTCGCGATCGAGATGCCCGACAGCAACGCGCGTGCATTCGGCTCCATCCTCGGCACGCGCAGGCCCGTGAGCGCCGGGATGAAGGTCACGCCGCGCGACGACTGCACAGTGGCCGCCAGCGCGCTGATCTGCGCGGGATCGTCGAACCAGCGCAGCTTTTCGCAGACCCAGCGCAGTGCCGAACCCGTCGTCGCAACGAAGGTTTCGAGCGAGTAATGCGATACGCCGTCGTGCCGCCGTGCGGTCATCGCAAGCGTGCCGTCGTGCGCGTGACCGGGTTGCACGTGCGAGCCGGTGTCCGGACGCGCCGTGCCGGTCAGCAGGTCGACGAAGCTGCCGGTGCCGTGCACGCACATCGCCTGGCCGCGCTCGACGCAGCCAAGCCCGACCGCGCCCGCGAACTGGTCGCCTGCGCACGCGAGGATCGGCACGTCGATGCCGAGCACGTCCCGGCGCGTGCGGCCGAACGCATCAGCGTCTTCGCGCAACGCGGGCAGCAGTTCACGCGGAAAGCCCAGCGCGTCGAGCCAGGGTTCGAAATAGCGATGCTCGCCGAGCAGATACGCGCTCGCCGAGGTCGCATGGGTCGGTGTCGTCACGCATTCGCGCGCATCGGACAGATGCCACATCAGCCACGTGTCGATCGTGCCGAACGCGAGGCATCCTGCGCGATGGGCGTCGGTGACCGCCTGCGACGTGCGCATCTGGTGCGCGGCCCACAAGTACGGCGAACGCACGCCCGCCGGCCGGCCGACCTGCGGCACGAGCAAGCGGTCCCAGTCGGCGGCGAGACGGTCGAGCTCGGCTGCATGCCGCGTGTCCTGCCAGACCATCGCGGGCACGAGCGCGCGCCCGGTCCGCGTGTCCCACAGCACGGCCGTCGCGCGCTGCGTCGCAAGCGCCAGTGCGACGATGCGTACACGCTCTGCTCGCGCCCGCGCAAGCGTCGCGCGGCAGACCGCGAGCGTCTTGTCGAGGATCGCGTTCGCGTCCTGTTCGACGACGCCCGGCCGCGGGCTCTCGACCGACAGCGGCAGGTATTCGAGGCACGATACGTGCCCGCTCGCGTCGACGATCGCGGCGCGCGTGCCGGAGGTGCCTTCGTCGATGGCAAGAATGGCGTTTCGGGAATCGGTCATCGTTGCGTTTTCTCGATGGCGGGGTTCAGGAAGGCCGACGTTGCGCGTGCGTCGCCGCCGAAGTGCGGCGCGTCGGGTTCGTTGTCGGGATTGATCGTCGTGCGCGTCGGGTCCCAGCGGATCGCGAAGCAGATTACGCTTGCGACGCACGGCACCATCGCGAGGATCAGGAACGTATGTTCGAGGCCGTAGCGCGCGCGAAACAGCGGAAAGACCAGCAGGCCCAACGCCGCGCCGATCGAGCCGAGCGCGCCGACGATGCCGTTTGCGCCTGCGCGCAACTCGCCGCGAAACGACAACGACGACAGGCTCTTTCCGTTCGCGCCGGGGCCGGCCGAGTGGAACAGGATGAACAGCGACGGCACGACGACCGACAGCCACAGCGGCATGCGCGCATGAAACATCCCGAGCACGACCAGCATCGCGCAGACCGCCGCGAACCCGATCGCCGATGCGCGACGCAGGCCGACACGGCGGCCGACCGCCGACGACGAGAAGCCGCCGACGATCCCGAACAGGTTGAACACCAGCGCGCCGAGTGTCGCGTAGACGAAATCGGTACCGAACAATGCGGCGCTGATCAGCGGCAGATACCAGCCGATCGCGAAGTATTCGATCGACTGGCCGATCTGCACGGTCGCGGCAAGGATCGTGCGCGGCAGGTAGACACCGCGAAAGATCAGCAGCACGTTCGCGAAGCCGCGCGTGGCCGGATTCACGACGGGCGTGCGTTCATGCACGGGCGCGGCGGCGAATGCGTGCCCGTAGATGCGCGTCATCGCACGCGCCGCGTCGTCGAGACGCTCCTTGCGCGCGAGCCAGATCGGGCTTTCGACGAGGAATGCGCATTGCAGCGCGAGGATTGCGACGCCGAACACGGCGGTAGCCGCCACCGAGTAGCGCCAGATCGAATCGCCGACCTGCCATGCATGAAACAACAGCGCGAGCAGCAGGTTCAGGCAGACGGCCGTGTACCACATGCCCTGCCAGGTATTGAGCCGGCTCTTCAGGCGGCCCGGCGTGAACTCCGCGAGCATCGCCATCGCGATCGCGAAGTCGATTCCGTATGCCATCCCGACGAAGAAGCGGCCGGCGAGAATCGTATTGAAATCCGGCGCGAATACGACCAGCAGCGCGCCGATCACCGACAGCAGTTTCGCCGCGATCAGCGGCCGCACGCGCCCCCAGCGGTCGGCCATCCAACCGCCGATCGGGTTGAACGCGATCGCGACCCACGACGCGAAGGACGTCATCCACGCGACCTGCGCGGCCGACAGATGCAATTCGCGCGTCATCGGCCCGAGGCCGGCGCTCAATGCCGAGTTGGAAAATGCGTCGAGAAACAGCCCGCCGAGCGACAGCCACCAGACGAGCCCCGCCCTGCCCGCGATGCCGGGGCGAGTGTCGAGAAAGGAGATGACGTCTTCAATGCCATGAAGCTTGACCGCGATCGTTTGCACAATCGGCCTCCGTATATTTGTTCTGTAAGAGGCTCGACATTGCAGATGCGATCGACGCATGGAGAGACCATCTTACAGATAGTCTCTTATCTAGATCTGCCTGCGCAATTTACGGCGGGCTACACGCCTATGTCAAGCGCGACCGGTTGTGCGATGCAGCGAGCGGCGTGTCGTCGCCTTTTCCAAATCGTTGCGAACACAACTTATGCCACGGGCATGACGCCGGGCACGGCGATCCTTTGCAACGCGGCTTCACCACGGCACCGTCCGCCCCAGATAGTCGAGATACTCGAGCCCCGGGCGCGCCCGTTTGGCGACCAGCACGTCGACGAGGCTCGGCACGCTTTCCTCGATCGTCAGGCGCGCATCCGGCCCGCCCAGCTCCGTGCGGACCCAGCCGGGTGCCATCAGCACCATCGCACGCCGCGTATCGGCCTGACGCGCCGCGAAGCTGCGCATGAACTGGTTCAGTGCGGCCTTGCTGCCGCGATAAACCTCGCGCATCCCGCTGACGTTGTTCGCGACGCTGCCCTGCCCCGACGACATCGCACCGATCAGGCCGCCCGCGGTCACGCGATCCTGCAGCGTCTCGATCACGCGCATCGGCGCCAACGCATTCGTGACCATCACGCGCACGAACTCGTCGGTCGTCACTTCGCCGATCGTTTCGGTCGGCTCGTTCGTCGTTCCCGCATTCACGAACAGCATGTCGAAGCGCCGGCCCGACAGCCGCTCGCGCAGCGCCGCCAGTTGCGCCGGCTCGCAGATGTCGAGCGTCTCGATGTCGAGCCGGCCGTCGAACCGGTCGGCGAGGTCGTGCAGCCGCGTGCGCCCCGCTCCTTCCCGCACGGTGCCCGTGACGCTCCAGCCCTTGCTCAGGAATTGCTCCGCCATCGCGAGCCCGAGGCCGCGCGAGGCCGCGACGAGCAGGATCGTCGGTGCGTTTTTACTCGATACAGTCGATTGCATGGTGTCCGCCTTTGCCGGGTTGCGTCATGCAGCCACTATAGGTGCGCGTCCAGACAGGCGCCAGACGCACCCGACTCAAACCATAGTTGCATCGAACGCCATGTCACATCGTGCCGTGGCGTATCCTGTCGCCATGGAAGACATCGACCTGAACCTCGTCACCGCGCTCGACGTGCTGCTGTCGGAAGGCAGCGTGACCGGCGCCGCGCGCCGGCTCGGCCTGAGCACGTCCGCGATGAGCCGCACGCTCACGCGGCTGCGGGTGTCCACCGGCGATCAGCTGCTCGTGCGCGCCGGGCGCAAGCTCGTGCCGACGCCGCACGCAGCCGCGTTGCGCGACCGCGTGCACGCGATCGCAACCGATGCGCGCGCGGTGCTGCGGCCGGCGACGGCCGACGTGGATCTGGCGACGCACGCGTCCACGTTCACCATCCGCGCGGCCGCATCGTTCATGGAAATGCTGTCCGGCCCGGTGGTCGCCGCACTCGGCGAAATCGCGCCGCAGGTGCGCGTCCGCTTCGTCCCGAAGCCCGACCGCGATCCGCAAGCGCTGCGCGACGGCGCCGTCGATCTGGAAATCGGCAAACGCGGCGACGATGCCCCCGAACTGCACACACGCATGCTGTTCCACGACTGGCACGTCGCGGTGGCACGCGCCGGGCATCCGCTGTTCGCATCGGGCAGGATCACGCCCGCGCGTTATGCGGCCTGCCGTCACGTGATCGCGTCGCAGCTCGGCGATTTCGGCGGGCCGGCCGACGACCCGGCCGACAGGGCCGGCCAGGGCGACGCCGTGCGCGTCGTCGTACCGGGCTACCCGGATGCGATGCGTGTCGCGGCCAGCACCGACCTGATCGCGCTCGTGCCGCGCTCGAGCCTCGGGAACGCATTCTCGCCGGGGCTCACGGACGCCCTCGGGCTGCGCAGCTTCGAGATCCCGGTGCGCCTGCCCGGGATCCTCGTTTCCGCGCTGTGGCATCCGCGCATGCACGGCGACCCCGTGCATCGCCGCCTGCGCGATGCGGTCATCGCCGTCTGCCAGCGCGCGTATCCGGATACCCGCACACCGCACACATCGCGCCCGCCGGCGCGGCGCACCGGCCCGCGCGCCGCAGGCTGACACGCGGCTCAGACCAGCCGGCCGCCGCCGTCGATGTGCAGGATCTCGCCGTTCATGAAGCCGTTGCCCAGCAGGAACGCGATCGCCTCCCCCACTTCATCGGCGCGCCCGACCCGGCCGCCGGGCAAAGCCGACGCCGCACCCGCGAGAATCGTGTCGCGCGCTTCCGCGCCGAACGCATCGTACAGCGGTGTCTCGACGAATCCGGGCGCGACGACGTTCACGCGAATCGGCTTCAGTTCCAGCGCGAGCGACTGCGCCAGCGCCTCGACGCCGCGCACGGCGGCGGCTATGACGGACGTGCCGTGCGCGGCCGGACGATCCGACAGTTGCCCGCCGGTCAGCACGATCGAGCCGGTCGCCGGCATCAGCGGCAACGCGGCCCGGATCGCGTAGACCGGCCCGGCGATACGTTCCTGCAGCGCGGCGAGCAGCTGATCGGGATCGGTCTCGTTCAGCTTGCCCGCAATGAACCGGCCGGCCGTGACGACCAGGTGATCGACGCGCGTGAGCGAGTCGAATACGGCCTGCACCGCCTGCCGGTCCGCGATGTCGGCCACTGCGATGCGCGCGCCGCCGATCGCTTGCGCGGCGGCCTCGAGCTTCGCGCGGGTCCGGCCGACCAACGTGACGCCTGCGCCTTTCGCCTTCGCGGCGGCCGCGGCCTCGAGGCCGATTCCGGAGCTTCCGCCGAATACCACGACGTGCGCACCGTCCAGTGCCGAAGATTGCGTTGCCTCGTTCATGTCGACTCCTCGTCAGGGATTGAAGGTTCGCGAACGTTAGGTCATTCTCCATTGCGCAGGAACGTGGGAGACTTGAATAAGGTTCATTCCCCGAAGGAATAAGATGGAATCGCTGCGATCCATGCGCGTGTTCGTCCGCGCCATCGAGCTCGGCAATTTCTCGGCGGTCGCGCGCGAGGAAGGCACCGGCCAGCCGACGATCAGCAAGATCGTCGCCGCGTTCGAAAAGGAACTGGGCGTCCGCCTGCTCGAACGCTCGACCACGAGCCTCGCGCCCACCGACGAAGGCCGCCGGTTCTACGATCGCTGCAAGCGCGTGATCGACGAATACGCGAGCGCGGTGGCCGAGGTCCGCGGGCAAACGGTGCGGCCGGTCGGCAAGCTGGTCGTCAATGCGCCGCTGGGGCTGGGCGAGCTGAGGCTGAATGCGCTCGTGCTCGAATTCCTCGCCGCATGGCCGGAGATCGAGGTCGAGCTGCAATTGACCGACCGTGTGATCGACCTGGTCGAAGAAGGCGTCGATGTCGCCATTCGCCTCGGCCACCTGCTGCCGCCGGATGCCGTGGCGCGCCCCATCGCGTCGTCGCCCCGCCTGCTGGTCGCCACGCCGAAGTACGTCGCGCAGGCACCGAGGCTCCGCCGGCCGGAAGACCTGGCGCGGCACGAGTACGTCGGCTACGCACGCGCGGACATCGGCAACGAACTGGCATTCGCCCGCGGCGACGAGCAGGTCGCCGTTCCGGTGCGCGGCCGGTATCGCGTGAACAGCTCGATGGCGCTGCGGGAATGCTTTCTCGCCGGGAACGCGGTGGGCAGCGGGCCGGCGTGGCTGGTTCAGGACCTGATCGACAGCGGGCAACTCGTCCGGTTGCTGCCGAAGTGGGACATGGTGCCGCCGCATGCGCTGCACCTCGTGTATGCGTCGCGCCGGTATCTGCCGCTCAGGACCCGGACGTTCCTGCAGTTCATGGAGCAGCGGATTCCCGGGCTGCCCGGGTTCCATGCGACGACCGCCGCGACCGCCAACCCGGCCGCGCGCGCATCGCGGCAGCCCCGCTGACCGGCGGGCGTCGCGGTCACGACCGGCCAGGGGCCGATCCGCCACCGTTTTCCCGATCCGCCGAATTCCCGCTATTGCGGCGCCCCCCGGCGGCGGCGGCAGGCCGTTCGGCTAAAATGCCGCACTTTCCACCTTGTCCGGCCCGCTCGCCATGCAACCCGCCTCCTCCGCCCAACCCGCCGCCCATGGCGCCGACGCCGCAGATGCGGCCCGCGACCTCGTCTACGGCCCGAACGACCGGCCGGCGCCGATGGTCGCCTTCGTCGCAGCGCTGCAGCACCTGCTGGCGATCATCGTGCCGATCGTCACGCCCGGCCTGCTGATCTGCCAGGCGCTCGGCGTGTCCAGCCGCGATACGACCCTCATCGTGTCGATGTCGCTGGTGATTTCCGGCATCGCCACCTTCGTCCAGTGCAAGCGCTTCGGCCCGCTGGGCGCCGGCCTGCTGATCGTCCAGGGCACGAGCTTCAACTTCGTCGGCCCGCTGATCGCCGGCGGCAGCCTGATGGTCAAGCAAGGCACGCCGGTCGAAACCGTGATGGCCGCGATCTTCGGCGTCGTGATTGCGGGGTCGTTCGTCGAAATGGGCGTGTCGCGCATCCTGCCGTTCGTGAAGCGCCTGATCACGCCGCTCGTCACCGGCATCGTCGTGCTGCTGATCGGCCTCACGCTGATCAAGGTCGGCCTCATCAGCATGGGCGGCGGCTTCGGCGCGATGGCCAACGGCACCTTCGCGAGCGCGGAGAACCTGACGCTCTCGGGCCTCGTGCTCGGCACGATCATCCTGCTGAACCGCGTGCCGATCGTGTGGGTGCGCAGCACCGCGCTGGTCATCGCGCTCGTCATCGGTTATCTCGCGGCCGCGTTCCTCGGCCGCCTCGACTTCACCGGCATGCACCAGGCCGCGCTGTTCCAGGTCCCGACGCCGCTGCACTTCGGCATCGGCTTCTCGTGGTCGCTGTTCGTGCCGATGCTGATCATCTACCTCGTCACGTCGCTCGAAGCGATCGGCGACGTCACGGCCACCAGCAAGATCTCGAACGAGCCGGTCGAGGGCCCGGTGTGGATGCAGCGGATCAAGGGCGGCGTGCTCGTCAACGGCGCGAACTCGCTGCTGGCCGGTGTGTTCAACACGTTCCCGAGCTCGGTGTTCGCGCAGAACAACGGCGTGATCCAGATCACCGGCGTCGCCAGCCGCCACGTCGGCATCTGGATCGCGGGGATGCTCGTGGTGCTCGGCCTGTTCCCGGTCGTCGCCGGCGTGCTGCAGGCCGTGCCGGAACCCGTGCTCGGCGGCGCGGCGATGGTGATGTTCGGCGCGGTGGCCGCATCGGGCATCAACATCCTCGCGGGCGTCCAGCTCGATCGCCGCGCGCTGCTGATCATCGCGGTGTCGCTCGCGCTCGGCCTCGGCGTGTCGCAGGTGCCGGACATCCTCAACAGCCTGCCGCACGCACTGAAGAACGTGCTGGAATCGGGCGTGGCGACGGGCGGCATCTGCGCGCTCGTGATGAACTGGTTCCTGCCGGAGAAGAAGTAAGCGGATGATCCGCACGATGCGCGGTGCGCCTGACGGGCCGCACCGCGCGTCGTGCCGGCCGGCGCCCGCGGCTCTCGTTGCGGGCGACGCGATCGGCGTATCGCCAACCGGCCGATTCCGCTCGCGCCACCCGTTGCCCCGATTCCACTCGGCGTCGCGTCACACCTGGAACCGCCCGTCCGCTATCGCCGGCATCACCGGTTCCCGTACGAACGCGGCATCGGACAATTGCAGCAGCGTACGCACGACAGCCACCACGTCGTGAACCGGCACCAGCCCGCCATCGCAAGGGCGTCCGGCGCGGCACAAGCCACACGTCACACGCCACGAGACGCGCACGCCGAACTGCGCTTTCGACGTGCCCCGGGGTTATCGACCCCGTGTCGGCGGCGATCAAAGGTCAAACCCGGTCATGCCGCCTTGGCCGATCGATTTGTGCTGGTTAGAATCACGACATGCCCCGAGCTCCCGCCCCCAACAACACCCCCGAGACGCCCGCCGTCCCCGTCAAGGAACGCGCGACCGTCGTCTGCTACCGCGGTGAACGCGTCCTGCTCGTCGCCCGCGCGGCGTCGCGCTGGGCCCTTCCCGGCGGCACGATCAAGCGCGGGGAATCGCCGCTCGAAGCCGCGCATCGCGAGTTGTCCGAAGAAACCGGCATAACCGGCCAGACGCTCGTCTATTCGATGCAGTTCACCGGGCTCGCAAAGATCCATCACGTGTTCTTCGCGGAAGTCGGCCCGGACCAGACGCCGCAAGCGAACAACGAGATCGAGAAATGCAAGTGGTTTCCGATCGACGGCGTCGACGGATTGCGCGCAAGCATTCCGACGAAGCGAATCGTCGAACTCGTCCATCAACACGAAATCCGCAAGGCGTAGCGCGCGACGGACGAGCGCATGCCCCGGCCGGCGGCCGGCTCGCGTCGCTGTTCGTGAACCCGCGACGCGCGACCGCTCAGTGCATGCGCTTCCTGCGCAATTCGCGCGTGGAATAGACGACGAGGAAGATGCCCAGCATCGCGGCACCGGACGCCATGAAGTCGTTTGCGCTACCCGAACCGTGCAGGGACGTCGGGAATATGCCGAGACTCAATCCTACGGCCGCGAGAAGCAATCCTGCAGCCACGCCCCAGATCGGCCCGGCGGTCTTGTCGATGTTATTTTTCATGCAGCACCCGTCTACAGTCATTACCTGAACGGTATCGGCAAAGCACGCCGCGTCTACCTTCAGTGATTCCACTATAGCCCGGAAAAAAATCATTGAAGCTTTAGTGCTTCTACCGATCAAGTTTTATCGATCGCGGCCGCCTAGGCGGGCTGTTGTGAACGATGCCGCTCCGGATTGCAGTCCCGGTGTCCCGGGAACGTGCCCGGTATCGCCGACGTCGGCATGCACACATCCGCGAGTGGCCGGAATGGATCGGCAATCCGGCTCGGCCGAGGCGACGCCGGCCACCGAAGAACGCATATGCCGCACGCCCATATGCATTCCACGATCGCTTGTTTTACCGCGCAACGTCGCGGCGCTAAGCTCGGAATCCGCCGTCGACTTCCCAATGGCTTTCCCGCCTTCGCCCACCATGCCGAACTCCGCCGATCAGGCCGCCGACTGGCTGCTCTCCGGACTCGAACTGCGCAGCACGCTGTTTCACGTGGGCCGGTATTGCGGCGTCTATCGCGCATCGACGGCCGGCCATCAGCGCGCGAGCTTCCACCTCGTGCTCGAAGGCGCATGCTGGTTGCACCTGCCCGCCCGGAACGGCCGTGCCGCGCAAAGCACGCGCCTCGTCGCCGGCGACGCGGTGTTCCTGATGCACGACATGACGCATTGCCTGACGCCCGACGCGATTGCGCCGTCCGACGACGAATACACGGTACGGATCGGCACGATGACGCCGCTTGCCGAGCCTGCGTCGTCACCGGGCGACGTCGCGCTGGCATGCGGTTTCTTCGAGTTTCGTTCCGATCTTGGCGACGCGATCGCCGGCCTGATGCCCGATCACCTCCTGGCGCGCCACGACGACGCGAAGCTGGCGGGCGCGCGCACGCTGTTCGACCTGATCCGCACCGAAGCGGCGCGTGCCCAGGATGCACCGTCGCCGCTCGTCAATCGTCTGACGGATGCATTGTTCTTCTATGCACTGCGTGCCGTCGCGAGCAGCGACGATTTTGCGCCGGGCCTGTGGTCGGTCATGCGGCGCGCCGAATTTACGCCGCTCGTCGGCGCGATCATCGAGAAACCCGGCGACGACTGGACCACGCACACGATGGCCGCGTTTTGCCACATGTCCCGCGCGCGCTTCTGCAAGCAGTTCGCGCAGGCATGCGGACAGCCGCCTGCGCAGTTCCTTGCGCTGCTGCGCATGAAGGTCGCGGCCGAGATGCTGCGGCAGGGGGCATCCACGCTCAGCACGGCCGAGCATGTCGGCTATCAGTCGGAATCCGCCTTTGCGCAGGCATTCAAGCGCGTCACCGGCCTGCCGCCCGGCACCTGCCGCCGCGCCCCGGAGCGCACCGGCGCGACACCCGTGCATTGACGCAAGACAAACGCGCATGAAACAGAGACGGCCGCGCATTGCCGGCTCGACCGGCGCCGCCAACAATGACGGCTTTCCGATCGAGGATGCCATGAGCCGCCTGCCCCTCCAAACCGTCGAAAGCGCGCCCGAAGCCAGCCGCCCGTTTCTCCAGAAGTCGCAAGCCGCCAACGGCTTCCTGCCGAATCTCGTAGCCTCACTCGCCAATGCACCGGTTGCGCTCGAAACGTACCTGACCGTCGGTGAAATCAATTCGCGTAGCGGCCTCACGCTGGCCGAGCGCGAAATCGTGCAGATCACCGCCGCCGCCGTTCATGGCTGCGGTTTCTGCGTGGCCGGCCATACGGCCGTCGCGCTGAAGAAGGCGCAATTGCCCGCCGCGCTCGTCGACGAGGTCCGCGCCCAGCGCCCGCTGTCCGACGCGCGCCTCGATGCGGTCGCCACGTTCACGCGCGACGTGATCGCAACGCGCGGCGCCGTGTCCGACGACGCGCTCGCCGCGTTCAAGGCGGCCGGCTACAGCGATGCCGGCGCGCTTGAAGTGGTACTCGGCGTGAGCCTCGCGACGCTTTGCAACTTCGCGAACAACCTGGCGCGCAACGAACTGAATCCGCAGCTCGAAGCGTATCGCTGGGAGCCGACGGCGCGCGCAGCATGACCGCGCCGGCGAGCTCCGATGCGTTCGACGCATGGCTCGAAGCAAATGCCGACGCGCTCGACGTCGACCCGTCGCGTGCGGCGGACATCCTGCCGCAGTTGGTGCGCTCGCGCACCGTCGCCGTCGGTGTGCCGGAGGTCATGGGCGGCACGGGCGGCACGATCGCGGACGCGATCGACACGGTGGCCGCCGTCGCGCAACGCTCATTGACGGCCGCATTCGTGCTGTGGGGACATCGCACCTTCGTCGAATACGTACTGCAGAGCGACAACGACGCGCTCCGTGCGCGCTGGCTGACGCCGCTGCTCGACGGCGAAGTGGCGGGCGCCACCGGTCTTTCGAACGCGATGAAGTATCTGTCCGACATCGAGCCGTTGCAGATGCACGCGGCCCGCAGCGGCAACGCGTTCGTGCTGAACGGCAGCCTGCCGTGGATCACGAACCTGCGGCGCGAAGGTTTCATCGCCGCGGCCGCATTCGATCACGACGACGGCACGCCGCCGTCCGTCTTCGCGATTCCGCACGACGCGCGGGGCGTCGAGCGCAGCGACGATCTCGACCTGATCGGCCTGCGTGCAAGCAATACGGCTGCGCTGCGCGTGAGCGATACCGTCCTCGACGAATCGTACCGCCTCGCGGCCGACGCACCGGCCTGGCTCGCGCGCGTGCGCCCGGCGTTTCTCGGCTTGCAATGCGGGATGTCGATCGGGCTGGCGCGGCGCGCATTGCTGGCCACGCTGGATGCCAGCGAGCCGTCGCGCGCGTCGATCGGCGCGGAAATTCGCGAACTCGAAACGACGCTCGCCGATCAGGCCGCGCAGTTGAAGCGAGGTGTGCTCGACGGCACCTTCCTCCACGCGCCTGCCGCGATGTTCGAACTGCGCATCGCGCTCGTCGAGACCGTCTCGCAGGCGGTCTCGCTCGAAGTGCAAGCGACCGGAGGGCGCGGCTATCTGCGCGGCCAGAGCGGCAGCGCGCGGCGCGTACGCGAAGCGTCGTTCATCCCGATCGTGACGCCGAGCCTCGTGCAGTTGAAATCGCAGCTCGCGCGGCATCGACGGGCGGCGGCAGCATGACGCAAGGCGCGCACATCGTCGCGAACGGCGTCACGTTGCGGTACGGATCGCGCAGCGTGCTGAACGGCGTCGATCTGTCGGTTGCGCCCGGCGAACTCGTTGCGCTGCTCGGGCCGAGCGGTTGCGGGAAGTCGTCGCTGTTGCGGGCCATCGCCGGCCTGACGCGAACCGCATCCGGCACGATTCGCGTCGATGGCGAGCCCGTCGACGGCCCGCGCCCGGAGGTCGCCCTCGCGTTTCAGGACCCATGCCTGCTGCCGTGGCTCACGGTCGAGCGGAACGTGGGATTCGGGCTGACCTTCGCGCGTCAACCGCACCTGACACGTGCAGACCGCAAGGAACGCGTGACGAACGCATTGGCCGCCGTCGGGCTCGACCATGCACGGCACGCGCTGCCTTCGCAGTTGTCGGGCGGCATGGCACAGCGCGCGGCGCTGGCGCGCTGCCTGGCGCGGGCGCCGCGCGCGCTGCTGCTCGACGAACCGTTCGGCGCGCTCGACGAAGTGACCCGCGCCGACATGCAGCAGCTCCTGATTGCCGCGGTGAGCAACACCGGCGCGTCTGCGCTTCTCGTCACGCACGATATCGACGAAGCGCTGCTCGTCGCCGATCGGATCGTGCTGCTCGGCAAGCACGGCACGCTGGTCGGACGCTGGGCCGTCGAACTGCCGCAGCCGCGGCACACGCAAGTGCGCTCGCTCGGCGAGCTGCGCATCTCCATTCTCCAGGCGCTGCAGAACTCGATTTCAGCAGCCGCCTGAATCCGGCCGATACCCGCGGGGAACCCTCATGTGCAACGTACCGATGTCACGACGCGAATGGCTGAAGCTCGCGTCGCTCTTTACCGTCGCGGGCGCGGCGCCGCTGCTGAAAGCATCCGACGCGCGCGCGGCAGCCGATCCGAATGCGCCCGTGCGCATCGGCTACCTGCCGATCACCGATGCGACGCCGCTGCTCGTCGCACACAACAACGGCTACTTCGACGCGGCCGGCATCCAGGCGGAGAAGCCGACGCTGCTGCGAAGCTGGGCGCAGCTGGTCGAGGCGTTTCTGTCGGGACAGGTCAACGTCGTGCATCTGCTGTCGCCGATGACCGTGTGGGCGCGCTATGGCAGCAAGGCGCCCGCGAAGGTCGTCGCATGGAATCACGTGAACGGCTCTGCGCTGACGGTTGCGCCCGACATCAACACCGTGGCGGACCTCGCCGGCAAGACGGTTGCGGTGCCGTTCTGGTATTCGGTGCATAACGTCGTGCTGCAGGACCTGCTGCGCGCGCAGGGTCTCGCGCCCGTGCTCAAGCAGTCGGGGCAGCCGGGGCCGAAGGAAGTCAACCTGGTCGTGATGGCACCGTCCGACATGCCGCCCGCGCTGGCGTCGAAAAAGATCGCCGGATATATCGTCGCCGAGCCGTTCAACGCGGCCGCCGAGCAGTTGAACGTCGGCAAGATTCTCCGCTTCACCGGCGACGTGTGGCGCAACCACGCGTGCTGCGTGATCTTCATGCACGAGCAGGACCTGACGCAACGCGCGGCGTGGTCGCAGAAGGTCGTCGATGCGATCGTCAACGCCCAGCTGTGGACGCGCGCCCATCCGCAAGAGGCGGCCAGGCTGCTGTCGAAGGAAGGCCCGAACCGCTACACGCCGCATCCTTCGCAACTGCTCGCACGCGTGCTCGCGCCGCAAGCAGCCGATCAGGGGCGCTATCTCGGCGATCGCGCGATCCAGCACGCGAACTGGGGCGTGAAACGCATCGACTTCCAGCCGTATCCGTATCCGAGCTATACGGAAGAACTCGTGCGCCGGCTGAAGACGACCCAGGTGGAAGGCGCGAGCCAGTTCCTCGCGTCGCTCGATCCGAAGCGGGTCGCCGGCGATCTGGTCGACGACCGGTTCGTGAAGAAGAGCATCGAAGCGCTGGGCGGCTTGTCGGCGTTCGGCCAGGATGGCGGCTATGCACGCAAGGAGACGATCGTTGTCTAGCGTGCTCGCTCGGGAAACGTCGGCGGCGGCGCGGCGTCCGGTGCCCGCGTCCGCGCATTGGCGCAGCATCGTGCTGGGCGGTGCGGGACTGGCGGCCGCCTTGGCGCTGTGGTGGCTCGCCGTCACGCTGCTCGCGGGCCACAACGCGATGGCCGCGCAGTTCGCGCCGCAGCGTGCGTTCGAAGCGCTGCCGTCGCTCGTCACCGAGGATCAGCTACTCGTGCATGCGGCGACCAGCCTCAGGCGCATCGCCGTCGGGCTGGCGTGGGCGCTCGTGGTCGGCGTGCCGTTGGGATTCGCGATCGGCCGTCTGCGCTGGCTCGAACGGACGCTGTCGCCGACGCTGCAGTTTCTTCGCATGATCTCGCCGCTTTCGTGGATGCCGCTTGCGGTGATGTCGCTCGGCGTCGGCGATCGCGCGGTGTATTTCCTGCTCGCTTTCGCCGCGGTGTGGCCGCTGGTGATGAGCACCGCATCGGGTGTCGCGCATCTCGACCGGCGCTGGGTCCAGCTTGGCGAAAGCCTTGCCGCCACGCGCGCGGAAATGCTCTGGCATGTCTACGTGCCGGGCATCGCCGCGCATGTGCTCACCGGCGTGCGCCTCGCGATCGGCATCTTGTGGATCGTGCTGGTCCCAGCGGAAATGCTCGGCGTGAGCGCGGGGCTCGGCTACCTGATTCTCGACACGCGCGACCGGCTCGCGTATTCGGAGCTGACGGCCGTGATCCTCGTGATCGGCGTGCTCGGTTTCCTGCTCGATCTGGCCGCGCGTGCGGTCGCGGCCCGGCTGTCGAGCGATATGGCGGGGGGCGATCGGTAGGTTCCGGTGAGTCGGGGATGCGTTGAATGGCGGAAGGCAGCAGGAGTCGAACCTACCCGGGAGTGTCTGACACCCCCAACTGGATTTGAAGTCCAGCCGTACCACCGGATACGAATGCCTTCCGTCGTGGGAAAAAACAAAGAACAACGAGCGCCTACGCCTGAATACCCGCCCAACCGCTGTCAGGCCGCAGGAAGTGAAGATCGCGGTGGAAGCGAGTATACCCAACCCGGTCGAAGAACTCGAGAACCTGGATCGCACGCTTGCGGCCCAGCCCCGTCGCGTCGCGGAACGTCGCGGCATCGAGCCCGCCGTCGCGCGACGGCGCGAGATGCGCAACCAGTTCCGCGAGTTCGCGCACGACGTCCGCGTGATAGAACAGGTCGCGCACGACCTGGTGCACGTCGCCGCGCCGTGCGAGCTTGCGCAGCAAGGTACGCACCGCGTCCTCGGCCGCCCCCGTGTCGCGGGCCAGGTCGCGCACCCATGGCGGATCGAAGCGCCCCGCATGAATCAGCGGCAGCAGTTGCTGCGCCAGCGCTTCCTCGCGCGGCTCGAGGCTCACCGAATGCGACGGCAGGTGCAGCCACGGCCCGCTTCGCGCCACTTCGCCGCCGGTCACCAGCGCATCGACGAGCGCACGCCACAGCGCATCGCCGGCGAGCGGCGCCGCCATCCGCCGCAGCCGCGCGGCGTCGAGCCCCTGCTCGTCGGGCATGCGCTCGTGATACGCGCGCAGCGTATCGATCGCCCGCGTCTGCAGCGCACGCCAGTGCGCATGCGCAATCACCGCGCCGTCATTCGACGCGGCATCGCGCTGCCCGATTGCCAGCGCGTCATCCGGCAAAACCAGCGCGTTCGGCGCAAAACCCGTCAGATGCGTGAGCATCGCGCGCGGGATGCCGAGCGGCGCCTGCGCGAGCAGCGCATCGAGACGTCCTGCGTCGAGCCATTCGGCCAGCGCATCGAGCCACGCGCGGCGCTGGGGCGTACGACGCTTGCGCGCCGGCCCGAACGGGTCGAGCACGCGGCCGCCGCCGACCGTGCGCGTCGCCTGCGGATTGCGGACGATGAATCGGTCGCCCGGCAACGCAAACACCGGCTCGTCGAATACCAGTTGCACGCGCATCCGCTGGCCGGCCGCAAGCGTATCGCCGTCGAGCAGCGCGACATGCGCGACGCGATGCAGCGTGCCGAGATGCACGTGCAGCGGTGCCCAGTGCGTGAGCGTCAGCCCGGCATCCGCGAGCAGCGTCAATTCGACGTCGAGACGCGGCGACGTCGCGACGAGCCGCGCATCGGCCACGGTATCGCCGCGCTCGACATCGGCCTTGTCGACCCCGGCCAGGTTCAGTGCGCAACGCTCGCCCGCGCGGCCGGCCTCGACCGGCCGGTTCTGCGCATGGATGCTGCGCACGCGCGCCGCGCCGCCCGTGCGCACGATCGCGAGCGTATCGCCGGTCGCGACGCGGCCCGCGAACGCGGTGCCCGTCACGACGGTGCCCTGCCCCGTGAGCGTAAACACACGATCGACCGCGAGCCGGAACAGCCCGTCGTCGCGGCGGGCGCGCCACGCGATCGCCGCGTCGGCCAGGTGACGCTTCAATGCGGCGACACCCGGATCGTCCACGGCCGTCGCCCGCGTTTCGAAGATCGGCACGCCGGCCAGCGTCGAATCGTTCAGCCACGCGGCGATCTCGTCGCGCACCTCGGCCACGCGCGCGGCGTCGACGCGATCGCACTTCGTCAGCGCGACGGCGCCATGCGTGACGCCGAGCAGTTGCAGGATCGCGAGATGCTCGCGCGTCTGCGGCATCACGCCGTCGTCGGCGGCAATCACGAGCAGCGCGAAGTCGATCCCGCACGCGCCGGCCGCCATCGTGTGAATCAGCTTCTCGTGGCCCGGCACGTCGATCAGGCCGAGCACGTCGCCGTTGTCGAGCGGCGTATACGCATAACCGAGTTCGATCGAGATGCCGCGCGCCTTCTCTTCCTTCAGGCGGTCGGTATCGACGCCCGTCAGCGCGCGCACCAGCGTCGTCTTGCCGTGGTCGATGTGTCCGGCGGTACCGACGATCATGCAGCGGGCCCCGCGAGCGGTACGCATTGCGCGATGAACGCCGCCTCGTCGGCCGCTTCGAGGCAGCGCAGGTCGAGCCGCAGCGCGTTGTCGGCCACGCGGCCGATCACCGGGCGCGGCCATTCGCGCAGCCGCTTCTCGAGCTGCGCGAGCGCGCGGCCGCCGCGCTTGCCGTCCGCCGTGCGCACGACGAGCCCGGCGCTCGGCAGCTGGTCGACCGGCAGCGCACCGCTGCCGATCTGGCTGAACATCGGCTCGACCGCTACGTCGAAACCGCCGCCGAGCGCGGCCTGCAGCGCCGGACGCACGCGTTCGGCGGCCTCGGCGATCTCGCCGTGCGGGCGCGTCAGCAGGCGCAATGTCGTGAGCCGGTCGCGCAGGAACTCGGGGGACTGGTAGAGGCGCAGCACGGGTTCGAGCGCCGCGAGCGTCAGCTTGCCGACGCGCAGCGCGCGCTTGAGCGGATGTTTCTTGATCTTCGCGATCAGCGCGCGATCGCCGACGATCAGGCCGGCCTGCGGCCCGCCAAGCAGCTTGTCGCCGCTGAACGTGACAACGTTTGCGCCGGCAGCCACGGTTTCCTGCACGGTCGTCTCGTGCGGCAGGCCCCATTGCGTCAGGTCGGCGAGCGTGCCGCTGCCGAGATCGACGGCGACCGGCAGCCCGTGCTCGCGCGCGAGCGGCGCGAGTTCGGCGAGCGACGTCTCCTTCGTGAAGCCGCTGATCGCGTAGTTGCTGCAGTGCACCTTCATCAGCAGCGCGGTGCGCGGGCCGATCGCCTCCGCGTAGTCGCGCAGATGGGTGCGGTTGGTCGTGCCGACTTCGCGCAGCCTGGCGCCGGCGCGGCTCATGATGTCGGGGATGCGGAATGCGCCGCCGATCTCGACCAGCTCGCCGCGCGACACGACGACTTCCCGCTTCGTCGCCAGCGCCGACAGCGCCAGCAGCACGGCCGCCGCGTTGTTGTTGACGACGGTCGCGGCTTCCGCGCCCGTCAGTTCGCACAGCAGATCGTCGATCAGGTCGTCGCGATCGCCGCGGCGGCCCGTGGCGAGGTCGAATTCGAGGTTGACGGGGCGCGTGAGCGCGTCGACCACCGCGCGCACCGCGTCGTCGGGCAACAGCGCGCGCCCGAGGTTCGTGTGCAGCACGGTGCCGGTCAGGTTGAACACGGTGCGCACCGCGCCCGCGCTCTGCGCGGCCAGCGCGCGCGCGACGGCCGCGGCGATGCGCGGTTCGTCGAGCGGTTCGGCCCCCGCCGGATCGTGCTGCGCGGCGGTACGCCAGCGTTCGAGCTCCGCGCGCACCGCGTTCAGCACGCGCGTGCGGCCGTAGTCGGCGAGCAGCGGTTGCAGCGGCGCCGACGACAGCACGCGCTCGACCGACGGCACACGCGCCAGCACGGCATTCAGTTCATTCAAACCGGGTTCGGTCACGTCGTGGTGGCTCCAGTCTCATGCTTCGCAGTCGGCCGGCGCCGGCGCTCGCGCGCCGCCCCGGCCGATGTCGTCAATCCGCTTCCCGCGCGACGTCCGGCCACAGCAGCGGGTTCGGCGAACTGCGCTGGTAACCGGCCTCGTTCATCAGCAGGTCGAGCGTAAGGCTCGCGAGATCGTCCGCCAGCGGCTCGAACTCGTAGTCCTTGTCCTGATAACCGATCTTGCGATAGGTCTTGCACTCGTCGCACGATTCGGCCTTGACGGCTTCGCTGCCGCCCTCGATCCCGTGATACGCGATGCCTTTCGTCGAATCGCAGTGCGAGCACTTCGTGCGCACCATGTGCCACTCGGTCGTGCACAGCCCGCACTGCAGGAAACGGTAGCCCTGGTACTGCCCGCCGACCCGCACGACGCTCGCGACCGGGTGCGTGCCGCACACGGGGCACAGCCCCGGCTGGTCGAGATACGGGACGTCGGCCGGCGCAACGCAGCTTGCGAGATCCGTCCAGACGACCTGCAGCGCGGCCATCAGGAACGGCGCGGTGGCCGGGTCGACTTCGGCGAAGCGCAGCGCGAGGATCGCGTCGGCCTGCGCGTCGAGTTCGGCGGGCGCCATCAGGCGCAGCCGGTCGAGCAGCTTCGCGAGCTGCGGGTTGACGAGCCCGGCGCCTTCGACGCGGTCGAGCAGTTCGTACAGCACGGCACGCCATTGCGGGTTGCGCTCGCCGTCGAGCGCCGGTATGAGCGGCATCGAATGCTGCTGTGCAAGCGCGATCGCTTCCTTCGACGGCAGCGGCAGTTCCAGCGTCTGCAGCGTCGCGTGCTGCGCATCGGCGACGGTGGCCATCAGCCGCAGATAGCCGCTGATCGGGTTCAGGTCGGCCAGCTTGCGCAGCCGCGCGGCGCGCGCCGAAAACGCGGTGGCGCGCTCCGGCAGGCGAAAGCGCGGGATGGCCGAATGATCGAGTGTCGAGATCTCGGTCGGTTCGAGGATGCGTTGTGTCACAAAAATGTCTTCCAAATAAACAAGCGCCGACGCATCGGCGCTTTCGGGCGGCTCCGGCGGTTGGCGGAACGGCCCGCCGCAACTGGCGAGCCGCCCCGCTCCGGTGCGTTATTTCACGCTTTCACGGAACCACTTCGGGTGATGCTTGCGAGCCCAGCCCAACGTGACGGTGCCGCGCACCATCGCGCCGATCGAGCCCTTCACCCACAACGCCGCGTAAATGTGCACGATGATGCTCGCGATCAGCACGAAGGCCGCCACGGCATGCACGACAGCGGCCGCGCGGATCACCCCGATCGGGAAGTAGAACGAGAAGTAACGCCGCCAGATCACGACTCCCGACAGCAGGAGCAGCAACAGGCACGCCACCAGCGTGAAGAATAGCAGCTTCTGCCCGGCGTTATAGCGCCCGACGGGCGGCAGCTTGTCTTCCTGGTTGGTCAGCACGTCGCCGATCTGCTTCAGCCATTGGCGGTCGTCCGCATCGAGCGCGTTGTGGTGCCAGAAGCGCACGACCAGGATCGCGAACGACACGAACATCACGAGGCCGACGAACGGATGCAGGATCCGCGTCCACTGGCCGCCGCCGAACAGCGCGGTCAGCCAGAACATCGACGGATGAAACAGCGCGAGCCCGGACAACGCGAGCAGCACGAACGTGATCGCGGTGATCCAGTGGTTCGTGCGCTCGTTCGGCGTGTAGCGGACGATCAGGTTGGGGTCGTCGTGGTTCATTTCGCGTCCTCCTTGATGCGTCGCGCCTCGTCGCGCGCGGCCGATTCTTCCTCGTCGCTCACCTCGTTCGGACCGACCCGGACGTAGTGGAAGAACCCGGCGAGCGCGGTCAGCGCGATGCCGGCCACCGCGAGCGGTTTCGCGATGCCCTTCCACAGCTTCACCATCGGGCTGATCGACGGGTTGTCGGGCAGCCCGTGGTACAGCGACGGTTTATCGGCATGGTGCAGCACGTACATCACGTGCGTGCCGCCGACGCCCTGCGGGTCGTACAGCCCCGCATGCTCGAAGCCGCGCTCCTTCAGGTCCTCGATCCGCTCGGCCGCGTGCTGCTTCATGTCCTCCTTGGTGCCGAACACGATCGCGCCCGTCGGGCAGGTCTTCACGCAGGCCGGTTCCTGGCCGACCGCGACGCGATCGGAACAGAGCGTGCACTTGTACGCGCGATGATCCTTCTTCGAGATCCGCGGAACGTTGAACGGGCAGCCGGTCACGCAATAGCCGCAACCGATGCAGTTCTCCTCGTGGAAATCGACGATCCCGTTGTTGTACTGCACGATCGCGCCCGGCGACGGGCACGCCTTCAGGCAGCCCGGGTCCTCGCAGTGCATGCAGCCGTCCTTGCGGATCAGCCACTCGAGGTCGCCCGCCGGGTTCTCGTATTCGGCGAACCGCATCACCGTCCACGAGTGCTCGGAGAGATCGGCCGGGTTGTCGTACACGCCGACGTTGGTGCCGACTTCGTCGCGCAGGTCGTTCCACTCCATGCATGCCGTCTGGCATGCCTTGCAGCCGATGCACTTCGATACGTCGATCAGCTTCGCGACGCTCCCGGTCACCGGTTCGCGCACCGTGGGCGGTGGCGTCGTGGTGGCCGAGACGCGCTTGATATCCAGCGATTGCAATGCCATCTCTTTCCCCTTACGCCTTTTCGACCTTCACCAGGAACGACTTGAATTCCGGTGTATAGGAGTTGCCGTCGCCCACGGACGGAGTCAGGGTATTCGCGAGATAGCCGGGCTTCGTCAGACCCTTGAAGCCCCAGTGCAACGGGACACCGACCGTCTGGACCTTCTTGCCGTCGACCATCAGCGGCTTGATCCGCTTCGTGACGAGAGCGACCGCGATGATGTAGCCGCGCTTGGACGACACCTTCACGCGTTCGCCATGCGCGACGCCGACTTCCTTCGCGAGGTCTTCGCCGATCTCGACGAATTGCTCGGGCTGGATGATCGCGTTCAGCCGCGCATGCTTGGTCCAGTAGTGGAAATGCTCGGTCAGCCGGTACGTGGTCGCCGCGTGCGGGAACTCCGGTGCCTGGCCGAACGACGCCCGATCGTCCGGGAACACGCGGGCGGCCGGGTTGTTCAGCGCCAGCGGGTTGTTCGGGTGCAGCGGGTTCGTGCCGATCGGCGTTTCGAACGGCTCGTAGTGCTCGGGGAACGGGCCTTCGTTCATCCCCGCACGCGCGAAGAAGCGCGCGACACCTTCCGGATTCATGATGAACGGCCCCATCCCGTTTTCGGGTGGTTCGTCCGCCTTGAAATCGGGGATGTCGGCGCCCTTCCACGCGCTGCCGTTCCAGCCGATCAGCTTGCGGGTCGGGTCGAACGGCTTGCCGCTCACGTCGCACGATGCGCGGTTGTACAGGATCCGCCGGTTCGCCGGCCAGGCCCACGCCCAGTTCAGCGTCTGGCCGATGCCGGTCGGATCGGAGTTGTCGCGCCGGCCCATCTGGTTGCCGGCCTGCGTCCAGGCTCCGCAGAAGATCCAGCAGCCGCTCGCGGTCGTCCCGTCGTCCTTCAGTTGCGCGAACGCGGCCAGCTGCTCGCCCTTCTTCACGAGCGTCTTGGCCGGATCCTTCGGATCGGGCAGATCGGCGAGCGCACGGCCGTTGAACTCCATCGCGAGCTCTTCGGGCGTCGGGCTTTCCGGGTTCGCGTACGGCCAGGTCAGGTTGACGATCGGGTCCGGATACTTGCCGCCGTCCGTCTGGTACATCTTGCGCATGCGCAGGAACAGCCCCGACATGATCTCGAGGTCGCTACGCGCTTCGCCCGGCGGCTCCGCGCCCTTCCAGTGCCATTGCAGCACGCGGCTCGAACTCACGAGCGAACCGTTTTCCTCCGCAAAACACGTGGTGGGCAGGCGGAACACCTCGGTCTGGATCTTCGACGCGTCGACGTCGTTGTAGTCGCCGTGATGCTTCCAGAACTCGGACGTCTCGGTCGCGAGCGGATCCATGATCACGAGCCACTTGAGCTTCGCGAGCCCTGCCGCCGTCTTCACCTTCGACGGCGCCGCCGCGAGCGGGTTGAAGCCCTGGCAGATGTAGCCGTTCATCTTGCCGGCATTCATCAGCTCGATCGCCTGCAGCAGGTCGTACTGCTTGTCCAGCTTCGGCAGGTAGTCGTAGGCCCAGTTGTTCTCGGCGGTCGCCGCGTCGCCCCACCAGGACTTCATGAAGCTGACGTGGAAGGCCTTGTAGTTCTTCCAGTAGCTCAACTGGTTCGGCCGCAGCGGCTGCTGCACGCGCTTCTTGATGTAGCCGTCGAAATCCTGCTCGGCCTGCATCGGCAGCGTCATGTAGCCCGGCAGCAGGTTCGACATCAGCCCGAGGTCGGTCAACCCCTGGATGTTCGAGTGGCCGCGCAGCGCGTTCATCCCGCCGCCGGCGATGCCGATGTTGCCGAGCAGCAGCTGCACCATCGCGCCGGTGCGGATGATCTGCGCGCCGATCGAGTGGTGCGTCCAGCCGAGCGCGTACAGCACCGTGCCGGCGCGGCCGGGAACGGCGGTGGTCGCGAGCATCTCGCACACCTTCAGGAACTTCTCCTTCGGCGTGCCGCAGACCTGCTGGACCATGTCCTGCGTATAGCGCGCGTAATGCTGCTTCAGCAGGTTGTACACGCAACGCGGGTGCTGCAGCGTCGGGTCGACCTTCACGAAGCCGTCGTCGCCGCGCTCGTAGTCCCAGCTCGATTTGTCCGGGTATGCGTGTTTCTCGGCGTCGTAGCCGGAATAGATGCCGTCGTTGAACGCGAAATCCTCGCGCACGATGAACGAGAAGTCCGTGTAGTTCTTCACGTACTCATGCTGGATCTTGTCGTTCGTCAGCAGATAGTTGATCACACCGCCCAGGAAGACGATGTCGGTGCCGGTGCGGATCGGCGCGTAGTAGTCGGCCACCGAGGCCGTACGCGTAAAGCGCGGGTCGACGACGATCAGCCGCGCCTTGCGGTGCGCCTTCGCCTCCGTTACCCACTTGAAACCGCATGGATGGGCCTCGGCTGCATTGCCGCCCATCACGAGAATCACGTCCGCGTTCTTGATGTCGACCCAATGGTTCGTCATCGCTCCACGGCCAAACGTCGGGGCAAGACCTGCCACCGTCGGGCCATGTCAGACACGCGCCTGATTGTCGAATGCGAGCATCCCGAGACTGCGGACCGTCTTGTGCGTCAGGTAGCCGACCTCGTTGCTGCCCGCCGACGCGGCCAGCATGCCGGTCGTCAGCCAGCGGTTGACCTTCGCACCGTCCTCCGCCGTCTCGACGAAGTTCGCGTCGCGGTCGGCCTTCATCAGCTTCGCGATCCGGTCGAGCGCGTCGTTCCACGAGATCGGTTCCCACTTGTCCGAGCCGGGCGCGCGATACTCGGGGTGCGTCAGGCGGTTCGGGCTGTGGATGAAGTCGATCAGGCTCGCGCCCTTCGGGCACAGCGTGCCGCGATTGACGGGATGGTCGGGATCGCCTTCGATGTGGATGATGCTCGGCTGCGCGTTCTTCGCGCCGTCTCCGAGGCTGTACATCAGGATGCCGCAACCCACTGAACAGTATGGACAGGTGTTGCGCGTTTCGACGGTGCGCGCCAGCTTGTACTGTCGGACTTCGGCGAGCGCTTCGGACGGAGAGAAGCCCATCAGGGCTAGACTCGATCCGGCAAGCGACGTAGCCGTCACCTTCAGGAACTGGCGCCGGGACATTTGGAGCATGGCTGGTCTCGGCGTTATTGTGGGGGTGAGGAAACTGAAAGGAATTATAGACAGTTCGCGCAACTATGTTCGAATCTTCGGATCAATACTGAATTGTCTGATTACCAACGATGACCCGCGTTCCGCGCGCCACCGAACCGTCATGAAACGACAGATCACCTCCGAAGCCACCCGTCTCGCGCAACAACAGGCCAACTGGGCCCTCACGGCGTTCAAGCGCTTCTCGGCCGACCGTTGCTCCGCGATGGCCGCGGGCATTGCATTCTTCTCCGCGTTCTCGCTCGCGCCGATGCTCGTGATGGTGATTGCCGTGGCCGGCTGGTTCTACGGCGACGACGCCGCGCGCGGCCAGGTATTCGAACAGGCGCACCAGCTGATCGGCGACGACGCGGCGGCCAGCATCCAGACGATCGTGCAGAACGCGCACCGCGCGGGCGAGCGCGGCGGCCTCGCAACCCTGATCTCGTTCGCCGCGCTGGCCATCGGCGCGTCGGCCACCTTCGCGTCGCTCAGCGCCGCGCTCAGCGTGATCTGGCCGGCCACCGAGAACCGCTGGTCGAGCATGCTCGGGCTCGTGCGCGTGCGGCTGATCTCGTTCGGGCTCGTGCTCGGCGTCGCGTTCCTGCTGATCGTGTCGCTCGTGCTCGACACCGCGATCACGTTCGTCGGCACCTGGCTGCTGGGCAATTCGCCGTACGTGGTCGTCACGAACCTCGTGCAGTTCTTCGTCGGCATCGCCGTGCTCGCGGCCGCGTTCGCATCGCTGATGAAGTTCCTGCCCGATGCGCGCGTCGCGTGGCGCGACGCCGCGATCGGCGGCATCGTGTCCGCGATCCTGTTCTCGGGCGGCAAGAAACTGTTCGCGCTGTACCTCGCGCACGCGGGCACCGCCAGTGCATTCGGCGCGGCCGGATCGTTCGCGGTCCTGCTGATGTGGCTGTACTTCTCCGCGATCGTGCTGCTGCTCGGCGCGGAATTCGCGGCGGCCCGCGGCAACGCGCATCGTCTCGCCGGTACCGCACCGGCCGCGTCCGCTCAAGCCGACCGGCCCGTCGATCGCATGCGCGACGACTGATTCACGCTGTTAGCAACGTCGCGGCGCGCCCCAGCACACCCGTCTGCCTTCCTGCAACCACCCCAGTCCGCCGCGCATTCGCGCGACGTTGATACGTCCTTTGCATGCCCCGGCTTCGTTGCCGCAACCGCAAACGTTTGCAAGCATCCATTTCTGCCCGCCAACAGGCCAAAACAGGCTGCCGGCCGCAATGTGCGTCGACTTTTGAAACAATCGCGCCGCAGCAAATGTCAACTATTTCAAAAATGGGAACAGTCGTTGATGTGCTTGATATATATGGACTTTTTCGCGCTGTTACCTTTTCGAGACACTTTATTTTTTAGGCTTTCTTGCGTCTATGGCACTGAGCTATTCTCCAATCCGCAACAAATAACGATGAATCACTTGCGTGGAGAAACTCAACGATGAAGAAACTTGCTCTCTCGACCCTCTCGCTCGCGCTGCTGGGCGCCGCCGGCGCTGCTCAGGCACAGTCGAGCGTGACGCTGTACGGCGTGATCGACACGTCGATCACCTATGTTCACGGTAACGCAGGTCAAGGCAACAATTCGTGGTCGATGGGTAGCGGCAACCTGCAAGGCAGCCGTTTCGGCCTGAAGGGTTCCGAGGACCTCGGTGGCGGCCTGAAGGCGATCTTCCAGTTGGAAAACGGCTTCAACTCGGCATCGGGCGCACTGGGCCAGGGTGGCCGCATGTTCGGCCGCCAGGCATTCGTCGGCCTGCAGAGCGACCAGTACGGTACGGTCACGCTGGGCCGCCAATATGACCCGCTCGTCGACCTGGTCCAGGCAGTCACGGCAGACAACTACTTCGGCAGCGTGTTCGCCACGCCGGGCGACGTCGACAACAACGACAACAGCCTGCGCGTCAGCAACGCAGTGAAGTACACGTCGCCGGTCTGGGCAGGCCTGCAAGTCGAAGCGATGTACGCATTCGGCGGTGTTGCAGGTTCGACCGGCAAGGGTCAGACGTGGGCAGCAGCAGCAGCGTACAACAACGGCCCGCTCGGCCTGGCTGCCGGCTACTTCCACGCAAACAACGCATCGGCACTCAGCGCCAGCGGCACGCGTAGCGGCTGGGCCGGCTCGTCGGACGCGATCTTCGACGGCGATTCGGGCACAACCTTCATCAACAACGCGTTCACGTCGTCGACGTCGATCGGCATCGCGCAAGTGGCCGGCCAGTACGCATTCGGCCCGGTGACGGTCGGCGCCGGTTACAGCAACGCGCAATACAAGGCGGACGGCAACTCGGCGTTCGGCACGAACCAGAAGTACAACACGGGTCGCGCGTTCGTCACGTATCAGGCATCGGCACCGCTGCTGCTCGGCCTCGGCTACATCTACACGAAGGGCAACGGCGACAACAACGGCAAGTACCATCAGGTTTCGCTGGGCGCCGATTACTCGCTGTCGAAGCGCACGGACATCTACCTGGTTGGTGCGTATCAACACGCAAGCGGCAAGAATGCGGACGGCACCGATGCGCAAGCGTCGATCGGCTCGTACGGTATCGCCGGCAAGAGCTCGCAAGAGCTGGTCGCACTCGGCCTGCGCCACAAGTTCTAAAAACGAAGTATCCGGCGTGCATGGCGTCTCCGACGCCCTGCCGCCGACCTGGAAAGCCAGCCCCGGTTTCGGCCGCGGCTGGCTTTTTTTTCGTCCGTCGCCGGCTGGCCCGCACGGCCTGCACGGGCCGATGGCCGATGTCCGGGTACCCGACACTCGTCACCCGGCCGGCAGCGGCGCCTGACGGCCGCAATGCGCCGGAAACGCGGTTTCCTGATGCCAGGCTCGCTCGCCACGGGTGCGCCGGACGACTACCATCCGCACTGTCGGTGCCACGTCCCCGGAGCGACGGCCGTTCGCCCCGGCGTGTCGATTTCGACGGCCTTCATCCGTCGTACAGAGGCCGGCACGCGATTTGCGCCCCGGCCAATCCATACAGACAGGAGATTCGTCATGACGATTCAGAAGATCACGCCGTTCCTCTGGTATTCGACGGAAGCCGAAGAAGCAGCGGCCTTCTACGCAGGCATCTTTCCGGATTCGCGCATCGTGCGCGTCACGGCGGTGCCCGGCACCGACGGCACGCGAATGGTCGAGTTCGAGCTGTTCGGGCAGCCGTTCTTCGCGATGAGCCACCCGCGCACCGACACGTTCAACCACGCGATCTCGCTGCTGGTCAGCTGCGCCGACCAGGCGGAACTCGACCGCTACTGGAACGCCCTGCTCGACAACGGCGGCACGGCCGACGCCTGCGGCTGGCTGCGAGACCGCTACGGCGTCTCGTGGCAGATCGTTCCGGAAGCGCTGATCCCGATGATGTCCGACCGCGACACCGTCAAGGCCACGCGCGTGGCCGCCGCGATGATGCAGATGGTCAAGCTCGACGACGCCGTGCTGAAGGCCGCCTTTGCCGGTACGGCCGGCTGACGATGCACATCGCATAAGCGCGTGCGAATGATGCGCCGGGTCGCCGGGCAGGCGTCCGGTTCGACTGCAAACGCGTGCGACAGCGTCGCAAACGCCCATGGCCCTCGTCGGCCCCGCCCGCAAGCCGGCT
Organism: Burkholderia sp. 572; assembly: GCF_040545135.1. Taxonomy (NCBI): domain Bacteria; kingdom Pseudomonadati; phylum Pseudomonadota; class Betaproteobacteria; order Burkholderiales; family Burkholderiaceae; genus Burkholderia; species Burkholderia sp. 572. The sequence continues at coordinate 282,129 of NZ_JBEPLH010000008.1, read as the reverse complement.
ACGTTCGCGGCATCGGCTGCGACGTCGACAGCATCGATTCGACCGTTCGCCGCGCGTAGCCGATGAATGCGGCGAGGGGTTCGCCCGACAGGATCGCCGTGGCTTCCTCGCCGCCGAGATAGGCGGCGCGCGCCGCCGCTACAACCGGACGGTACGTTGCCGGCAGACGCTCCAGCGCCCATGTCGCGGCGACGTCCTTGGGCGCGATCCTGCCGGTCGCGGCGCTGTACCAGATGCGCGCGAGCGCGAGCACCACGTTGCACTCATCGCCGCGCCAACTCGGTTCGGCATGCCACTGCGCGACGGTCGCCAGCAGCGCGGCCACAAAATCCCCCTCAGGCACCGGCTCGAGCAACGCAGCAGCCGGCGGGCCGGCCAGCGCGACGCTGTGCTGCCGCACCTTCGTCAACAGGATCGCCAGATCGTGATCGACGAGCGCCGGCTCGACGATGCCGGCTTCGAGATCGTGACGCAGCCACTCGCCGAACTGCAGTTCGCGTCGCGCCGGATGACGCCACGGCACGATTTCGTCGTGCGCGACGACGGTCACTTCCAGTGCGCGCATGCCACCTGTGCAGCCGGGCGGCGCCGACACGGCGAGCAGGCCGAGCATCAGCGCACGCCGCGTCGGCTCGTCGGGCCGGGCCGACACCGTCGCCAGCAGGTCGATGTCGCTGCGCGGTTTCAGTCCGCCGTCGAGCGCCGAGCCGAACAGGTGGATCGCGTTCAGCGTCGCGCCGAGATGCCGCTCGATGGTGTCGCATGCGGCGGCGACCTGCGCCGCGATTTCGTCGGGAATGGTTTCAGTCACGATGCGCGTGTCTCGCGATGCGTGCGCAACAGGCGCAACCGGCGCGGCGAGCGCGAGCCCCTGTGAGTGGATTGCCGTTCGTCATGGCGCATGCACGACTCGTCGTCCGGCGTGCATCACACGTCGAACCGGCCTTTCCGCCATTTCGCTTCTGCACTTCTGCACTTCTTCGCGGCCGCGCGCTTTGCGCAGCGCAATAAAAATCCCCGCACGCTTTCGCGTACGGGGATCGTCGGACTTCGCAACGGCTGCCGAATGCATTCGGTAGCCGCCGCGCGGCATTACGCTGCCGCGTCCTTCAGCTTCTTCAGCGCACGTGCCTTCACGCGCACGCTGGCCGGCTTCGCCGGGAACCAACGCTCTTCGCCCGTGAACGGATCCTTGCCGAAGCGCTTCTTCTTCGCCGGCACGACTTGTGCCGTGATCTTCAGCAGACCCGGCAGCGTGAACTCGCCCGCGCCCTTCTTGTGGACCGAGCCGAGCACGACGTTCTCGAGTGCGACGAGCACTGCCTTGACCGCCTTCACTTCGACAGCTGCGCGCTCAGCGATGTGCGTTGCGAGCGATGCCTTCGTGAACTTGTCCTTCAGCGGCGTCGGAGCGGCCGGTGCCGCCTTCGCGACAACCTTCTTTGCCACTACTTTCTTCGCGGGCGCAGCCTTTTTGGCAGCCACTTTCTTGGTGGCGGGTGCGGCAGCCTTCTTGGCCACCTTTTTTGCGGAAGTCGCCATGTTTCTCCTACCAGGTGTGGTCGTTGGATACACGAAGCGTGCAACGCGCGCGCTTCAACGCCGGATTCTACAAGCGCCGTGACGCTTCGTGGAGTACTTTTGTGCGTTTTCGCGGGGTTTCCCGCAGGTTTTTTTGCATGCGGGCGATTTCGTCGACGCTCCAGCATCAGAAAACGCCTTCACGTATGCATCCGAACGCGAATTACGTTCGATATTTGCGCACCTATACTGGGCGCGCTCAATGCCCGGATGCCTCCATGCGCGAAGCCCGATACGTCAAAGGACTCGACGGCCTGCGAGCCCTCGCCGTCATCCTCGTTTTCCTGTCCCACAAAGGCCACGTCCTTGCCGTCGACGTCGGCAAGCTTGGCGTGTGGACGTTTTTCCTCATCAGCGGATTCCTGATCGTCGGCGAGCTGCATCGCAATCGCCAGGCGGTCGAATGCGGCACCATGACGCGCCGCCATGCGCTCGCGCTGTTCCTCGCGAAGCGCGCGCTGCGGATCTTTCCCGTCTATTACCTGCTGCTCGCCGCGCTCGCGATCGCGCACGCGCTGTTCTACCAGCGCGGCGTCAATCTCGGGCTCGCGTGGCACGCGGTGTTCCTGTCGAATTACTGGATCGGCGTCGTGAAGGACGGCTGGCCGGGCTCCACGTCGCACTTCTGGAGCCTCGCGGTTGAACAGCAGTTCTATCTGATCGCGCCGCTCGCGCTGCTCGCGGTACCGGCCGCGCGACACGTCGCGCTCGGCATCGCGGCCGTCGTGCTGTGCGCGCTCGCGCATCTCGCGCTCTACCTGTGCGACGCGTCGCCGGTGCTGATCTACGCATTTTCCCCGTGGAATTTCGCGCTGATCGCACTCGGCGGCGTCGGCGCGATGGCGCTCGCCGGACGCGGCGCGGCCGCCGTGCGCCGCGTGCCGCCCGGTTGGCTCGGCGCGGCTGGCGTCGTGTTCTTCCTCGTGCTGCCCGCATGCACGGCACTCCCCGACGCGATCGCGGGGCTCGCGGATCTCGGCCTGTCCGCGTCGCTCGGCGCGCTGCTGCTGTGGATCGTCAGCGAACCCGAGCATCCGGTCGTGGCGCTGCTCGACTGGGCGCCGCTCGTCTATCTCGGCACGATCAGCTACGGCTTCTACCTGTTCCACAACCTGATTCCGACACGCTTCGGCGTGCTGCCCGCGCACTTCGCGCACGGGGCAATACCGGAAATCGTCCGCGAAACGCTGCCCGAGATGCTGCAGTTCGCGCTCGCCGTGCTGCTCGCGCACCTGTCCTGGCGCTACCTCGAAAAGCGGCTGCTCGACTTCAAGAAGCCGGTCGCCGCGATGCTGGCCCGGCGGTTCGTCGCACAGCCGGGCACGTCGGCACGTTGAACGCCGCACGGATGCGGATACGATCGAACGGGAAAACCGCGATTCGGGCCACACCCGGAAGCTGACACCCGGCCAGCGTGGCGTGGCGCCCCGTCATCGACCGGCACCGGCAGCACCGCTGCGGCACCGAACATCGACGTGCAGCGCGCAATCGAATCGCGACAGAGGCCGCCCGGTCACCCGTCGCGGCACCGGTTTCAGGCGTGACGCCCATGCTTGCCGGGGCGTCCGGCTCCGCACACGGCAACGCTCGCACGGCAAACCCGTCACCGCACTCACCTCGACGGTGCGCACCAGAATCACGCATCCGCTCGCCCGTATACGCAAAAAAGCCCCGGCGCGCGAGCGGCCGGGGCCAACGGAACAACCACCACCTGAAACAACGGAGCGCGAGGCTGCTTAAGCGACAGCAGCCAGCGCGGGCAAGCAGGTACGCAGGTAGGCCTCGAATTCGCGGCTCACTTCCGGATGCTGGAGCGCGAGCTCGACGGTGGCCTTGAGATAGCCGATCTTGCTGCCGCAGTCGAAGCGCGTGCCGTAGTAGCGATACGCGAGCACCTGCTCGTTCGCGAGCAGCGACTGGACCGCGTCGGTCAGTTGCAGCTCGCCGCCGGCGCCCGGCTTGAGCTTGCGCAGGTGATCGAAAATCGTCGGCATGAACACGTAGCGGCCGACCACGCCGAGATTCGACGGCGCATCCTCGGGCGCGGGCTTCTCGATGATGCCCGACAGCTTGATGATGTCCTCTTCCCATTCGCGGCCTTCGACGACGCCGTACGAACGGCTGTCGTCGCGCGCGATCGTCTCGACCCCGATCACCGAGCTGTGATAGTGGTCGAACACGTCGACGAGCTGCTTCAGCACCGGCTGTTCGCCGTGCAGCAGGTCGTCGGCGAGAATCACCGCGAACGGCTCGCCGTGCACCAGCTTCTCCGCGCACAGCACCGCGTGGCCGAGGCCGAGCGCTTCCGGCTGGCGCACGTAGAAGCAGTTGACGTGGCTCGGCTTGATGCCGCGCACGAGCTCGAGCAGCTTTTCCTTGCCGCGCGCCTCGAGCTCGGCCTCGATCTCGTACGATTTGTCGAAGTGATCCTCGATCGCGCGCTTGCTGCGCCCGGTGACGAAGATCATCTCGGTGATACCGGCGTTGATCGCTTCCTCGACCGCGTACTGGATCAGCGGCTTGTCGACGACGGGCAGCATTTCCTTCGGGCTCGCCTTCGTTGCCGGGAGGAACCGCGTGCCGAGACCGGCAACGGGGAACACGGCCTTGGTGACTTTCAACATGTTCGCATCCTGATTGCGTTGACTGCGCCGCGTCGACCAGCGACCCGGCGCGATTGTGTTCCGAACGGCATATCGAGAATCGACGGTACTGCCAATTCGAATCCGCTCATTATCGATATGAACTGATTGCCCAATGATTCCGGAAAAAATATAATCCTTTCAACCCGGTCGATATTGCCGAACCGAGTGCCGAGGCAGAAACAAATTACCGATTTTCCAGATACAAATTCTTACGATTCGAATTCCTCGATATAGGGCACGCCGCCCCGTTCGAGCCCCGGGCGAATCGGTTCGTTCTTCAGCGCCTCGCGGTACGCCGACAGCACGGCCATGACCAGCAGTACTGCAGCGCTCGCGATCCAATGCATGTCCATCTTGCCGCTCCTTGCATCAATCAACTGGAGCTTCAAACTATCAGAAAAAAATCGGTAAATAATTGACCTGCCTCGCGGAACCGCTTTCCGAACGCGATAAAACCATGATGTGGAATACCGATATTTCCCGGTGAGATTTTTTTATTCATTGATCGAATTCTTGCGCATTACGATTGGATGAAACTTCCCGTCAATCCGTCGCAAGGAATCGAATCGCATGCAAGCTTTCAGCGGATCGTCTCTGACCGCGCCGCCCGTCGCCGATCACAAGGAACACGTGATCGACGCGATGCGCGGTTTCGCGGCGCTGCTCGTCGCCTATTTCCACTGCCGGCAGGTCGTCTGGGTCGGCATGCAGAGCTTCCATCACGCTTACGGCCATGCGCTCACCCCGGGCGCGATCGCCGGCTACCTGACCTTTCCGTTCGCGTGGGGCTCTGCCGGCGTGCCGATCTTCTTCGTGATCAGCGGCTACTGCATCCACCGCAACGCGGCGCTCAAGCTCGCGGCCGACCCCGCGTACCGGCTCGACGCGCCGAACTTCTGGATGCGCCGGTTCGCGCGCATCTACCCGGTGCTGCTCGCCGCGCTGCTGTTCACGCTCGCGCTCGACTCGGTCAGCCTGCAGATCGAGCCCGTCAGCCACAAGATCCGCGACGTCGGCCTCGTCGCGTTCCTCGTGAACCTGTTCTCGCTGCAGGGCGTCGCCGGCTACACGTACGGGTCGAACGGCGCGCTGTGGACGCTGTCGCTCGAAGTGCAGTTCTACGCGATCTACCCGCTGCTGTTCGCGGTACGCCGGCGCATCGGCATGCCGGCGGTCGTGGCCGCGGTCGCGCTCGTCAACGTCGCGTCGGCGTGGCTGCTCGAACGGCACGACCTGCAGTTCTTCACGTCGTACTGGCTGTCCTGGACGATCGGCGCGTGGATCGCCGACGTGCGCGCACAGTCGCCGCGCGACGCGGCCGCCGTGCCGTCGCGCGCATGGTACGGCGCGGCCGCCGTGCTGCTGGCCGCCGGCTGCGGCGCGTTCCATTTCGGCCAGTACGGCGCGTTCCAGCTCTGGTCGGCCGGCTTCGCGTGCTTCCTGTACCGCGCGCTCGCCCGCCCGCCGCGCACGACGCCGCCGTTGCGCGTGCTGAGCTGGTTCGGCGACTTCAGCTATTCGCTGTACCTGATTCACCTGCCGCTGTTCGTCTGCCTCGGCTCGGTGCTGTTCCATTCCGAACTGCAGTTGTCGATCTGGCCGTCGTTCGCGTTCATGGCCGCCGCGATCCCGGTCGCGTACCTGTTCTACCGGATGTTCGAACGGCCCGCGATGACGTGGTCGGCCAGCTTCAAGCCGTCCCGCCCCGCCCGCGTCGTCGCGCCGGCGCCCGAACGGGCCGCCTGATCCGGCCGGCCCGGGTTCCCGAGCCCCCGCGCGGCACCCCGCCGCGCGGGGGCTTTATCGTGGGCTGAGCGCGTCGGCACGCCGGGTTGACCGGATGGGCAGGCCTCCGGCGTCGGGCCGCGCCACGACCCGCCTGGGCCGTCCTCGGCCGGCTTTCGCTGCGCGGGGTGCCCTGGGTACCGTCTTTCTCGCGTTGCCTTCTCGCGTTGCCTTCTCGCACCGCCTTCTCGCACCGCCTTCTCACGTCGCCCTATCCCACTGCCGTCTCGCATCGCCCGCCGTCCCCCCAACGGCGATCGTGCAAGCACGCGCCCGCCACGCTACGCAACGACCTGCCCGCCACTCGCCCGACCAGCCCCCGCGCTGAAAAGCAAAGCCCCCACGCAGCGCATTGCCGCATGAGGGCTCGTTCCGGGGGGCGGCTCGCGCCGGCTACTGCCTTTTCGCCTTCGCGGCCTTCGCCGTATCCGCGAGAATCTTCTCGACCCGCTCCACGTAGGTTTCGGTGCCGAACCGGCGCACCGCCGTCGCACGCCCGCTCGCGACGAGCCGCTCGCGCAGCGCACCGTCGCGCTTCAGCGTATCCAGCGCCTCGGCCAGCGCGGCCGCATCGCCCGGCGCGCAGAGCAGCCCGTTGTCGCCGTCCTCGATGATCTCGACGACGCCGCCCGCGCGTGCCGCGACGACCGGCCGGCGCGCGAGCATCCCCTCGACGATCACGCGCCCGAACGGCTCCGGCGTGATCGACGTATGCGCGACGACGTCGACCGCCGTCATGCACGCGGCCACGTCGCGCTGGAACCCGAGGAAATGCACGCGCTCGCCCATCCCGTGCCGGGCGACGAATTCGTGCAGCTGCGCCGCGTAATCGTCCTCGCCGAACAGCGGCGCGCCGACCAGCACCACGTGCATGTCGGGATGCCGCGCGGCGGCCTCCAGCAGCACGTGCTGCCCCTTCCAGTGCGCGAGGCGGCTGAACGAGCCGACGAGCCATGCGTGCTCGGGCAACCCCAGCCGCGCGCGCAGCGCGGCCTGGCTGACGCCTTCCAGCGCATCGAACGGCTCGGCCGAAATGCCGTTGAACACGACGTCGACGTGCTGCGGCGTGAAGCCCGTCAGCGCGCGGAACGCCTGCGCGGACGCGTCGGAGTTCGCGATCACGCGCGTGACGCCGAACCGCGCGCAGTACTTGATCGCCAGCAACTGCTTGCTGCCGAAATGGTCGGTGCTGACGATGTCGCGCAGGTGCCACACCACCGGCTTGCGCGCGAGCCGCCCGGCCAGCGCGGCGACCACCATCGCGCGCTGCGTGTTCGCGTAGATCACCTCGGCGCGGCGCGCGCGCCGCGCCACATCGCGCACGAGCCGCACGAGCTGCTTCACCGCGCCGACCGACACGCCGCCCTGCTTGCGCACGCCCGCGAGCGCGCCCTGATCGACCACGTCGACACGCGCGCCGATCTCGTCGAGCGCCGCACGGAACGGGCCGTCGTCGAACAGCAGCACGTCGGCGTTCGCGCGCATGTGCTTCATGATCTCGAGCAGCGACAGCTCGGCGCCGCCAAGCACGCCGCTCTGGTCGAGCACGAGCGTCGCCGGGCCGCGCGCGGCCGGCAGCGGCGCGACGGCCGTACCGCGCTGCGCGGTCGAGCCGGGCAGCGCGGTTTCCACGTAGTCGAGAAAGCGCCGCCGGAACGTATCGGCGGAAAACCGCTCCGCGTTCGCACGGCATGCGTCCGGCGTGAAGCGCTGCGGTGCGCGCTCGAAATCGTCGACGGCCGCGACGATCGCATGCGGCGTCTGTTCGTCGAAGAAGAGCCCGGTCGGATTCCGGTTCGATTGCGGGTCGAGCACGGTTTCGAGCGCACCGCCCTTGCCGTACGCGATCACGGGCGTGCCGCACGCCTGCGCCTCGACGACCGAGATCCCGAAATCCTCCTCGGCCGCGAACACGAACGCCTTCGCGCGCCGCATCCGGTCGTGCAGCACCGCGAACGGCTGGTAGCCCATGATCTCGACGTTCGGGCCGGCTTTCGCGCGGATCTTCTGCATCTCGGGGCCGTCGCCGATCACGACGAGCTTGCGCTCGGGCGTCTTCGAGAACGCCTCGACGATCAGGTCGATCTTCTTGTAAGGCACCATCCGCGACGCGGTCAGGTAGAAATCGTCCTTCTCCGCGTTCAGCGAAAACGCGTCGACGTCGACCGGCGGGAAGATCACCGCCGCGTCGCGGTGGTAGACCTTCCTGATGCGCCGCGCGATGAACGCGGAGTTCGCGACGAAACCGTCCACCGCGTTCGCGGTGCGCGTATCCCAGTTGCGGATGTAGTGCAGGATCATCCGCGCGAGCAGCGATTTCGGCCCGCGCGTGAGGTTCGACTGTTCCAGGTACTGGTGCTGCAGGTCCCACGCATAGCGGATCGGCGAATGCACGTAGCTGATGTGCATCTGGTCCGGCCCCGTCAGCACGCCCTTCGCGACCGCGTGGCTGCTCGATATCACCAGGTCGTACTCCGACACGTCGAGCTGCTCGATCGCGAGCGGCATCAGCGGCAGGTAGCTGCGGTACTTGGTGCGCGCGAACGGCAGCTTCTGGATGAACGACGTCGTCACCGGCTTGCCGCGCACGAACGCGCGGTCGTCGAGGAAGTCGACGAGGCTGAACAGGTCGGCGTCGGGAAAACACGCGACGATCTGTTCGAGCACGCGCTCGGCGCCCGCGTAGGTGACGAGCCAGTCGTGGACGATCGCCACGCGCAGCGCGCGCGACGGTTGCCGCGCGCTGGCGCGCTCGCCCGGCACGGGCCGGCGCAGTGCGGCGACATCGCCGGCTTCGGCCGCGGCGGCATCGGCCGTGGCGAGATTCAACAAGGCGTGTTCCGCCAGATCGCGATTCATCAGTCGCTCCAAGAAGCCCTGCCATTGTTGGCGGGGAAGAAAGGAGCGCCGTCGACAAACGGCATTCCTAGGTTAGAGTGACCGGCATGATTCTTGTCTATCGCTACCGGGTGAAATCGCTCAGCGGTCTGCTTAACAAGCAGAGCCGAGCGGTGAACTACGTCTGGAACTTCTGCAACGACACGCAGAAGCACGCGCTCAAGTGGAGCAAGAGGTGGCCGACCGGCTTCGACCTGAACGTACTGACAACCGGCAGCAGCAAGGAGCTCGGCATTCACTCCGGCACGGTCAACGCAACGTGTGAGCAATACGCGAAGTCGCGCGACCACCACCGACGCCCGTACCTGCGCTATCGCGGCAGGAAATCGCTCGGCTGGGTGCCGCTGAAGGGGCGTGACCTGAAGCGTGAAGGAGATGCATTTCGCTTCGCCGGCAACACGTTCCGTGTGTTCAACAGTCGCCCGCTTCCCGAAGGCAAGATCAAGGATGGAACCAATTTCGCGCAGGATGCGCGCGGCAACTGGTTCCTGAACGTCGCGATCGAAGTACCCGAAGTTCCCGCGCGCCCGATCCGTTCCGGTGTCGGCATCGATCTCGGTCTGAAAGAATTCGCCACACTTTCGACCGGTGAGAAGCTTCCCAACGACCGGTTCGGTCGACGCGCGGCGGAAAAGCTGGCGAAAGCGCAACGAGCACGCAAGCACAAGCGCCATATCGCGAAGCTGCACGGCAAGGTGGCAAATGCCCGCGCCGATTTCCAGTACAAGCTCGCGCTCGATCTGGTGCGGCGCTTCGACTACATCGCGGTCGGCAACGTGTCCGCCGCCAAACTCGCCAGGACCAGAATGGCAAAGAGCGTCTACGACGCATCCTGGTCGTCCTTCCGCAACAAGCTCCGTTACAAGGCGATGGCGCACGGGGTCACGTTCGAGGAAGTCGACGAAAGCGGTTCTACCCAGTCCTGTTCGTCGTGCGGATCGAAAGACAGCACGACGCGGCCGAAAGGTATCGCGGGACTGCGAATAAGAGAGTGGGCCTGCAGTGGTTGCGGTGTCGTGCATGATCGGGATACCAACGCTGCTCTGAACATTCTCCGATGCGGACGTGCATCGCCAGTTGTGGGAATCCGCTGCTTTCAAGCAACGGAAGACGTCAAGCGGTTCTCCTCGCATTGAGACGGACAAACAGGTCGCGCACGAGCGCGCGCAGCCCCGGCGTCATCGTGAGCGACCACGCGACGTTCAGCAGCAGCACGACCGCGCACATGCCGATCGACTCGACGAGCCCCGGCCATGCCTGCGCCAGAAACAGGCTCGCCAGCAGGAACGCGAGGTGCGCGAGCATGTCGAGCACGATCGCGCGCATCCGGATCGCCGACAGGTACAGCAGCACGCCGTAGTCGACGAACGCGCGCGCCGCGACGACCACCGCCGCGCCGATCAGCCCGAAGTGATGGATACCGAACCACAGGCCGCCGACGAAGAACGGCATCTGGACGAGCCCGGCAAAGGCCGCGCGGGACGGATTGACCTGCGACTGGATCAGGATGCGCGTGACGCTCGCCTGGCCGACGAGCCACACGCTGATCACCAGCACGCGGCCGACCGGCGCCGAATGCGCGGCGAGATCCGCGCCGACCCACAGCGTGAGGAACGGCGCGAGCGCGAAGATCGCGACGATGCCGACCGGCGTGAACACGCCGTTCAGGAATTCGAGCGACTGGCGCGCGAGCGTGTCCGCATGGTCGCGGCCGACCGCCGACAGGCGCGGGAACAGCGTGCGCACGAGCGCGTTCGGCAGCATGTTCAGGCGCGTGACGAGGTTCTGCGGCACCGTGTAGTAAGTGACGAACTTCGCGCCCATGCCGGCGCCGAGCATCACGCGGTCGAGCGTGTCGGCGATCATGCTCGTCGTGCTGGCGATCAGCATCCAGCCGCCGAAATTGAACAGCCCTTTCGCGGTGCCCCACTGCGGCGGATCGATGCGCCGGATCCCGAGCACCTTGATGCTGGCGTGACCGAGCATCACCGCCGCGATCAGGCGCGCGACGACCGCCGCGGCGAGCACCGTCTGCAGGTTCGGCGCGATCCACCACGCGGCGCCGAGCGGCAGCAGCTGGAACAGGAACGTGCCGATCGTCTGGTTCGTGTTGAACACGCCGAAACGTTCGGCGCCGTTGATCGCGCCGGCGAACACCCACGACACGTTCGCCAGCGGAATCGCGAGCGCGAGCCACGGCAGCGCGAGATACACCTCGTGCTGCATCGCCGCCGACACCTTCGTGAAGTAGGCGGTGTAGATGAACGCGCCGAAATAGATCAGCAGCCCGCCCACGATGCCGGTGCCGAGGTTCAGCCAGAACGCGCTCCAGAACACGCGCGCGCTTTCGTCGTCGTTGCCGCTCGCGAGCGCTTTCGAGATGTGGTTCTGCGCGGCCATGCTCATCCCGAGATCGAGGATCCCGAAATAGCCGATCAGCGTCCACACGAGGCTGACGACACCGTAACGTTCGACGCCGAGCGCGTGGATGTACGCGGGCACCGTCACCAGCGACACGAAGGTCGGCAGGATCAGCCCGATGAAGTTGATCGAAACGTTCTTGAGTATGCCTTTGTCCATGCTTCTGCCTTGTGTGACGTCGTCCGTCACGGTTTCCAGCGATACATCAGCACCTTGCCGCGCGCGTCTTCCTCGACGAACACGAGGTACTCGCCGTTCTCGCGCCGGAACGCGCTGATGCCGAACGGCACGTCGACCCAGCCGGATGCCTTGCCGACCTCGGCGCCCGGGCTCATCACGCCCACTTCCTTGCCGGTTTCCTTGTCGTACACGTGGATCTTGCCGACCGGCTCCACCCCGAAGAGGTAGCGGCCCTCGGCCGTGATCCCGATCAGGTCGAAGATCGGCTTCGCGTCGAGCTGCCACGGCAGCGCGACCTGGTAGCGCACGACCGGCGAGCCCGTCGACCACTTGTCGAAGCGGACCAGCACACGGCCCACTTCCTTGTTGATGCCCGGCTGCGGCGGGGCATCGGCCGTGTAACCGGTCACGTACAGCGTGTCCGTTTGCGCGTCGTAGATCGAGCGGCGCAGCTGCGTGAACGGCTGCGGCATCGGATAAGTCGTGACCTTGTCGTACGAGTAGATCGGGTTGCCGGTCTTGTCGACGCCGCCGTACTGGAAGCGGTGGACGCCGCGCACGTCGCTCGTGCGCCAGATGTCGCCCTTCGTGTCGACCCACCAGCCCCAGCCGCCCGCCTTCGCCTTGCCGGTGGTATTGATCTCGAACTCGTCGGCATCGAGCCGGCCGTTGCCGTTCGCGTCGCGCCACAGCCAGTCGCCGCCCGGCGGCTTGTTCGGCACGTTGTCGACCGGCCGCGCGCGGCCCGCGATCAGACCCGACGGAATCGCGACTTCGCCGTCGCGCTTCGCGTCGAAGCGGTAGATCTTCAGGTGATCGGCGTACATGTCCGTCAGGTACAGGAACGTGCGGCCGTCGAGGCGCCGCGCGATCGGCATGCCGGGCCACTGGTCCGTATGGAACACGGGGTCGTCCGGATACTTGAAGCGGTTCGACAGGAAGCCGACGTATTTCCAGTCCTGGCCCGGCGGCTTCGACAGGTCGAGCTCGAAGCGCTTGTTGCCCGTGTACACGCTGTTCGGCCGCGCCGGGTCGAGCCATGCGCCGTCGACGAACAGCAGCCCCTGCACCTGCCAGCGCAGCTTGCCGTCAGGCGTATAGCTTTCGAGCACGGCGCCGAGCCCCGCACCGATCGTGTCGTGACGCGGCCCGATGCCGTTCATCGACACGTAGATGTTGCCCGCCCGGTCGACACCGACCCCTGTCAGCCCGTTGAAACGCTGCGGCCCGGGCCGGCCCGGCACCGGGCCCGCGAAGATGCCGCCGCGCTCGCCGAGCGTGCCCGACTGCGCATAACCCTTGCCGCCTTTCGAGAAGATCAGGATCTGCTGGCGCGGCCCGTTGTCCGCGACGAGCACGCGCCCTTTCGCGTCGACTGCCACGTCCACCGCGTCGGTGCCTTCCGTCAGCGCGGGGGCGTCGTCGAGCTTGCGACCGTCGGCGCGCACGTGCGCGAGGTGCGCGGGCCCCTTGATCGTGTCCGTGAGCAGCCACAACGTGCCGTCGCCCGCGAGCGCGATGCGGCCCGGCTCGTGCACGCTCCACGTGCCCTTCTGCTGCATCGTCTCCGCGTCGTACACGTCCACCGCGTCGCGCGACGGATTCGTCGCGAACAGCGTCTTGTCGTCGGCCGCGAGGCCGCCGACTTCCGCCTTCTGCTCGCCCGTTTCCGAGCGCGCGGGCGCCGCCACCTCGTTCATCATCATGAAGCTCGCGGCCATCCGCGCGCGGCCGGCATCGGCACGCCCGCCAGGAGCCACCTGCGGCGCCGCGCGGAACGGCGCCGGCTGCTTCATGTCGCCGATCGTGCGGCGCGAGATGCCGAACCACTGCTTGCCCTTGTCCGGCCAGATGCCGGGCGACTGCAGGTGGCCGCGCTCGTTGCCGACACCGATCGCGACGTACGCATATTTGCTGTTCACGGCGATCGCGCTGCCGCCGAGGTTGCCCCAGCCGTGCGTGCCGCCGGCGAAGCCGAGCATCTTTCCGTCCTGGTAGACGCTCGCTTCGGCGCCGCTCTCGTCCCATGGCGCATTCGTATACACCTTGCCTTCAGGCGTCACCGCGATCGCGCGGATGTCGATCTGCGTCCAGCTGCCGTCGCCATAGCCGAACGTATTGCCGATCCACGACGTCGTCGCGGGCAACACCGTTTCGGCCGGTACGGCGCTCGTCAGCAGCGTCGCGCATACCGTCATGCCTACCAGAATCAGACGTCGCAATGCGCTTCTCCAGACTTGATGCAAGAGCGACCGGCACCGCTGCCGGCGCACCCTGTCGCTAAATGGGTTTCAAACGTCGCGATGCAGGTTACAAGCAAAAATAATCACAAGAAATTTGGAAATATTTGGGGATGTTTCCGCCTGAAATATCGAACCGGAACAGACGCGCAAAGACACCCGAAAACGGCAATTACGACCGCGTTTCGCTTTCCAGTCTGTAGAAAATGCCGCTTTTCACCGCCTGGCGGGGCCTCCCGGGCGGCGACCGTTCATCGCGCGACCGAAATAACCGGCATTTGAATGTTTGTCGTCGGATAAATGACGCGCGTTTTTTTGCCGATTTCTTTTCCCTAGAATCGATTTCGATTCGATATTTCATTTAATGGCATGCATTACGTTCACGTTTACGCATCGGATGTGCGACTCACCCCGGCTCAGGCCGCGCGTCGCGAAGGAGCGGCGCGATGACGGGCCTCTCGCGACCCGCGGCCCCCACCCCGCCGCAACACGGCCGCATCGTGCAGCTCGACGGGCTGCGCGCGATCGCGGTGGGCGCCGTGTTCCTGCAGCACGCGCTGAAGGCGCCGCTGTGGATGGGCGTCGACCTGTTCTTCGTGCTGAGCGGCCTGCTGATCACCGGCATCCTGCTCGATCGCAAGGCGCGCGGGCAGTCGTACTTCAGCCACTTCTACGCACGCCGCGTGCGCCGCATCCTGCCGCCGTACGTGTTGCTGCTGGTGGTGTCGACAACCCTGTTCGGTGCGGGCTGGCTGCCGCACTGGCCGTGGTTCGCGTTCTTCTCGACCAACATCGGGCTGTCGCTCGGCAGCATCGGCCACGACAGCCTGAACGTGCTGTGGTCGCTCGCGGTCGAGGAGCAGTTCTACATCTTCTGGCCGTTCGTCGTGCTGTGGTGCTCGGAGCGCGCGCTGCTGTGGATCGCCGCCGCGCTGATCGTCGCGGCCCCCGTGCTGCGCGCGATCGCGACGCCGTGGTTCGACTCGTTCTGGCCGATCTACTACCTGACGCCGTTCCGGATGGACCTGCTCGCCGCCGGCGCGCTGCTCGCGATCGTGCTGCGCCGCGACCGGCGCGCGCTGGAACCGTTCTATCCGCTCGCGATCGTCGGCGCGCTCGTGTCGCTCGCGATCCTCGGCTGGCTGCACCTGTCGTTCCCGCGTTTCCGCGCCGCGAACACGCCGCTGTCGAACGCCGCGCTCTACAGCATCTCGCTGCTGCTGTGCACGTCGATCGTCGTGATCGCGCTGCGCGGCCGCGGCCTCGTGCAGCGCGTGCTGACGAACCCGATGCTCGTCTACGTGGGCACCGTCAGCTACACCGTGTACCTGATCCACCTCAGCGTGCTGTACGCGCTGTGGCCGCTGCACCTGAACCGCTTCGTCACGGCCGCGCTGGCGCTCGCGATCACGCTCGCGTACGCGACCCTGAGCTGGTACGGCTTCGAACGGCGCCTGACGCGCGGCCCCGCACGCCGTGCGCTGCCGGCCGCCGCCGGCACGACCGCCTGACTTTCACCCTCCATCGTTTCTACCAGGACAACGTCATGAGCCAAACTCGCAAGAAGGCCATCATCACCGGGATCTCGGGGCAAGACGGCGCCTACCTGACCAAGCTGCTGCTCGACAAGGGCTACGAGGTCACGGGCACCTACCGCCGCACCAGCTCGGTGAATTTCTGGCGCATCGCCGAGCTCGGCGTCGACACGCACCCGAACCTCACGCTCGTCGAACACGACCTGACCGACGCCGGCTCGAGCCTGCGCCTGCTCGAACGCACGCAGCCCGACGAGCTGTACAACCTCGCCGCGCAGAGCTTCGTCGGCGTGTCGTTCGACCAGCCGGCGACGACCGCCGAAGTGACCGGCCTGGGTCCGTTGAACCTGCTCGAGGCGATTCGCGTCGTGAGCCCGAAGACGCGCTTCTACCAGGCGTCGACGTCGGAGATGTTCGGCAAGGTGCAGTCGATCCCGCAGACGGAAGCGACTTCGTTCTATCCGCGCAGCCCGTACGGCGTCGCGAAGCTGTACGCGCACTGGATGACGGTGAACTACCGCGAGTCGTACGGCCTGTTCGGCAGCAGCGGCATCCTGTTCAACCACGAATCGCCGCTGCGCGGCCGCGAGTTCGTCACGCGCAAGATCACCGACACCATCGCGAAGATCAAGCTCGGCAAGGCGACCCGCCTCGAGCTCGGCAACCTCGACGCGAAGCGCGACTGGGGTTTTGCACTTGAATATGTCGAAGGCATGTGGCGCATGCTGCAGGCCGACGAACCCGACACCTACGTGCTCGCGACCAACCGCACCGAGACCGTGCGCGATTTCGTGCGGATGGCGTTCGCGGCGGCCGGCTACCAGATCGAATGGACCGGCAAGGGCGAACAGGAACGCGGCCTCGACGCGTCGAACGGCAACGTGCTCGTGGAAGTGAACCCGAAGTTCTATCGCCCTGCCGAGGTCGACCTGCTGATCGGCTGCGCCGACAAGGCCAGGTCCAAGCTCGGCTGGGAACCGAAGACGACGCTCGAACAACTTTGCCAGATGATGGTCGAAGCCGATTTGACGCGGAATCAACACCATGACACGTTCTGAAGCCGGACGCCCGTCGCGCCGTGCATTTGTCACCGGCCTGACGGGCTTCACGGGCCGCTACATGGCCGAGCGCCTGCAGGCGGCCGGCTATGAGGTCTGGGGCACGGTCGCGCCCGGCGCGGCGCGCCCCGACGATCCGGCCTTCGCGCACTGCACGCTGCTGCCCGTCGACCTGCTCGACGCACAGGCGCTGCGCGCGGCGGCCGCCGACGCCCGGCCCGATGCGGTCGTGCATCTCGCCGCGCGCGCGCATGTCGCGCAGGACGAGCCGTCGGAAACCTACGCGGTCAACATCGTCGGCACCCGCAACCTGCTGGCCGCGCTTGCGGGCCTCGACCGCCGCCCGTCGGCCGTGCTGCTCGCCAGCAGCGCGAACATCTACGGCAATTCGACCGCCGGCGTGCTCGACGAAACCGTCGCCCCCGCCCCGGCGAACGACTATGCGGTCAGCAAGCTCGCGATGGAATACGCGGCGAAACTGTGGGCCGACCGTCTGCCGATCGTGATCGCGCGGCCGTTCAACTACACGGGTGTCGGCCAGAGCGATGCGTACCTGCTGCCGAAGCTCGTCGCGCACTACGCGCGCAACGCCCCGCGGATCTCGCTCGGCAACCTCGACGTGAGCCGCGATTTCTCCGACGTGCGCGACGTGACGGCCGCGTACCTGAAGCTGGTCGAAGCCGCGCCGGCCGGCGAGACGTTCAACGTGTGCTCGGAGCGCGCGTATTCGCTGAAGGAAGTGCTGGCGATGCTGTCGCGTATCGCCGGATACGTGATCGACGTGACGATCGATCCGCGTTTCGTGCGGCACAACGAGGTGAAGAGCCTGTCCGGGTCGCGCGACAAGCTGCGGCGCGCGGTGGGCGAGCTGCCCGTCACGCCGCTCGACGACACGCTGCGGTGGATGGTGGAGGCGATGCGCAACGACACGCACACCAACGAAGATCGCACCGGGTAAGCCGCGCGATTTCATCGGCACCCAAAACGAAGGGCCGCTCGCTTGCGCGAACGGCCCTTCGTCCATCGTCACGTCGGATCACGTCACGACATGCGTGACGTGCCGCGCTCAGCCTTCCAGCCCGCGCGCGAGATCCTTGCGCAGGTCGCCCGCATCCTCGAGGCCCACCGACAGGCGGATCAGCCCTTCGCTGATCCCCGCTGCCGCGCGCGCCTCCGGCGTGATGCGGCCATGCGTGGTGGTCGCCGGATGCGTGATGGTCGTACGCGTGTCGCCGAGGTTGCCGGTGATCGAGATCAGCTTCGTGTTGTCGATCACGCGCCATGCATTCGCGCGCTGCTGTTCGGGCGTGTCGCCCTTCAGCTCGAACGACAGGATCGCCCCGCCCGCCTTTTGCTGACGCTTCGCGAGTTCGTGCTGCGGGTGCGATTCGAGGCCCGGATGAAACACGCGCGCGACGGCCGGATGCGAATCGAGCCAGCGCGCGATCTCCAGCGCGTTCGCCGATTGCTTCTCGACGCGCAGCGACAGCGTCTCCATCCCCTTCAGCAGCACCCACGCGTTGAACGCCGACAGCGTCGGGCCCGCGCTGCGCACGAACGGGAACACCTTGCCCATGATGAATTCCTTCGAGCCGACCAGCGCGCCGCCAAGTACGCGGCCCTGGCCGTCGAGGAATTTCGTCGCCGAGTGCATCACGACATCCGCGCCGAGCTTCAGCGGCTGCTGCAGCACCGGGCTGCAGAAACAGTTGTCGACGACGAACAGCGCGTTCGATGCCTTCGCGATCTTGCCGATCGCCTCGATGTCGGCGAGTTCGGTCAGCGGGTTCGACGGCGTCTCGAGGAAGAACATCTTCGTTTCCGGACGCACGGCTTCCTTCCACGCGTTCAGGTCCGTCGGGTCGACGAAGGTCGTCGTGATCCCGAACTTGCTGAAGATCTGCGAGAACATCCCTAGCGTCGAGCCGAACAGGCTGCGCGAGCTGACCAGGTGGTCGCCGGCCTGCAGCGCGGACATCACGACCGACATGATCGCGGCCATCCCGGATGCCGTCGCGATGCACGCCTCGCCGCCCTCGAGCGCCGCGAGGCGCTCCTGGAACATGGTGACGGTCGGGTTCGTGAAACGCGAATAGGTGAAATAGTCTTCCGAATTCGCGAAGCGCTCGGCCGCGTCGGCCGCGCTCTGGAAGCAGAAGCTCGACGTGAGGAACAGCGCTTCCGAGTGCTCGTTGAAGTCGCTGCGCAGCGTGCCCGCGCGCACGGCAAGCGTGTCGAAGTTGAGGGAGTCGTCCATGTTCCGTTTTCCGTATCCGATGGCCACGCGCATCGCGCAGGCCAGATCAAAACCAGGCCAAAAAACAAAAAGCCCGCTATGCGTCGGCATCAGCGGGCTTCGGTGCGGTACGACAGCGATCGACTCGGGCCGGTTGCCACCGGCCTTCGCTTTAGCTGTTTTGGGAAGTCGCCCCGCGTCCGCAAGCTGATATCAAATCGACGCAAGGCCACATCCTATCACGCCTCGATAAAAGCGTGCGCCGGTGTCACTCGACCGACAGCTGCAGGTTCATCTGCGAACGTTCGGTGTCGCCGGCCGTATCGCGATCGGCCTGCGACGCCGGCGTGAGGCGCGCGCGCTCGATCGCATCGAGATACTCGGGCGTCACGTCGCCGGTGATGTAGTTGCCGTCGAAGCACGACGCCTCGAAGCGTTCGAGCTTCGGGTTGATGTCGCGCACCGCGCGGCGCAGGTCGTCGACGTCCTGGTAGATCAGGTGGTCGGCGCCGATGATCTTGGCGACGTCTTCGTCGGTGCGGCCGTGTGCGACGAGCTCGCCGCGCGTCGGCATGTCGATGCCGTACACGTTCGGGAACTTCACGGGCGGCGCGGCCGACGCGAAGATCACCGACTTCGCGCCCGCATCGCGCGCCATCTGCACGATTTCATGCGAGGTCGTGCCGCGCACGATCGAATCGTCGACGATCAGCACGTTCTTGTCCTTGAACTCGATGCTCATCGCATTGAGCTTCTGGCGCACCGACTTCTTGCGCACGGCCTGGCCCGGCATGATGAAGGTGCGGCCGACGTAGCGGTTCTTGAAGAAGCCTTCGCGGTACTCGACGCCGAGCTTCGCGGCGACCTGCATCGCGGCCGGGCGCGACGAATCGGGAATCGGCATCACGACGTCGATCGGCACGTTCGGCAGTTCGCGCTTGATCTTCTCGGCGAGATAGTCGCCCATGCGCAGGCGCACGTTGTAGACCGGCACGCCGTCGAGGCACGAATCCGGACGCGCGAGGTACACGTATTCGAACATGCACGGGTTCAGCGTCGGGTTCTCCGCGCACTGCTGGCTGTGGAAGTTGCCGGCCTTGTCGATGAAGACCGCTTCGCCCGGCTCCAGGTCGCGCACGAATTCGAAACCGATGCCTTCGACCGCGACCGACTCCGACGCGACCATCCATTCGGTGCCGTGCTCGGTCTCGAGCTTGCCGATGCAGAGCGGGCGGATGCCGAACGGGTCGCGGAACGCGAGCAGGCCGTAGCCGGCGATCAGCGACACGATCGCATACGAACCCTGCAGGCGGCGATGCACGCCCGAGACGGCCTTGAACACCGAAGCCGGATCGAGCTCGAGGCCCGTGGTCGACAGTTGCAGCTCGTGCGCGAACACGTTGAGCAGCACTTCGCTGTCGGAATTGGTGTTGATGTGCCGGCGGTCGATCCGGAACATCTCGTCCTTCAGTTGCTGCCAGTTCGTCAGGTTGCCGTTGTGCGCGAGGATGATCCCGAACGGCGCGTTCACGTAGAACGGCTGCGCCTCGGCTTCGCTCGACGCCGAGCCGGCGGTCGGGTAGCGCACCTGGCCGATGCCGTAGGTGCCGGGCAGGCTGCGCATGTTGCGCGTGCGGAACACGTCGCGCACCATGCCGTTCGCCTTGTACATGTGGAAATTGCTGCCGTCCGCCGTCGCGATGCCCGCCGCGTCCTGACCGCGATGCTGCAGCAGCAGCAGGCTGTCATAGATCAGCTGGTTGACAGGGGATTGGGAGATAACGCCTACGATGCCGCACATGGCATGTCCTTCAGAATGACAAAATCGGTTCCGTCCTGCCCAGCCGCGTCGTCACACGCGTACGTACTGGGCCATGCCGTCGGGCAGGAGCTGCTTCAGCTCGTGCACGCCCTGTTCGGCGAAAGGACGCAATAGCGCATTGCGCCAGAAATCCTGTTTGGGCAGTTCGGTCAGCCCGGCCGCCGCGACCAGCAGCACCACCAGCACGCAGCCGCGGACGAGCCCGAACATCATGCCCAGCGAGCGGTCGACGCCGCCCAGGCCACTGGCCTGCGCGATCCGCGACAGCAGCGCGTTCGCGACGCCGGCGACCAGCACCACGCCGATCACGACCAACGCGAAAGCGATCACCCACTGCGTCAGCGCACCGCCCGGCCAGTTCGCCGGAATATACGGTACGACCAATCCGACGTAGCGGCCCGCGATCACGATCGCCGCGATCCAGCCGATCAGCCCGAAAATCTCGGACACGAAGCCGCGCCACGCACCGCGTAGCGCCGACAACACGATCACCGCCAATACAGCGTAGTCGAAAGCCGTCAGCATCGTGCGTTACTGCGTCAGACCGGCTTCGCGCACCTTCGCGATCGCGGCGGAAGCCGCCGCGCGATCCGCGAACGGGCCTGCACGCAACAGTGTAGCCGTGCTGCCATCCGACTGCTTGCGATGCTCGACATATGCGGGCACGCCCGCCGATTTCAACTTGGTGGCCCACGAACGGGCCGTCGCGTCATCCTTGAACGACCCGAGCTGCACCGCGAAGCGCGCACCGGCCGGCGACGACGGCGACGACACGTCGCCGCTGTCCGGGCTCGCGGCGTCGGCATTCGCGACGGCCGCGGGTGCGGGCTTCGGCGCAGCCGGCTTCGCCGCGGGCGCAGCCGGTTTCGGCGCAGGCTTCTGCGGCGTCACGCTCGCCGTGGTCGTGGTATCGGGTTTCGCGGCCGGCTTGGCGGCATCCTTCGGCGCGGGCGCCGGTGCGGCCGCAACGGCCGTGTCGGATGCCGGCGGTTCGTCATGCGCGACGCCGGCCTGCACGTCGGACACATCGTCGTCGCGCGGCGCGACCGCCTGGTGCGCGGGCCGGTTCGGGATGTCGATCGCGATGTCGTCGGTGACCGGCTTCGGGTGCGAATCGAGCACCATCGGCAGCACGATCACCGCGGCGACGACGAGCGCGATCGCGCCGACGAGGCGACGGCGCGCACGTTGCTTTTCTGGAAGGGTCGGATCGAGGAGCAGTGCGTCCGATTCCGGACGCTCGGTGCGGCGCGAGCGTCGCTCGACGCGTTCAGTGCGCTCCGTGCGCACGTTCCGGGAGGCCCCGGTGCGACCGCCGCGCCGCGGGGGCGCGTCGTCGTCTTTCTTGCCGAACGAGAAAATTCCCATGAATGGCTGAGTCCGAAACTGCCCGTCAGTCAGTGTTGCTGCGATTTACGGTAGGCCAGCACGCCGGCAACCGTATGGAAACTGCCGAAAACCACGATTCTATCATTCTCGGATGCTCTTTTTAGTGCATCGCGAAACGCTTCGGCGGGCGACGTGTAACGCGTGACGCTCGAATCGGGCCCGTCCTCCACGCCGGCCTTGCGCAGCGCGGCTTCGAGCTGCTCGGCGGTGGCCGCACGCGGCAGCGGCAGGTCGGTCACGCACCAGTGGTCGATCTCGCCCTTCAGGTGCTGCAGCACGCCGTCGATGTCCTTGTCGTGCATCGCGCCGAACACCGCGTACGTGTACGGGAAGAAACCCATGTTGCCGAGATTCTGCTCGAGCACGGCCGATGCATGCGGGTTGTGCGCGACGTCGAGCACGATCGCCGGCTTGCCGGGCAGCACCTGGAAGCGCCCGGGAAGCTCGACGTTCGCGAGGCCGAGCCGGATGTCCTGCGCCGACACCGGCAGCAACGGGCGCAGCGCCTCGAGCGCGGCGAGCGCGGCCGATGCATTGATCAGCTGATTCGCGCCGCGCAGCGCCGGGTACGCCAGCGCCGGATAGCGCTTCTCGCGACCGAGGTAGCTCCACTGCTGGCGCTCCGCGCCCGCCTGCGCCTCGTAGCGGAAATCGCGGCCGACGAGCCACAGGTCGGCGCCGATCGCTTCCGCGTGGTCGATCAGCGTTTGCGGCGCGGCCGGATCGCCGCAGATCGCCGGCTTGCCGGCACGGAAGATCCCGGCCTTCTCGAACGCGATCTTCTCGCGCGTGTCGCCGAGGTATTCGGTGTGGTCGATGTCGATGCTCGTGACGATCGCGCAATCGGTATCGATGATGTTGACCGCGTCGAGCCGGCCGCCGAGGCCGACTTCGAGGATCACCGCGTCCAGCCCGCGCGACGCGAACAGGTGCAGGATCGCAAGCGTCGTGAATTCGAAGTACGTGAGCGACACGGGCTCGGGCAACGACGTGCGCGCGGCTTCGACGGCCTCGAAGTGCGGCAGCAGTTCGTCATCGGTGACGTTCTGCCCGTTCACGCGCGCGCGCTCGTTGAATTCGAGCAGGTGCGGCGACGTGTGGCAGCCGACCTTGTAGCCCGCGCGCACGAGGATCGTCTCGAGGAACGCGCAGGTCGACCCCTTGCCGTTCGTGCCGCCGACGGTAATGACGGGGCACGTGAATTCGAGTTGCAGCGCCGCCTTGACCTGCCCGATGCGGGTCAGGCCCATGTCGATGCCGACCGGGTGCGCGCGTTCGAGATGCGAAAGCCACGCGTCGAGAGTGGGAAAAGTGCTCATCGGTTCAAATCTGGATCGGTACCGCCACTACGCCAAAAAACGAAGCGCGTCGCCTGACGCGGAAGCCAGGCGACGCGCAGAGTTCACAACCTTGCGCCGGTCAAGCCAGCGCGTCGGCCGGCTGTCGCTGCAGCAGCGCGAGCAGTTGCGCGATCTCGTCGCGCATCTTGCGACGGTCGACGATCATGTCGATCGCGCCCGTCTTGATCAGGAATTCGGCGCGCTGGAAGCCTTCCGGCAGCTTCTCGCGGACCGTCTGCTCGATCACGCGCGGGCCGGCGAAGCCGATCAGCGCCTTCGGTTCGGCGATCACGACGTCGCCGAGGAATGCAAAGCTCGCCGACACGCCACCCATCGTCGGGTCGGTCAGCACCGAAA
This sequence comes from Burkholderia sp. 572, assembly GCF_040545135.1. Lineage (NCBI taxonomy): Bacteria > Pseudomonadati > Pseudomonadota > Betaproteobacteria > Burkholderiales > Burkholderiaceae > Burkholderia > Burkholderia sp. 572. The sequence continues at coordinate 258,642 of NZ_JBEPLH010000008.1, read as the reverse complement.
TGAACGGCAGCTTCGCTTCGGCCAGCTTGGTCAGCATCGCGGTGGTTTTCGCCATCTGCATCAGCGACAGCAGGCTTTCCTGCATCCGTGCACCGCCCGAAGCGGTGAAGCAGATGAACGGCACCTGCTGTTCGAGCGCGTTCTGCGCGCCGCGTGCGAAGCGCTCGCCGACCACCGAGCCCATCGAGCCGCCCATGAACGAGAACTCGAAGCAGGCCGCGACCACCGGCAGCGTGTGGATCGCACCGCCCATCACGACCATCGCGTCGGTCTCGCCCGTGTCGTCCATCGCTTCCTTCAGACGATCGGGGTACTTGCGGCTGTCCTTGAACTTCAGCGTGTCGACCGGCACGACTTCCTGACCGATTTCATAACGGCCTTCCGGATCGAGCAGCCCGTCGAGGCGCTCACGCGCACCGATGCGCATGTGGTGATCGCACTTCGGGCACACGTGCAGGTTCGCATCCACGTCGTTGCGGTACAGCACGGCCTCGCAGGACGGGCACTTGACCCACAGGCCTTCCGGAATGCCCTTGCGGCTTTTCGGGTCGGTCTGCTTGATCTTCGGCGGCAACAGTTTGTCGAGCCAGCTCATCGTATGGTTTCCTATTCCGTGGCGGGCCGGGCCGACCGGCCCGTTCCCGCTTCCTGTGTTGTGTTTATCGCGCCGTCTTGCCCGCGCCGTCCAGGGCGGCGCGCAGCTCGGCAATGAAAGTCTTCAGCGCGGCGGCGGCACCCTCCGGCGCAGCGCTTTCGAGCAGCTGCACGAGGCGGCTGCCGATCACGACCGCGTCCGACACCTCGGCCACCGCGCGCGCCGTTTCGGCGTCGCGGATACCGAAGCCGACGCCGACCGGAACCGGCACGCGCGACTTGATGGCCGGGATTTTACCCGCAATGCTCGAAACATCCAGATTTCCTGCGCCGGTCACGCCCTTGAGCGACACGTAATACACGTAGCCGCTCGCGATCTTGCCGACGTCGGCGATACGTTCGTCGGTCGACGTGGGCGCGAGCAGGAAGATCGGATCGATCTGCGCGGCGCGCATTTTCTCGGCGAACACGCCCGCCTCTTCCGGCGGATAGTCGACGACGAGCACACCGTCGACACCGGCCGCCTGCGCTTCGGCCGCGAACGCATCGACGCCCATCCGCTCGATCGGGTTCGCATAACCCATCAGCACGACGGGCGTTTTGGGGTCGGTTTCGCGAAAGCGCTTCACGTCGGCGAGCACGCTTTTCAGCGTGACGCCGCGCGCGAGCGCGCGTTCCGACGAGCGCTGGATCACGGGGCCGTCGGCCATCGGGTCCGAGAACGGCACGCCGAGTTCGATCACGTCCGCGCCGCCTTCGGCGAGCGCGTGCATGAATTCGACGGTTTTCGCGGGATCGGGATCGCCGGCCGTGATGAACGGGATCAGGCCCTTACGGCCTTGTTCGGCGAGCGCGGCGAAGGTTTGCTGAATACGGGACATGGCAATTTTTCCTCAATGCTTCGGCGAGGCGGCGGCGCGATTCACGCGCACGCCGGCGCAGCGAGCGCGCTCACGCGCTCGTGCGCGATCGCACAATAGCTTTCGTTGATCTCGTAGCCGACGAAGTCGCGCCCCTGCCGTGCGCAGGCCACCGCGGTCGTGCCGCTGCCCATGAACGGATCGAGCACGCGGCCGCCCGGCGGGCAGCTTGCGAGCACCATCCGCTCGATGATTTCCAGCGGCTTCTGGGTCGGATGGTCGACGCGCTCCGCGTGCTGCCGGTGCAGGCGCGAGACCGACCAGACGTCCTTCGGGTTGTAGCCCATCTCCAGCCACTTGCTGCCTTCGAACAGCTTGCGCGAGCGGGCCTTCTTCGTGTCGGCGTCGTACGGGATGCGGACCGGATCGAGATCGAAGTAATACGCCCTGGAAACCGCGAAAAAGCCGATGTTGTCGTGCACCGACGTGAAACGGCGCGTCGTGCCGCCCATGCTCGGCACGCGCCGGTCCCAGATGATCTCGTTGACCATCGTGAGTTGCGTCTTCAGGAAACTGAAGATTTCCGGCGCGTACTGCCACGTGCAGAAGATGTACATCGACCCGCTCGGCTTCAGCTTCGGAATCGCGAGCTCGAGCCACTCGCGCGTCCACGCGAGAAAGTCGTCGCCCGAACGCTTGTCCGAGTCGTTGCCGTAGTCCTTGCCGAGCCCGTACGGCGGATCGGCGACGATCAGGTCGATCGACGCGTCCGGCAGGTGCGCGGCATCGGTCAGGAAATCGCGGTTGTGCAGTTCGATCCCGGACGGCAGCGCGCGCGGCACGGCGGCGGCGGGCTGAACCGCCCCCGCCTCGCTCGCGGCACCGCCGCCCGGTTCTTCGATCAGGTCACGCATCGGTCGGGGTCAGAGCTCGATGCCCGATCGCTCGGCGACCGTGTGCATGTCCTTGTCGCCGCGGCCCGACAGGTTGACGAGCAGGATCTTGTCCTTCGGCAACGTCGGCGCGAGCTTCACGCCATACGCGATCGCGTGGCTCGACTCGAGCGCGGGAATGATCCCCTCGATCCGGCAGCAGTCGTGGAACGCCTTCAGCGCTTCCTCGTCGGTAATACCGACGTACTGTGCGCGGCCGCTGTCCTTCAGCCATGCGTGCTCGGGGCCGACGCCCGGATAGTCGAGGCCCGCCGACACCGAATGCGTCTCGATGATCTGGCCGTTGTCGTCCTGCAGAAGATAGGTACGGTTGCCGTGCAGCACGCCCGGGCTGCCGGCGATCAGCGACGCCGCGTGATGCCCCGTGTCGAGGCCGTCGCCGGCCGCTTCGACGCCGATCAGCTGCACCGACGTGTCGTCGATGTACGGATAGAAGATGCCCATCGCGTTCGAGCCGCCGCCGACGCAGGCGATCACCGCGTCCGGCTGCCGGCCCGCGAGCTCGGGCATCTGCACCTTGCATTCGTCGCCGATCACGCGCTGGAAGTCGCGCACCATCATCGGGTACGGGTGCGGGCCCGCGACCGTGCCGATGATGTAGAACGTGCTTTCGATGTTCGTGACCCAGTCGCGCATCGCTTCGTTCAGCGCGTCCTTCAGCGTGCGCGAACCCGATTCGACCGGCACGACCGTAGCTCCAAGCAGCTTCATCCGGTAGACGTTCGCGGCCTGGCGGCGCACGTCTTCCGAGCCCATGTAGACGACACACTCCATCCCGAAGCGGGCGCAGATCGTCGCGGTCGCGACGCCGTGCTGGCCGGCGCCCGTCTCGGCGATCACGCGCTTCTTGCCCATGCGCTTCGCGAGCAGCGCCTGGCCGATCACGTTGTTGATCTTGTGCGCGCCCGTGTGGTTCAGGTCTTCGCGCTTCAGGTAGATCTGCGCGCCGCCGAGCGTCTCGCTCCAGCGCTGCGCGTGATAGATCGGCGACGGGCGGCCGACGAAATGCTTCAGCTCGCGCTCGAATTCGGCGACGAAATCGGGATCGTTCTGGAATTTTTCATACGCCGCGCGCAGTTCGTCCAGCGCGTGAATCAGCGTCTCGGCGACGAACACGCCGCCATACGGGCCGAAGTGGCCGCGGTCATCAGGAAGGTTGTACATGGTGTCTCTCTCGATCGGTCGGGGCGCCCCGCTTTCGGGGCCGCGCCGGCTTGCATCACCCGGCGTCCGCTTCGCGCACCGCGCGTACGAACGCCGCCATCCGGGCGTGATCCTTCACGCCCTTCGCGCCCTCCACTTCGATGCCACTCGAGACATCGACAGCAAACGGGCGCAACTGGCGAATCGCATCACCGACGTTTTGCGCGCTCAAGCCACCACTCAAAACGGCCCGATGCGCGAGCTCTGCGGGAATAAGAGACCAATCGAAGACCTTGCCGCTACCGCCGTAATCCGGCACCAGGGTGTCGAACAGGAGGCCGCGCGCTTTCGAATAATGAAGTGCCGATTCTACCAAATCGGCCGGCTGCGTCGAGGGGCCGACGCGCACCGCGCGCAACCACGGCAGGCGTGCCGCGCGGCCGAGGGCGTCGCACTGCCCGGGCGTCTCGTCGCCATGGAACTGCAGCAGCGTGAGCGGCACGTCGCGCACGACGGCCTCGATCTCGGCTTCGGTCGCATTCACGAACAGCCCGACCACCGACACGAACGGCGGCGCGAGGCGCGCCAGCTCGGCCGCCTGCGCGATCGTCACCGCGCGCGGGCTTTTCGGGTAGAACACGAGACCGATCGCGTCGGCGCCGAGCGCCGCCGCGTGCAGCACGTCCTCGGGGCGCGACAGGCCGCACAGCTTGATGCGCGTGCGCGGCGGCAGGCCGGCCGCGGCGGGAGTCGAAGGAGACACGGCGTGATCCGTCATGGTTGAGGGTCCAGGTCGGCCCAGACGCTGCTCCACGGCACGCTGCCGAGCTGCGCGGGCGGGACGGCGAATTCCGCCGGGTAGCCGACGTGGGCGAGGTACAGCCCGTCGGCCATGAACGTGGGCGCCGCGAGATTACGGTCGCGCCCGGCCAGCACGTCGGCAAGCCAGTCGGCCGGATAGCGGCCGCGGCCGACCGCGACGAGGCAGCCCATCAGGTTGCGCACCATGTGGTGCAGGAACGCGTTGGCGCGGAACCGGAAATGAATGAAATGGCCCACGCGCCGCACGTCGATCTGGTACAGGTGTTTGACCGGCGTCTTCGACTGGCATTCCGACGACCGGAACGACGAGAAGTCGTGCTCGCCGATCAGGTGCGCGGCGGCGGCGCGCATCGCGTCATCGTCGAGCGGCGTATGGATCCAGCCCGCGCGCCCCGCCAGCATCGGCGAGCGCACGGGATGCACGTACAGCGCGTAGTAATAGGTGCGCTCGAACGCCGAGAAACGCGCGTGAAACGTCTCCGGCATCGGCTTCGCCCATTGCACCGCCACGGTCGGCGGCAGAAACGCGTTGGTCCCGCGCACCCACGAGAACACCTCGCGATCCAGGTCGGTATCGAAATGCACGACCTGCCCGAGCCCGTGCACGCCCGTGTCGGTCCGCCCGGCCACCGTCGTATGCAGCGGCACGCGCGCGAACTCGGCCAGCGCGTGCTCGAGCCGATCCTGCACGGTCTTGCCGTGCGGCTGCGCCTGCCAGCCGCAGAACGCCGCGCCGTCGTACTGAATGCCAAGCGCGATCCGCATCACGCCTCGTCCGCCAGTTTCGCGAGCAGCGCACGCGCATCGTCGCGCGTCGCGGTGTCGTTCGCGTCGACCACTTCCTGCAGCAGCGTCCGTGCGCCGGACAGGTCGCCCAGCTCGACGTATTCGGTCGCGAGGTCGAGCTTGTTGCGCGCGATGCGGGCGAGTTCGTCCGGCGTCAGCGCCGGCAACGCGGCGCCCGGCGTCGACGGCAGGTCCAGATCGAAGTCGAGCTTCAGTGCACCGAACTGCGCGCCGCCGAGCGGCGGCAGCGACGACGTCGCGAACGGGCTGCCCACCTGGCCGGCAGGCGTCGCCGCGTCCGGATCCCAATCGAACTCGTCGTCCTGATCGGCCGGATGTTCGCGGGCCGGAGCGATCGCGCCAATCGGAAGGCGCGGGTCGGCTTGACCGTTAGTTGCGACTTTATCGGTGTCGGACTGCCTTGCCTGCGCGGCAGACTCGTCCGTCGCCAGCGACGGCTCGTCCTGCGTGCGCGGCGGCAGCGGCATGTCGAGGCTGTTGAGCGCGCTGATCGCGTTCTGCATCAGCGCCTCGTGCTGCGTTTCGGTGGCCGCGGGGGCGATCGGCGTCTCGGCAGGCTGTTCCGCGGGCTTTTCGGCAGCGATCTTCTCTACCGGCTCGGTATCGTGCGGAGCCGGAGCCGCCTCGCTCGCGGTCGGCACTACGGCGTGCACGGCCGGCAATTCGGGCTGCTCGTCATGCGGCGGCACCACTTCCAGCGCCGACGGCACATCCGTATCAGGCGTCTCGACCGTCTCCGCCGCTGCGGCAGTGGCCGCGGCAAGGCTCAAATCGGAAGCCGCGTCGCGTGCGACCGGCATCTCGGGCCGGATCGGCAGCTCCGGCTCGACGGACGGCGCGGCTTCGGTTTCTGCCGCCGCAGCCGCGGACCCGCCCGCGACGACCGCAGCAGCCGTCGCGCTCGTACCCGCATCACCCGTTTCTTCCGCGCGCCGGCCCTTCCGGCGCTTGCGCCACGCAAAACCTGCGGCGAGGACGATCACGGCCGCACCGGCCACCGCGGCCGGACGCCAGTCCATCTGCCCGGTACTGCGCGCAGGTGCCGCCACCGGCGCGGCCGGTTGCGCGGGCGCCGATACCGATGCCGGCTGCGCTGCGCTGGCAGCAACGCCGGACGCGGCTTCACTTGCCGCCGGCGCGGCAGCGGATGCGCCCGTATCGTTCGCGGCCGGACGCGGTGCGACAGGTGCCGGCACGGGCGCCGGCGCGACCTCGTTCGTCGTGGCCGGCTTGCCGATGCCGTGCTTCTGCAACTCCATCAGCACGCGGTTCTTCAGCGCCAGCAGTTGCTGCAGGCTCGACGGCCGGGGCTGCGACGCGCCCGTCGCGGGCGCAGCCGCGGCCGGTTCGTTCATGCCCGAAACCTGGCTGCCCGCAACAGGCGGAAGCGCGGCACCGCTCGCGGACGACGGCACCGACTGGATCGCACCGCTCCACACATGCGGACCGCTTGCACCGGCAACGGGCGCCGCCGGCTGCACGCTTTCGACGGCCGATGCGCCGTGTGCCGCCGAAGCGCCGAGCGACGCCGCCGCACCGGCGGCCGTCGCGACGCTCGCGCCGCTCACCGGAGCCGCATGCATGGCCGGCGCCACCGGCGCGGACGGCACGGTCGCCGCCGGGGTCGACCCCGGATGGGGCGCCGACGCACCATGCTGCGCGACCGCCGTGCCGCCGGATGCCGCCGCGGGAGCGGAAGCTGCCGCCGTACCCGATGTACCGGATGCAGCGGATGCAGCGGCCGGTGCGAGTGCCGCGCCTGTCGCATCGAGCGCCGGCACGGTCAGCGTCGCACCGACTTTCAGGCGGCTCGCGTCGTGCTTCATGAACGCCTGCGGATTGGCGTCGAACAGCGCGCGGCCGGCGCGCGCGAGCACACCGGGATCGCGCGACTGCGTGGCCGCTTTCGCGATGTCGTTCAGCGACTGGCCGGGCTGGACCGTCACGGTAAGCGGCACTGCACCACCGGCAGCGGACGCCGGCAGTTCGCCGGTGCCGGCCGCCCAGGCCGATGCGGTTGCGCCGAGCGCCAGGATCGCCAGCGCGCCACGCACGGCGCGCGACAGACGGGACTGACGCGGAAACAAGGAAATTCGGGACATCGTTGGCTCTATCGCCGCGCGTGGGCGCGGCTCGGATTCGCGGTTGAAAGCGTCAATAAAGTTGCCGCAGAAATGCAAAAGCGTCGCGTTGAACGCGACGCTTTCGGCGGGTCTGTGCGTCGTAACCGCGTAGTTTACTTCACGTGATCGGGTTCGGGCCGAATTCGTCGCCGATGGGTGCAACCGGCCGCGTTCGCGCGTCCGCGCGCCCGCCGGCCGGGCCGCTCCGATGCCCGGGTTCACACGGCGCGACCAGCGTTCCCGATTGATCGGAAGCACACCTCCCTCAACTGAAAGATGCCCGGCCGCATCCCGTCCCGAACGAATGGCGCGCCCCTTGCCGCTCACCCGGCGCCCTGCCCACTCCGGGGCTCGATGCTGCGCCACGACCGCGAAATCGGGCACGTTTGCTCAATAAATCGCGCCACCTGCCGTTAATGGATTAGCAATCTCCAATAAAAACAAATCCTGCCGATCACCAAAACAATTCAAATAAATTTCAATTGATCGATAAGAGGCCAATTTCCCTCTCTTATCGTCGAATTTGACATATCCATCCTCAAACCCCCGCCCCACAAGGCTTTCAAGCCTCATCCCAGTTTCATTGCTCATACGAAATCAATCATTTCGACAACAATCCAATTACATTACACAAAATTACACAGATCGAATAATTGCCGTCGCTACGATCGTCTTCAAACAAGAATCGGCGCAGTTCGACCACCGCGTACACACCTGCCGGAAAGGCAGGCACGCGCCTGGCCAGGCTGACGTCGTGAGGTGCCAGGGAGGCATCGCGCAGTCGCACGACTGCATCTACTCACCAGCTCGTTACGGGGATCGAACATGGGCTATCAACAGGGTTTGAGCGGGTTGGCCGGCGCGGCGAACCATCTCGACGTGATCGGCAACAACATCGCGAACGCAAACACGGTCGGCTTCAAGCAGGGGCGCGCGAACTTCGCCGACATGTACGCGAATTCGGTTGCGACGTCGACCAACACGCAGATCGGCATCGGCACGCGGCTCGCGTCGGTGCAGCAGCAATTCGGCCAGGGGACGATCAACACGACGAAGTCGTCGCTCGACATCGCGATCAACGGCAACGGCTTCTTCCAGATGTCGAACAACGGCGTGACGACGTACTCGCGTGACGGCGTATTCCACCGGGACAAGAGCGGCGCCATCGTCGATTCGCAAAACCGCAACCTGATGGGCTATGCGGCAGGCCCGGGCGGCGCGATCAATACCGCGGCGACCGTGCCGCTGCAGGCGCCGACCAACAACATCGCCCCGCAGGCGACGACGAAGATCACCGGCCAGTTCAACCTGAACTCGCAGGACAAGGTGCCGGCCAAGACGCCGTTCAACCCAGGCGACAACACCACGTACAACTACAATTCGTCGATCCAGGTCTACGACACGCTCGGCGGCTCGCAGCAGGTGTCGATGTATTTCACGAAGAACGCGGCCGGCACCTGGCAGGCCTACGCGGGGGTGCAGGGCCAGACGCCGACGAATCTCGGCACCGTCACGTTCGACACATCGGGCCGGATCACCTCGACGACGTCGGCCGCCACCGGCCAGCCGACGCCGAGCCTCGGTCAGTTCGCGTTTTCGATCCCCAACGCGTCGGGCGGCGCCAATCCGCAGAACCTGACGCTCGACCTGGGCGGCACGACGCAGTTCGGCGGAAAAAGCGGCGTGACCAACCTCGCACAAGACGGCTTCGCGAGCGGCACGCTGACGACGTTCTCGATCGGCACCGACGGCAAGCTGACCGGCAATTATTCGAACGGCCAGAGCGCGGTGCTCGGCCTGATCGCGCTCGCGAACTTCAACAACCCGAACGGGCTCGAGAACATTGGCGGCAATCAGTATGTGGAAACCGCCGCGTCGGGCGTGCCGCAAATCTCCGCGCCGGGCAGCACGAACCACGGCACGCTGCAGGGAAGTGCGCTGGAAAACTCGAACGTCGACCTGACGACCGAGCTGGTGAACCTGATCAAGGCGCAGCGCGATTACCAGGCCAATGCGCAGACGATCAAGACCCAGCAGACCGTCGACCAGACGCTGCTGAACATGCGCTGACGCGCACATGAAAAACGCGCCGCGCCGGCCTTGATATCGTCAAGGCCGGCGCGGCGCGCCATCTTGTGCAACGCGGCCCGCGCATCGCGGGCCGGACACACGAGCTTACTTGTCGAGCAGGATGCGCAGCATGCGGCGCAGCGGCTCGGCCGCACCCCACAGCAGCTGGTCGCCGACCGTGAACGCCGACAGGTATTCGCCGCCCATCGCGAGCTTGCGCAGGCGGCCGACCGGCACCGTCAGCGTGCCCGTGACGTTCGCCGGCGACAGGTCGCGCATCGACGCTTCACGCTCGTTCGGCACGACCTTCACCCAGTCGTTCGCCGACGCGAGGATGCCGTTGATCTCGTCGAGCGGCACGTCCTTGTTCAGCTTGATCGTCAGAGCCTGCGAGTGGCAGCGCATTGCGCCGATCCGCACGCACAGGCCGTCGACCGGGATCGAACCCGGCTCGCCCATCGCCGGCTTGCCGAGGATCTTGTTGGTTTCCGCGCCGCCCTTCCACTCTTCCTTCGACATCCCGTTGCCGAGATCCTTGTCGATCCACGGGATCAGCGAGCCGGCGAGCGGCACGCCGAAGTTGCTGGTCGGCATCGCGTCGCTGTTCATCGCGGCCAGCACGCGGCGGTCGATGTCGAGGATCGCGGATGCCGGATCGGCGAGCTGCTCCTTCACCGCGCCGTTCAGCGTGCCCATCTGCGACAGCAGTTCGCGCATGTTCTGCGCGCCCGCGCCCGATGCGGCCTGGTAGGTCATCGCCGTCATCCAGTCGACGAGGTTCTCGCGGAACAAGCCGCCGAGCGCCATCAGCATCAGGCTGACCGTGCAATTGCCGCCGATGAAGTTCTTCGTGCCCTTGACGAGCGCATCCTTGATCACGTCGAGGTTGACCGGATCGAGGATGATGACCGCGTCGTCCTTCATCCGCAGCGACGATGCCGCGTCGATCCAGTAGCCGTTCCAGCCCGCCGCGCGCAGCTTCGGGAACACGTCGTTCGTGTAGTCGCCGCCCTGGCACGTGATGATCACATCGCACTTCTTCAGCTCGTCGACGTTGGTCGCGTCCTTGAGCGTAGTCTCGTTTTTCGCGAACGACGGCGCTTTGCCGCCCGTGTTGCTGGTGCTGAAAAACACCGGTTCGATCAGGTCGAAATCGCCCTCTTCCTGCATGCGCTGCATCAGGACGCTGCCGACCATGCCGCGCCAACCTACGAGACCTACGTTCATGACTAACCCTTTGATGGAGCTTCCCCGCCATTTCCGTCCCCGGTGTGACCGCGCGGGGAAATAGGCGGGCACGACGGACGATCAGCGTTTAATGATCGTTTTCGTGGTAATGGTTTTCGTGATGACGATGGCGCGCGCACCCGCACGGGCAATGTTGCCGTGGAGTTTCAAGACCGGGGAGATCAGGGAAATTTGCGCCATCGTTCGAGTCTACACAAAGCCGGTTGCCCGCACAACGGCCAACCGCGCGCGAACCGGCCGATTTCGCGGCCCGTTCGCGCCCTTTCTACTTGCTTGCGTTACAGCGCCGCGACCACCGCGTCGCCCATCGCCGTCGTGCCGACCTGCTTGCCACCCGGCGTCGCGATATCGCCCGTGCGGTAGCCCTGTTCGAGCACCGTTTTCACCGCGCGCTCGATGCGATCGGCCTGCTCCGCACGATTCAGCGAGTAACGCAGCATCATCGCGGCCGACAGGATCGTCGCGAGCGGGTTCGCGATGCCCTTGCCCGCGATGTCCGGCGCCGAACCGTGCGAAGGTTCGTACAGGCCCTTGTTGTTCTTGTCGAGCGACGCCGACGGCAGCATGCCGATCGAGCCCGTCAGCATCGACGCTTCATCCGACAGGATGTCGCCGAACATGTTGCCGGTGACGATCACGTCGAACTGCTTCGGCGCCTTCGCGAGCTGCATCGCCGCGTTGTCGACGTACATGTGCGACAGCTCGACGTCCGCGTACTCCTTCGACACTTCGATCATGATGTCGCGCCAGAACTGCGACGTTTCGAGCACGTTCGCCTTGTCGACCGACAGCAGCTTCTTCGCGCGCTTGCGGGCCGCCTGGAACGCGACGTGCGCGATGCGGCGCACTTCCGGTTCCGAATAGCGCATCGTGTCGAAGCCTTCGCGTTCGCCCGCGAACAGGCCGTCCGGTGCGGCACGCACGCCGCGCGGCTGGCCGAAGTAGATGTCGCCGTTCAGTTCGCGCACGATCAGGATGTCGAGGCCCGCGACCAGCTCGGGCTTCAGCGGCGACGCATCGACGAGCTGCGGGTAGCAGATCGCCGGGCGGAAGTTCGCGAACAGCTCGAGATGCTTGCGCAGCCCGAGGATCGCCTGCTCGGGGCGCAGCGCGCGCTCGAGCGAGTCGTACTTCCAGTCGCCCACGGCGCCGAACAGGATCGCGTCGGCTTCCTTCGCGAGCTTCAGCGTCGCGTCGGGCAGCGGATGACCGCTTGCCTCGTAGCCCGCGCCGCCAACCGGCGCCTGTTCGAGTTCGAACTTCTCGTCGAGTGCGTTCAGCACCTTCACCGCTTCATTGACGATTTCCGGACCGATGCCGTCGCCGGGCAGCACTGCAATCTTCATGCGAAATTCCTGACTGGATAGGTTTTATGAGGCAGGCCGGCGAGCGCGCCGCCGGCGCGCCCGCCCGAAAGGCACGTCAGCCGACCAGCTTGGTATTGAGCCACGGCTGCTTCACGAGGCGCTCGGCCTCGAACTGGCGAATCTTGTCCGCGTGGCGCAGCGTGAGGCCGATGTCGTCGAAGCCGTTCAGCAGGCAGTACTTGCGGAACGCGGCGATCTCGAACGGATACTCGCGGCCGTCGCCCGAACGCACGACCTGCGCGTCGAGGTCGATCGTCAGTTGAAAACCGTTGAACGCAGCCGTCTCGTTGAACAGGTGATCGACCTGCTGCTCGGTCAGCACGATCGGCAGCAGCCCGTTCTTGTAGCAGTTGTTGAAGAAGATGTCCGCGAAGCTCGGCGCGATGATCGCGCGGAAGCCGTACTGCTGCAGTGCCCACGGCGCGTGCTCGCGCGAGCTGCCGCAGCCGAAGTTCTTGCGCGCGAGCAGCACGGATGCACCCTGGTAGCGCGGCTGGTTCAGCACGAAGTCGGGATTCAGCGGGCGCTTCGAGTTGTCCTGACCCGGCTCGCCGTGATCGAGGTAACGCCATTCGTCGAACGCGTTCGGACCGAAGCCCGTGCGCTTGATCGACTTCAGAAACTGCTTCGGGATGATCGCATCGGTGTCGACGTTCTCGCGATCGAGCGGCGCCACGACGCCGGTATGCACAATGAATTTTTCCATGATCCGTCTATCCGGTTGAAGGGCCGGCGTTCAGCCGGCGCACATCGACAAATTCTCGGCGGGAATCGTCACTCCGCGGCGCGCTTCAGCGCATTGCCGGCGGCGTTGACGTCCTGCCCGAAGCCCTGGACGGTATTGCAGCCCGCAAGGCCGAAGCCCAGCCCCGCAAGCGCCAGCGCGGCAACCAGCCGCGTTATGACCTTCGATGCCGTCACGCGTTACCCCAGCTTGCGAATGTCGACGAAGTGACCTTCGATCGCCGCGGCCGCCGCCATCGCGGGGCTCACGAGGTGCGTGCGACCGCCCGCGCCCTGCCGGCCTTCGAAGTTGCGGTTCGACGTCGACGCGCAGCGCTCGCCCGGATCCAGCCGGTCGGCGTTCATCGCGAGGCACATCGAGCAGCCCGGCTCGCGCCATTCGAAGCCGGCGTCCGTGAACACCTTGTCGAGCCCTTCGCGCTCGGCCTGCGCCTTCACGAGGCCCGAGCCCGGCACGACCATCGCGAGGCGCACGTTCGACGCGACACGACGGTTCAGCTTCTTCACGACGTAAGCGGCTGCGCGGATGTCCTCGATGCGCGCGTTCGTGCACGAACCGATGAAGATCTTGTCGACCTTGATCGACTCGATCGGCGTGTTCGGCTCGAGCGCCATGTAGGCCAGCGCACGCTCCATCGCGTCGCGCTTGACCGGATCCTTCTCGCGTTCGGGATCGGGCACGCGACCGTCGATCGACGTGACCATTTCCGGCGACGTGCCCCACGTGACCTGCGGCACGATCTCGGCCGCGTTCAGCTCGACCACGCGATCGAACTGCGCGCCTTCGTCCGACTTGAACTGACGCCAGTATTCGACGGCCTGATCCCATTCCGCGCCGGTCGGCACGAACGGACGGCCCTTCAGGTAATCGATGGTCGTGTCGTCCACCGCGACCATGCCCGCGCGCGCGCCGGCTTCGATCGCCATGTTGCAGACGGTCATGCGGCCTTCCATCGTCAGCGCGCGGATCGTCGAGCCGCCGAATTCGATCGCGTAGCCCGTGCCGCCGGCCGTGCCGATCTTGCCGATGATCGCGAGCACGATGTCCTTCGCGGTACAGCCGCGCGGCAGCGCACCCTCGACCTTCACGAGCATGTTCTTGCTCTTCTTCTGCAGCAGGGTTTGCGTGGCGAGCACGTGCTCGACTTCCGACGTGCCGATGCCGTGTGCGAGCGCGCCGAACGCGCCGTGCGTCGACGTATGCGAATCGCCGCACACGATCGTCATGCCCGGCAGCGTCGCGCCCTGCTCCGGCCCGATGATGTGGACGATGCCCTGGCGCACGTCGTTCATCTTGAACTGCGTGATGCCGAACGCATCGCAGTTCGCGTCGAGCGTGTCGACCTGCAGCTTCGAGACGGGATCGGCGATGCCGTGGCTGCGATCGGTGGTCGGCACGTTGTGGTCCGACACGGCCAGGTTCGCGCTGATGCGCCACACCGGACGCTGCGCGATCTTCAGCCCTTCGAATGCCTGCGGGCTCGTGACTTCATGCAGCAGCTGACGGTCGATGTAGAGCAAAGTCGTGCCGTCTTCCTCGGTGTGGACCACGTGGGTGTTCCACAGTTTGTCGTAGAGAGTCTGTGCCATGGTATGCGGGGTCGTTGTGACTACAAGCCTTGCGGATGCGGTCGATTATGCCACGCAGAACGCGTCACGGCGCGGGCCGCACGCGAAAAAACCCATTAAAAACAGTGGTTTGGCTGGTAGTGCCAATACCTGTATCGGCATTACCCGGCAAATGCGGGCGCGCACGGCGCGGCGGCGGTTGCAGCCGTCGCGTGGGGTGCGTGTCACGGCGACACGCGACGGCTGGCCGCCTTCGTGGGGTCGGTATCGCGCTGCACGCAGAAGCGCTGCGCGTCCTCCGGCGAGTGGAAGCGGCCGTTGCGGAACAACACCCTTCGCTGCGACGTGTCGTGCAGCGACGGCGTCTTGAACGGCCCGTAGCTCGCGATTGCGCCGCACACCGGGCGCCCGGAACGTGAAGTCGTTCGGCGGTGGATGCCGCGAGTGCCCCGCAGCGTCAGCCGTTCGGGTATTCGCGGTTGATCAGGTCGAGCCGCAGCATCCCGAGTTGCACGCCGACGTTGCTCAGCAGGTAAAGATCGCGGCGCCGCAAGGCCGGCATCTGCGCGGACGCGTCGTAGAGCGACGGCAGCGTCAGGCCCGCCGGCACCGCGGCCTGAATCCCCGCGGTTTTCGACACGCGCACGGCAATCGACGCCTGATCCGAATGCGTGACGACACCGACGTTGCCGAGTGCCGAGGCCGAGCCGGCCTGCCTGACGATCGCGGTTACGACGCCGTCGGGCGTCGGTATCGGGCTGCCGGCGGCCGGCGCCGGTGTCGCGATCGACGTCACGCCGGCCGTCAGCCCGTATTTCGACGCGAGCACGCTCGCGACTTCCTGCTGCGCAAAGATCCGCGCGGCGACCTTCTGGCGCAGCAGGAACACGGCGTCGGCAATCGCCTCGTTCACGGGGCCGGGCACCGGCGCGGCGCCCGACGACGGCGCGGCGCGACTGCCGAAAGCGAATGCGGCAATCGTGTTGATGGCCGTGGCCTGGACGGTCGGCGGCGTCCACGAGAAAAACGTCTCGAACAGGTAACCGGCCTCGTCGGCGGCGGCTGCGCGGTCGTTCAGTTCGTTCGTCAGCTTGCCGAGCATCTGGCGTTGCAGTTCGGTATCTGAAACGGGAGCGTCGCCGGCGAAGCCCGGCGTGCTGGCGGCACCGGTCGCGGCAAGCGCGGCAGCGGAAGCGAGGAAATGGCGGCGGGTCTGCATGGTCATCGGAATCGGGAGAAAGAAAGTGCGTCAGCCCTTCGGGAACGCCTGCATCGTCGCGCCGACCGCGCGGGCGAGCATCTGCGCATACATGTCGTGCACGAGGTACAGGCTGCGGTTGCGCGTCCACGGCTGGCCCGACTGCGGGTCGTAGCGCGTCGGCAACGGCACCTCGGCAACCGCGGCCGCCTTCATGCCCGCCTGCTGCGAGGTCTGGATGCAGCGCTTCGCGTGATCCCGATGGCCGACCACCGCGACGCTGCCCATCGCGGCCGCGCCGCCCGCGCGCGCCGCGGCCTCAGCGGCCACGCCGGCCGTGCTGAGGTACACGATCGTGCCGTCGCTCGCGATCACGGGCTCGATCGACGACAGCACGTCGGCGCCCATCCCGTATTTCGACACGAGAAAGCGGGCGATCTCCCACTGCGCGTAGACCTTGACCGGCTTCAGTTGCCGAATGCGATAGACGGCGTCCGCGAGCGCTTCGTTGACAGGCCCCGGATCGGGCAGCGCGGACTGGTTGCCGCCCGTGCTCGACGTATTGCCGCTTGCCGCGTTCGGGCGATTGCCGAAGCTGTACGCGACGATCGCGCCGGCCTGGGCCGCCGGCATCGTCGGCAGGTCCCACGCAAACCCGACGTCGGTCAGCGCCGGCTGGATCGCGCCGACCGTCGCGGCATCGCCGAGCTGCGCATTCAGCTTCGCGGACATCTGCGCGGCCAGCGCGGCGTCGGTAACGGGCATCGACGTGACGTCGTCGCCGCCGCATGCGCTCAGCAGCGGCACCGCCGCGACGGCCGGCGCGGCGGCCAGGAATTTTCTGCGTGAGGAAGCCAGCGGATTCAGTTTCATGAGAAATACGAAATGATGCGAATGACGTCGACGCGATACCTCGGCGTCGCATTCACGGTCACGGGAAATCGCAATCGGGCGAGTCGCGCAGGTGGCGACGGACGGCAGTACCGCAGCGCGGACCGAATCGCCGCGCTTGCGTCGATTGACGAGCCCGGATCGTAGTCGGCGTTTGTTAAATTGCGGTGAAGCTCGCGAGCCAATACGCGCAATCGCGTCGTCGTTTCGCGGATGGATGCCTGCGTTTCACATAAGGTGAGCGCCTGCGCGATTCGTTCCACAGATGGCGATCATGCGCTCCGCGCGACTTCCCGGCATGACGCGCTACGATCGCGCAACGCACATGGGCAATCCCCACGCCCCGGACCCGGAGTACACCACGATGAAGCTCGGCCTGAACGAATCGCTCACCCGTCTCGACGAAGAAGGCACGCTGTTCACGACGCTGTTTCGCCACGGCACGCTCGACGTCGAGCTGTACCGGCCGCGCATCGAGGACAAGCAGAAGCCGCACGCGCGCGACGAGGTCTACGTGATCGCCACCGGCACGTCGCACTTCGTCGTCGACGGACGCGAATGCGCGGTCGCGGCCGGTGACGTGCTGTTCGTCCCGGCACACGCCGACCACCGCTTCACCGGCTTCTCCGGCGACTTCTCGACCTGGGTGTTCTTCTACGGCCCCGAGGGCGGCGAGCGCGGCGCGTAGCGCGCGATGGCGATGCGCGGCACTTTTCCCGCGATCGCCTAGACTGTCTATTCGCAGCGGGCGGCGCGCGACGCGCGGCCGCCCGATCGTCACGATGCCCGTGGCGGCCGCTTCAACGAACGGGAAAACAGCATGCGATACGAACTGTATTACTGGCCCGAGATCCAGGGCCGAGGCGAATATGTGCGGCTCGCGCTCGAGGCGGCGGAAGCCGACTACGTCGACGTCGCGCGCGAATCGGGGCGCGGCATGGGGGTGCCGGCGATGATGCGCATGATGGACAGCGCGAAGGCGGAATGCGTGCCGTTTGCGCCGCCGTTCCTGAAAGCCGGCGACCTGATGGTCGGGCAGACCGCGAACATCCTGCTGTTTCTCGGCGCGCGGCTCGGGCTCGCGCCGGACGACGAAGCCGGCCGGCTGTGGGTGCACCAGCTTCAGTTGACCGTGGCCGATTTCGTCACCGAGATCCACGACACGCACCATCCGATCGCAAGCGGCCTCTACTACGAGGACCAGCAGGCGGAAGCCGCCGAGCGCGCGGCCGATTTCCTCGAAAACCGGCTGCCGAAATTCCTCGGTTACTTCGAGCGCGTACTCGACCAGAACCCGCACAAGAGCGGCTACATCGCCGGCCGCACACTCAGCTATACGGACCTGTCGATGTTCCAGTTGATCGAGGGGCTGCGTTACGCGTTTCCGAAAGCGATGAAGCGCGCGGAGCGGAAAATCGCGGCGCTGGTCGCGCTGCACGACCGCGTCGCGGAGCATCCGCCGGTGGCGCGCTACCTCGCGTCGGAACGCCGCATCCCGTTCAACGACATGGGCATCTTCCGGCACTATCCGGAGCTGGACAAGTAACGCCGGCACCGCATCCGCGCCGCCTCAGGCAGGGCGGCCGATGCCCCGCTCACGCGACGACCGGCGTCTCGTGCAAATGGCGCCACACGATCAGCCCGTCCGCCTCGCGCCGGAACACGACCGTCGAGCGCCGCACCGTGCGCTGCCCTTGCGCGTCGGTCTGCGTCTCGCGATAGCCGATCGTCGCGCCATCGGACCACACGGCAAGCCCGCGCAACTCGTCGATGTCGATCACCAGCCCGGGGCGCGCGCCGTGCCCGTGTGAAAACAGCGCATCGATGCCCGCGTAATCGAGCACCGTGCCCGACATCGTGATCATCGAAAATCCCGACGAAAAGCGCGCCATCAGCGTCGCGAGCCGCTCGGGGCCAGCACGGCCGGACAACCAGCACGCGATGTCGGCAACGGTGTCGACGACTTCCTTGAAATACGGATTCGGCAAATTCATAAGGCTCTCAGGTTCTCACGAGTGGGATGAAACGGGTTGCGCGACCGGCGCACGGTGTGCGGGAAGCCGTGCAATCAGGCCCAGCGGCAGCAACGTCAGCAGGACCGCCAGCCCGAAGCACCAGCGGTACGGCGCGAGCGACGGACTGCCCGCGTCGAACGCCAGCAACGCATTGAGTGCGCTGCCGAGCACGGCCACGCCGACGCAGAAGCTCAACTGGCGGTTGATGTTCCACAGCGCGCTCGCGTCGCCCATCCGGTCGGCAGGCACATCGACGAACGCCGCGCTTTGCGACGTGCTCGTGCACAGGCTCGCGCCGAACCCCATCGCCGCGAATGCCGCGATGCGCACGGCTTCGACGCCGGTCCAGGGGGTCGCGAGCAGTGCGATGCCGACGCAATCGATCGCGATGCCGCTCGCGAACAAGGGCTTCGCGCCGTGGCGCGCGAAGCAGCGGCGCGTGGTCGCGATCGCGAAGCACGCCGCGATCGCCCACGGCAGCATCAGCGCGCCGGCATGCGCAGCGCTCAACCCGAGCGCGTTCTGCAGATAGAGCGACGCGACGAGGTTGACGCCCGTGAAGATGCCCGGCACGCACAGATAGACCACCACGCAGGTTCGCAGCAGCGGCTGGGCGAGCAGGCGCAGGTCGACGACCGGCGACAGGGCGCGACGCGCATGCGCCGCATAGCCTGCGCCTGCCGCGCTCGCGACGGCCAGCATCGCGAGCGGGAATGCCGCGCCGCCGGGCTGCCCCGCGGCGGTCAGCCCGAGCAGCAGCGCGACGAGCGTGACCGCACTCAGGCCGAGCCCCGGCCAGTCGAGCCGCGGCGGCCGGTCGCGCGCGCCGTCGTGCGGCAGCCATGCGAACGCGAGCGCGCAGGTCGCGGCCGCGATCGGCAACATCGCGAAGAAGATCGCGCGCCACGAACCGCGATCGACGATCGCCCCGCCGATCGCCGGCGACAACGCCGGCACGAGCAGCGCGACCATCATCACGACCGACGTGAGCCGCGCCCGCGCCTGCGGCGGATACGCGCGATAGGCCATCGTCTGCCCGACCGGAATCAGCAGCCCGCCGCCGAGCCCCTGGACCAGCCGCCACGCGAGCAGCGTCTCGATCGACGGCGACGCGCCGACGCCGGCACTGCCGAGCCCGAACAGCAGCAGCGATGCGGCGAACACGCGCCGCTCGCCGCAGCGGCGCGCGAGCCACGTGCCGAACGGAATCACGACGGTCAGGCCGAGCACGTACATGTTGCCGACCCACGCAAGCTGCGCGACCGACGCGTGCAGCTCGCGCTGCAGCGCCGGATACGCGGCGTTCAGCATGAACATGTTCGCGAGGTCGATCGCGAAGCCGAGCAGGTAGACGGCGGCGATTCTGGAACGGTCTGGCATGGCGGCGGGAACATCACGAAACGCCGCAGTGTAGAAGCCGGCACGCGTATCGGTAAGCGGCCGGATGCGACGAGTCCCGTCGAAATCTTTTGACAATCGGATCGCGCCGCCACGACACCGCAACGCCGCGCGGCCGCACATTCGGGTACCCTTCGAGCGATCCAACAGCCAGACAGGACCCACGCCCCAACCATGGTGAGCCTCGATCGTTTCGCCGTTTTCCGTGCCGTGGTCGAAGCCGGTTCGTTCACGGCCGCCGCCACCGCACTGAACCAGGCGCGGGCGGCCGTCAGTTTCAACGTGAAACAGCTCGAAGCCGAGCTCGGCGTCACGCTGCTCACGCGCACGACCCGGCGTGTCGAGCTGACCGATGCCGGCGAGCGCTTCTATCAGCGCTGCCTGCGCGTGCTCGACGAAGCCGAAGGCGCGATCGACGAGGTGCGCGGCGAGCACGGCGGGATGCAGGGCATGCTGCGCGTGACGTCGACGGTCGAGTATGCGGCGCGCGTCCTCGCACCGATGCTGCATGCCTTCACCGCGCAGCATCCCGCGTTACGCGTGCGGCTCGAAACGCATACGTCGCAGGCCGATCTCGTGCGCGACCGCTTCGACGTCGCGATCCGGCTCGGACGCCACGAGCACTTTCGCGACCTGCCCTATCGCGGCGTCTGCCTCGCCACCTACGACGTACTCGCCGTGATGGCGCCCGACCTGCCGGCGAAGGCCGGGCGCCCGAAACCGGCGTCGCCCGACGACCTCGCCCGCCTGCCGCAGCTCGGCCACAGCCGGCTCGAGCGGATCGCCGAATGGACGCTCACCGATCGCGCGGGCAACGAACATGCATTTCGACCGGCCGCGAAGCCTCGCGTCGTCGTCGACAACGCATCGGTGTTGCGTGAACTCGCGCGCCAGGGCAGCGGCGTCGCGCTGCTGCCCGAATGGCTCGTGCGCGACGATCTCGAAAGCGGCACGCTGATCGATGCGCTGCCCGCGTACCGGTTTCCGCAGCAGAACGTCTATGCGCTGTATGTCGCGACGCGGCACGTGCCGCAGAAAGTGCGCGCGTGGGTGGACTTCATGAAGGCGCAGTTGCAGCACGCGCACTGAGCGCGGTTTGCGTGCGCCGCCGCGCGCGGGCCGTCGCAGCGGAGCCGGCCGTCCGATGCGACCGGCTTCCGTTGCCGCGCTTTCGGTACCGCGCGTTCAATACCGACTAGTCAGTGCGGATGCCCGTGCTGCGTGGCCGCCGCATCGACGGCCTCGACCGAGCGCGTCAGCCACGGCCCGATGTCCATCTCCTCGTAGCGCACGAGCCGGCTCTTGCGCGCCCGGCGATATGCCCACCAGATCGCGACGAACAGCGGAATCCACACGTAGATCGACAGCACTTCCATCCAGTCGATGCGGGCCGCGAAGAACGCCTGGTAATCCTGCCCGAGCGAGATCACGATGCAGATCGCGATCGCGAACAGCGGCCCGAACGGGAACCATTTCGCGCGGTACGGCAGCTGATCGAGCCGGTAGCCCTGCTTCAGGAACCCCTTGCGGAACCGGTAATGGCAGACCGCGATGCCGAGCCACGCGATGAAACCCGTGATGCCGACCGTGTTCAGCAGCCACAGATAGATGCTCTGGTTGTTGGTCAGCGACGTGAGAAAGCACAGCCCGCCGACGGCCATCGTCGCGTACAGCGCGTTGCGCGGCACGCCGCCCGGCGACAGCGTCGCGAACATCGCCGGTGCGCGCCCTTCCGCCGCGAGGTTGTACAGCATCCGTGTTGCCGCGTAGGTGCCGGAGTTGCCGGCCGACAGCACGGCCGTCAGGATCACGAGATTCATGGCGCCGGCGGCGAGCCGGAAACCGGCATGGCTGAACACCAGCGTAAACGGGCTCACGCCGATGTCGGTCACGTCGCTCTTCAGCAGGTTCGGGTCCGTGTACGGCACCAGCAGGCCGATCACGAAGATCGCGAACACGTAGAACAGCATGATCCGCCAGAAAATCTGCTTCACCGCGCGCGGGATCGTCTTGCGCGGATTCTCCGATTCGCCGGCGGTGATCCCGACCAGCTCGGTGCCGAGAAACGAGAACCCCGCGATCAGCGCGACGCTCATCATCGCGTGCACGCCGCCGACAAACGGCGCGTCGCCGGTCGTGAAGTTGCGCAAGCCCACCGGATGCCCGTTCCCGATCAGGCCGGCGGCGATCAGCAGCCCGGCCGCGATGAACGCGACCACGGTCACGACCTTGATCAGCGAGAACCAGTATTCCGATTCGCCGAAGCCGCGCACCGACAGCGTATTCAGCAGGAAGATCAGCACGAGGAAGCCCGCGCCCCACCAGATGCCGGGTATGGTCGGAAACCAGTAGCGCATCACGATCTGCGCGGCGAC
Source organism: Burkholderia sp. 572 (assembly GCF_040545135.1). Lineage (NCBI taxonomy): Bacteria > Pseudomonadati > Pseudomonadota > Betaproteobacteria > Burkholderiales > Burkholderiaceae > Burkholderia > Burkholderia sp. 572. The sequence continues at coordinate 236,465 of NZ_JBEPLH010000008.1, read as the reverse complement.
CAGCTCGATCGCGATCGTCACGGCCCAGCTGTACCAGTAGGTCCAGCCGAGCGCGACGCCGAAGCCTTCGTCGACGTACTTCTCGCCGTAGATCGCAAACGACCCCGACACCGGCATCAGTGCGGCCATCTCGCCGAGGCCCGTGACGACGAAGTACACCATCAGCCCGATCGCGATATACGCGGCGATCGCACCGCCCGGCCCCGCCTGCGCGACCGACGCACCCGACGCGACGAACAGCCCCGTGCCGATCGAGCCGCCGATCGCGATCATCGCGATGTGGCGGCCCTGCAGACGGCGCTTCAGCGTCGTTCCCGACGGCGCGGCCGTCTCCACTGCCGCTTGCATAGCATCCATAGTGTTCACCCTGATTGGATTCGGGCCGGACAATTTGATTCGGAATACAAATCGTCAGGCCCGGTCATTCGCGTCGAAACCGGCCATTCCCGGCCGGCCGCCTCACACGACGGTGCGCTTGATCGCCTGCAGTTCGGCCGTCGTCACGATCTTCTCGATCCGGAATCGCGGGCTTTCCAGCCACACGTTCGCGATCCGCCGGTACTCGTCGAGATCCTCGCACGCGAGCCGTACGAGAAAATCGAACGTGCCGCTGACGAGCCAGCAATCGAGCACGGCCGGATTCGCACGCATTTCGTCTTCGAACGGCGCCTGCGAACGCCCGTGGTCGGCCAGCACGATCTGCGCGATCACGACGATCGGCTTGGTCGCCCGCGGCGCCTTGATCACCGCACGGTAGCCCTCGATCACGCCGAGCGCCTCGAGCCGCTCCACGCGCGCCTGGCAGGGCCGCGGCGTGAGGTTCACGAGCTCCGACAGCTTCCGGTAGGAAATGCGCCCGTCGGTGCGCAGGATGTCGAGGATCCGGAGATCGATCTTGTCGAGCTGCATCTTCTTGTCGGTCATCCGCGTTCGCTCCGGTCGGGTCGTGGCTGGTGCGCGGAACGTTTCCTGTTCCGCGCGGGGGCCACATTATCCGGCCGAAGCGGCCGCGCGCCAATCGGCTAGAACCGCAGCGACAGGCAGGTCAGGCCGCCGTCCATCTTGCGGAACTCGCTCGTATCGATCACGTGCAGCGGCAGCCCGAGCGACGCGATCGCGTCGTGCACGCGCGGGTAGCCGGCCGGCGTGATCAGCGTGCCGTTCACGCGCAGCGTGTTGCCCGCGTATTCGTCGGCGGCCGAGATCGCGATCCGGCGATAGTCGGCGAATGCCGGATGCGCGGCCAGCGCTTCGGTCACGAGCAGCGTGTCGTCGCCGAGCGCGTTGACGACCGACTTCAGATGCAGGCCGGCGCCCACCGGCACCGCGACGACCGAATAGCCGTAGCGCGACACGAGCGCTTCGAACGCGGCGATGCCTTCGGCGTCGGTACGGCCCGTCAGGCCGATGTAGAAGCGCTTGCCGACCTGCATCACGTCGCCGCCGTCGAGACGGCCGTCCTGCATCGGCAGCAGGTCGCGATGCGCGGCGAGCGCCGTTTCGATGTGCGCCGTCTCGCCGCGCCGGGCGGGCGCACCGGGGCGCGTGATCACCGCGAATTCCGGTGTCACGACCGCGACGTCCTCGACGAAGTGCGAATCGGGAAACGCGTCCAGCGGCGGCAGTTCGGTCAGCTCGACGCCGAGCGTGCGCAGCGCGTCGCAGTATGCGTGGAACTGCGTGAGCGTCTTGTCGTAGTCGGGCGCGCCGAGCTCGGCAGTGGTCAGGCCCGCGCCGCAGGACGGCGCGGGGCGGCGAACGATCGCTTGCGTGAATTGCATCGACTCCTCCATGGTCAGCGCCACACCCGTGCGGCACACGGGGCGGCTGCGTTGTGTCCGGACCATTATCGGAAGCCAAATTGCGCAATTCGCGTCGATTTCGGCTGCGCAGACAGCCGATTGCGTCGAATTGCGCGCAGCCCGCAGCGGATTCGGCAGACGGCCGTTCACCGCGTGGCGAACGGCCGCTTTCCCGTGCGACGCGGGCTAAGCGCCCGGCCCGAACCCCATCTGCGAACGGCCGAGCGCCGAGAGATCGCCCTCCCCGCCCCGTCCGTCGAATTCGACCTCGAAATGGTCGGCCGGGAAATCGGGCGGGCTCTCGCCGCGCAGGAACGCGGCCCGCTGGCGCAGCAGGTACGCGTCGTTCTTCGCGCAACCGGGCGCGGCCGCGATGTACATCACGTTGCTGTCGCCGCTGCCGCGGTGCGCATCCTCGACCGCGTGCACGACGTCGCCATGCCAGAACACCGCGTCGCCCGGCTCCATGTGCGGGATCGGCACCAGCGCATCGAGCAACAGTGCGTGCCATTCGGGCCGGATCGACAGCGCGCGCCCCGGACGCGCGCCGCACAGGTCGTCGTCGGCGACATCGTCCTGCAGCGCGCGCAGCACGACATAGGCCATCGCGTTCGCAACCGGGATCAACTGCAGCGTGCCGTCTCCCGGCCCCTGCGGCGTGAGCGCGGTCCAGCCCTGGAACGTGCGGAACATCGAGCACACGGCCGGCGACGGAATCTCCTCGACGTCCGGACGGAACGCTGCATCGAACGGGTCGTAATCGCACCAGCGGCCGGCCAGCACGTGACGGTAGACCTGGCGGAAGTTCGCGCCGAGCCAGCGTTCGACGGAACCGCCGTCGACATGCGGCGACAGCCCGAGTGACGTCGAGCCGGGCGGGCGGCGGCGAATCCGGTCCGCATAGGCCGGCACCTGATCGGGATCGAAGTGCGTACGCCCGCCGTCGGCGTGCCGCCACAGGCGGTTCAGGAACACGCGCGCCTGCGTCAGTGCCGGCGACTGGCGCGCAGCCACCTGCGGCTTCGACCAATAAACGCCGTAGATCTGCGGCTTGCCCGACGCAAGGTTGCCGAAATAGCGATCCTCGGCGCGCGCATCGAGCCGCTCGGTGAAGCGGTTCGCGTCCAGGTACGCGCCGATCTCGTCGTTCCAGTCGCGCGCCTGCCGCGCATCGAATACGCGACGAATCACGACCGCGCCATGCGTGCGGATCGCTGTCACCGTGCGCGGATCGACGGTCCCGCCCGCGATGTCCGCGAACGGCACCACCGGAATCACGTCGTGGCCATGCGCATGCGCGCGGCGGATCGCGTCGACCTGCCGCGCGATGTCGCCCTCCAGCTCGCGAAACGTGGCCGCATAACCGGGCAGGTCGGCGCACAGCCCCTTTTTCGCGTCGCGAATCGCGGCAGGCAGGTCGTCAATCGTCAGTTGCATCGTGGTCTCCTCGCTGACAGGTGTCGTGATGTGCCGTCAGCGTACGGCCGGTGCGCAGCCGAGATCACCGTTATCCGGCCAACTATCGATACAATCCTGACAACCCTGGATCACTCGGGACGATGACAGACCACGCAAAGCTTGTTGCCGTCCGGATCGCGGAAATAGGCGCCGTAGTAATCGCGGTGATAGTCCGGCCGCAGGCCCGGCGGCCCTTCGCAGGTGCCGCCGTGGCGCAGCGCGAGCGCGTGGCAGCGATCGACGTGCGCGCGCGTCGGCGCAACGAACGCGATCGTGTGGCCGTTGCCCGGTTCGGGCGCACGGCCGTCGAGCGGCTGGCCGAAGAAGAACAGCGGCCGGTCGGCGTCGGCCGGCATCCAGCCCGTCCAGCCGTCCGGCTCGCGGAATTTGAGGCGCAGCCCGAGTTCCGCGAACAGCGGCGCGTAGAAATCGTAGGCGCGTGAGGTGTCGCTGACGCCCACGCAAACATGTGAAAACATGGCATTGCTCCGTCGTGACGATCGCCCTCGATCATGCCATGGCGCGATGCCCGCCCTCTCCCGGAGGCCGCGATGAAACCGCAGTACGAGCACGTGACGTTCGCCCCCGGCTGTTCGATCCGTGTCTATCACCGCCAGCTCGCGCGCATTCCGTTCGAATGGCATCGCCATCCCGAGTACGAACTGACGCTGACGCTCAACAGCCGCGGCCGGCGCTTCATCGGCGATCACGTCGCGCACTACACAGACGACGACCTGGTGCTCGTGCCGCCCAACCTGCCGCATACCTGGTCGTCGAACGCGCGCATCGATCGCGATGCGCCCGAGGTCGCGGTCGTCATCTGGTTCGACGGCGACTGGGTGCGGCGGCTGGCCGACTGCTGCCCCGAATACGCGCCGCTGCGTTCGCTGCTGCGGCGTGCCGCACCGGGCCTGCGCTTCGACACGGACACAGCCCGCGCGATGCGGGCGCGGCTGCCGCACTTGCTCGATCCGTCGCCGCGCGCCAGGCTCGCGGCCGCGCTCGACACGCTCGCCGATCTCGCGGAAGCCGGCGGCGAGCCGCTCGCCACCGCGCACGCGTACGACCGGAGCGAACGCACGACACCGCACGCCGATTCGGCCGCCCCCGAAGCCGAGCGCCTCGACCGCGTGCTCGACGCGATCGACCGGCACTTCCACGAACCGCTGCGCATCGACGCGCTCGCCGCCGCTGCGCACATGTCCGAACGCACGCTGCAGCGCCTGTTCGTCCGGCATCTCGGCGAAAGCGTCGGGCGCTACGTGCAGCGGCTGCGGCTCGCGCACGCGTGCCGTCATCTCGTCGGCACCGACTGGCCGATCGCGACCGTGGCCGCGCGCTGCGGCATTCCGAATGCCGCGAACTTCAACCGCCAGTTCCTCGCCGCACGCGGGATGACGCCCGGCGCCTACCGGCAGTTCTTCGTGCGGCACGGCCACGCGCCCGATGACGACGCGCCCGCACTCGACACACGCCCGCCGTCGCTGGAGCATCGCGCCGATCCGGCGCGCAAATGAAAACACCCCGACGGGATGACCCGTCGGGGTGTCGTGGCGTTGCGATTGCCCGACGCGAGCGGCCTGCCGGCCGTTCGCGCCACACACGGCTTAACGTGCGTTGAGCGGCTTCGCTTCGCGCGGCGTATCGCCGATGAACAGCTGACGCGGACGGCCGATCTTCTGCTCCGGATCGCCGATCATTTCGTTCCACTGTGCGATCCAGCCGACCGTACGTGCCATCGCGAAGATACACGTGAACATCGACGTCGGGATGCCCAGCGCGCGCTGAACGATGCCCGAGTAGAAGTCGACGTTCGGGTACAGCTTGCGCGACACGAAGTATTCGTCTTCCAGCGCGATCTTCTCGAGCTGCATCGCGAGCTTGAACAGCGGGTCGTCGTGCAGGCCCAGTTCGTTCAGCACTTCGTAGCACGTTTCGCGCATCAGCTTCGCACGCGGGTCGTAGTTCTTGTACACGCGGTGACCGAAGCCCATCAGCTTCACGCCCGAATTCTTGTCCTTCACCTGCTTGATGAATTCGGGGATGTTGTCCGGCGAACCGATCTGCTCGAGCATGTTCAGCGCGGCTTCGTTCGCACCACCGTGCGCCGGGCCCCACAGACACGCGATACCGGCCGCGATACATGCGAACGGGTTCGCGCCCGACGAGCCGGCCAGGCGGACGGTCGACGTCGATGCGTTCTGCTCGTGGTCGGCGTGCAGGATCAGGATACGGTCGAGTGCGCGGACGAGCACGTCGTTGACCTTGTACTCTTCGCACGGGTTCGAGAACATCATGTGCATGAAGTTCGCGCTGTACGACAGCGAGTTCTTCGGATACACGAACGGCTGGCCGATGCTGTACTTGTAGGCCATCGCGACGAGCGTCGGCAGCTTCGCGATCATGCGGATCGCCGACACTTCACGGTGACGCGGATCGTTGATGTCGAGCGAGTCGTGGTAGAACGCCGACAGCGCGCCGACTGCGGCGACCAGGATCGCCATCGGGTGCGCGTCGCGGCGGAAGCCACGGAAGAAGAAGTGCATCTGCTCGTGCACCATCGTGTGCTTCGTGACGGTGTCGACGAATTCCTTCTTCTGCGCTGCGTTCGGCAGCTCACCCTTCAGCAGCAGGTAGCAGCTTTCGAGGAAGTCCGCGTTTTGCGCGAGGTTGTCGATCGGGTAGCCGCGGTACAGCAGCTCGCCCTTGTCGCCGTCGATGTACGTGATCGCCGAATTACAAGCTGCCGTCGACATGAAGCCCGGGTCGTACGTGAACTTGCCGGTCTGGCCGTACAGCTTGCGGATGTCGATCACGTCCGGGCCCATCGTGCCCTTGTAGATCGGCATTTCGACGCTCGGAGAGTTGTCGCTGAACGATAGCGTGGCTTTAACATCAGACGGAGTCATGGCACATCCTCAATCGAAATAAAGAAACGGGATTCGATAACGGGCACAACGTGTCACACCTTGGCGTTACACGTTGCGCAGCATCTCCAACAGCCGGTGAATGTCCGGGCTGTCTAGGTCGCCTTCTGGTTCCTTGCGCGCGAGGAGCAAGTCCATCAGGTCGTTGTCGCTCAGATCGAGCAGGCGCGACAACGCGCCTACGTCTGCATCGGTGAGGTCATGCTCGTATCTGCCGAAGAAACGCTCGAATACGATGTCGTTTTCCAGCAGACCCCGCCGCGCGCGCCAGCGAAGGCGCGCGCGACGGTGCGGGTCGGATTGATGCGAATCGTCGCTCATTGCAGCCCGGCCTTAAACCGCGCGGCGGACCATCAGTTCCTTGATCTTGCCGATCGCCTTCGTCGGGTTCAGGCCCTTCGGGCAAACGTCGACGCAGTTCATGATCGTGTGGCAACGGAACAGACGGTACGGGTCTTCCAGGTTGTCGAGACGCTCGCCGGTAGCGGTGTCGCGGCTGTCCGCGATGAAGCGGTAAGCCTGCAGCAGGCCGGCCGGGCCGACGAACTTGTCCGGGTTCCACCAGAAGCTCGGGCACGACGTCGAGCAGCTCGCGCACAGAATGCACTCGTACACGCCGTCGAGCTCGTCGCGTTCTTCCGGCGACTGGAGGCGTTCCTTCTCCGGCGGCGGCGCGTCGTTGATCAGGTACGGCTTGATCGAGTGGTACTGGTTGAAGAAGTGCGTCATGTCGACGATCAGGTCGCGCACGACGGGCAGGCCCGGCAGCGGACGCAGCACGATCTTCTGCGGCAGGTCGTTCAGGTTCGTCAGGCACGCGAGACCGTTCTTGCCGTTGATGTTCATCGCGTCCGAACCGCACACGCCTTCACGGCACGAACGGCGGAACGACAGCGTCTCGTCCAGTGCCTTCAGCTTCACCAGTGCGTCGAGCAGCATGCGCTCATGCTGGATCTCGAGCTCGTACGTCTGCATGCGCGGCGCTGCGTCCTTGTCCGGATCGTAGCGGTAGACTTCAAAAATGCGTTTTGCCATTTCGGATTCCTTTGACTCGGCTTAGAACGTGCGCGGCTTCGGCGGCACGGAGTCGACCGTCAGCGGCTTCATTTGAACCGGCTTGTAGTCGAGGCGATCGCCTTCGCTGTACCACAGCGTGTGGCGCAGCCAGTTCTCGTCGTCGCGGTGTTCGTAGTCGCTGTGTGCGTGCGCGCCACGGCTTTCCTTGCGCGCTTCCGCCGACACCATCGTGGCGCGAGCCACTTCGATCAGGTTCTCCAGCTCGAGCGCTTCGACGCGCGCGGTGTTGAACACCTTCGACTTGTCCTTCAGGTGGATGTTTTCCACGCGCGCCTTCAGGCCGGCCATCTGGTCGACGCCTTCCTTCAGCAGCTCCGACGTGCGGAACACGCCTGCGTGCTTCTGCATCGTCGAACGGATGTCGTTCGCGACGTCCTGCGTGTATTCGCCCGAGGTCGACTTGTCCAGCTTCGCCAGGCGCGCCAGCGAGAATTCGCCTGCATCGGCCGGCAGCGGCTTGTGTTCCTTCTGGTTCTTCACGTGCTCGACGATGTGGTTGCCGGCCGCACGGCCGAACACCACGAGGTCCAGCAGCGAGTTCGTGCCGAGGCGGTTCGCGCCGTGCACGGACACGCACGAGCATTCGCCCACTGCGTAGAAGCCGTTGACCGGATCCTTGTGACCGCGCGACGTGCCGACGACCTGGCCGTGGATGTTGGTCGGGATGCCGCCCATCTGGTAGTGGATCGTCGGGACGACCGGGATCGGTTCCTTGATCGCGTCGACGTTCGCGAACTTCAGCGCGATTTCGCGGATCGACGGCAGACGCTTCATGATCGTCTCGGCGCCGATGTGCGACAGGTCGAGCAGCACGTGATCCTTGTTCGGACCCACGCCGCGGCCTTCCTTGATTTCCTGGTCCATCGAACGCGACACGAAGTCACGCGGCGCCAGATCCTTCAGCGTCGGTGCATAGCGTTCCATGAAGCGCTCGCCGTTCGCGTTGCGCAGGATACCGCCTTCACCACGCACGCCTTCGGTGATCAGCACGCCCGCGCCGGCCACGCCGGTCGGGTGGAACTGCCAGAACTCCATGTCCTGCAGCGCGATGCCCGAACGCGCAGCCATGCCGAGGCCGTCGCCGGTGTTGATGAACGCGTTGGTCGATGCCGCGAAGATCCGGCCTGCGCCGCCCGTCGCGAACAGCGTCGTCTTGCCTTCCATGATGTAGACGTCGCCCGTCTCCATCTCGAGGGCCGTCACGCCGAGCACGTCGCCGTCCGCGTCGCGGATCAGGTCGAGCGCCATCCATTCGACGAAGAACTGCGTCTTCGCTTCGACGTTCTGCTGGTACAGCGTGTGCAGCAGCGCGTGACCGGTACGGTCGGCGGCCGCGCATGCGCGCTGGACCGGCTTCTCGCCGTAGTTCGCGGTGTGGCCGCCGAACGGGCGCTGGTAGATCGTGCCGTCCGCGTTGCGGTCGAACGGCATGCCGAAGTGCTCGAGTTCGTACACGACGTTCGGCGCTTCACGGCACATGAACTCGATCGCGTCCTGGTCGCCGAGCCAGTCGGAGCCCTTGATCGTGTCGTAGAAGTGGAAGTGCCAGTTGTCTTCGCTCATGTTGCCGAGCGACGCACCGATACCGCCCTGCGCGGCCACCGTGTGCGAACGCGTCGGGAACACCTTCGACAGCACGCCGACCGACAGGCCCGCGCGCGACAGTTGCAGCGCCGCGCGCAAGCCGGAGCCGCCCGCGCCGACGATCACGACGTCAAACTTGCGGCGCGGGAGATTAGTTTTGATTGCAGCCATTCTTTACACTCTCCAGAGAATCTGCGCGGCGTAGCCCGCACATGCGAGCAGCCAGACGATGGTCAGCGATTGCAGCAGCAGGCGCACACCGACGGGCTTCACGTAGTCCATCCAGATGTCGCGCACGCCGACCCATGCGTGGTAGAAGAGGGAAAGCAGCATCACGAAGGTCGCGAGCTTCATCCATTGCGCGGCGAAGATCGATGCCCAGCCTTCGTACGAGAAATCGTGCGCGCCGAAGAACAGGACGAGCAGAATGACCGTGTAGACCGCCATGATCGTGGCGGTGATGCGCTGCGCAAGCCAGTCGCGCAGGCCGTAATGTGCGCCGACGACGAGGCGCTTCGAGCCGATTCGGTTATTGGCTGCCATTTTCTTAGAATGCTCCGAACAGTTTGAGTGCCATGGCGATCGTCAGCGCGATCGAGACGACAAAGACGACGACTGCCGTCCGCTTGCCGCCTTCCTTCGTGACGGCGTCGTGGTTGACGTCCATCAGCAGGTGGCGAATGCCGGCGCAGAAATGGTGGAAGAAGGCCCACGACAGTGCGAGGACGATCAGCTTGACGATGATGTTGGAGAGGAAAGCCTTGAAGACTTCGAAGCTGAGCTCGGACGTGAGGCTCTGGTCGAAGAGGAACAGCAGGAACGGCAGGAACAAGAACAGCAGCGCGCCGCTGACTCGATGGAGAATCGACAATATCGCCGCCAGCGGCATGCGATATTTCATCGTGATATCGGCGAATCCGATGTTCCGGTATTCCGGCCTCGGCTTTCTTACTGCATCAGTCATGCTAGACCCCTACTATGTTGTCACACTAATCCGCGATTTTAGCGCCTTTTTATATCGCGCTGCAGCGAAAGTCTGCTCTGGATAGTTGCGCGAACTAGAACAAAAGGCGGCCCGAAACGTGCTTCGCGAGCGTGGGAAACGCGAACGCACTCGGCTTGAGCCGAAACTCCGTCAACTCAAGTCATTCTGATAGTAGTACCCGGTTGTGACATACCAGCCGCGACGCACCTCCACCGGCCGGTCACCATATGTATAGGACACGCGCTCGACCGACAGCAACGGAAAACCCGCCGGCACGTGCAGCAGGTCGGCCACCGCCGGCTCCGCCGCCACCGCGCGGATCTTCTCCGTCGCGCGAATCATTCGCGTGCCGAACTCCGTCTCGAACATCGCGTAGAGCGGCCCCTTGTACTCGCTCAGCCGCTCGAACGTGAGCCCGCGGAACATCGCGCCCGGCAGCCAGATCTCGTCGAGCACCGTCACTTCGTTCTCGAACTCCAGCAGCCGGCGCACCTGCACGACCGGATCGGCCGGCTTCAGGTCGAGCTGCCGCGCGATCTCGGCCGGCGCGCGCAGGCGCCGGCATTCGAGCAGGCGGCTCACGTGCGGATGCTCGGCACCGTCGTCGGCCAGCAGGCGCAGGAAGCGGAACTGCGCGCGATCTTCATTGTGCGTCGCAACAAAAGTACCCTTGCCCTGCCGCCGGACCACGAGGTTTTCCGCGGCCAGTTCGTCGATCGCCTTGCGGACGGTGCCCTGGCTGACCTTGTAGCGGGCCGCGAGCTCCACCTCGCTCGGGATGATCTCGCCCGGCTTCCATTCACCGGATTCGAGACTTTGCGTGATCAATGACTTAATCTGCTGGTATAACGGGCTGAACGTCGGCGACGGCGGCGCCGCAGGCGAAGGTGCGGGATCGCTCGCGCCCGGCTGCCCTGGGCCGCCTGCGCCGGTCTGATTCGCGGTATTCGCCTGGTTCGATGTCATGGCGCGCATTTCATCACAAACCGCACTTTTTCGTCCACTCAATTTCCGCAAAACATCTGTCTTATATAAGACATATGATACCGTTTGACTTTGCGCGTGACGGCTCCTACACTCCCGGTCGAGCAAGGGTTCGCGGGTGCAAAAGCGCGTCCCCGGCTACGTGCCACGGCCGTCTCCAGGTTCACCGCGTCTGCCATCGCGAGTCCTCCGCCCTGCTTCAATGCAACGCTACGCACAACGCGCATAGAATGGCGTTTTCGCTAGCGTCCAACGCTTCACCCGTCCTGGAGATTTTCAATGGCTAAGCCCGCAAAGCGCGTTGCCGTCACCGGCGCCGCAGGTCAAATCGCTTACTCCCTGCTGTTCCGCATCGCGAACGGCGACCTGCTCGGCAAGGACCAGCCGGTCATCCTGCAACTGCTCGACCTCCCGCAAGCCCAAGCCGCCGTCAAAGGCGTCGTGATGGAACTCGACGATTGCGCGTTCCCGCTGCTGGCGGGCGTCGTGATCACCGACGATCCGAAGGTCGCATTCAAGGATGCCGACGTCGCACTGCTGGTCGGTGCTCGTCCGCGCTCGAAGGGCATGGAGCGCAAGGACCTGCTGTCGGCGAACGCTGAAATCTTCACGGTTCAGGGTGCTGCGCTGAACGAAGTCGCCAGCCGCGACGTGAAGGTCCTGGTCGTCGGCAACCCGGCGAACACGAACGCATACATCGCGATGAAGTCGGCGCCGGATCTGCCGAAGAAGAACTTCACGGCAATGCTGCGCCTCGACCACAACCGCGCGCTGTCGCAGCTCGCAGCGAAGTCGGGCAAGCCGGTCGCATCGATCGAGAAGCTCGCCGTGTGGGGCAACCACTCGCCGACGATGTACCCCGACTTCCGCTTCGCGACCGCCGAAGGCGAATCGCTGCTGAAGCTGATCAACGACGACGTGTGGAACCGCGACACGTTCATCCCGACCGTCGGCAAGCGCGGCGCGGCGATCATCGAAGCGCGCGGCCTGTCGTCGGCGGCGTCGGCAGCCAACGCGGCGATCGACCACGTGCGTGACTGGGTCCTCGGCACGAACGGCAAGTGGGTCACGATGGGCATCCCGTCGGACGGCTCGTACGGCATCCCCGAAGACATCATCTACGGCGTGCCGGTCGTGTGCGAAAACGGCGAGTACAAGCGCATCGAAGGCCTGGAAATCGACGCCTTCTCGCGCGAGAAGATGGACGGCACGCTGGCCGAGCTGCTCGAAGAGCGCGATGGCGTTGCCCACCTGCTGAAGAGCTAAGCATCACGTACCTTTGCCGGGCGGCTCTCGGGCCGCCCGGTTCCGGCCCGGGCCGGCGCCAGCCGCCGGCCCTGCCGAACGATCCGATCCGCGCCCGTTTTGCCGCCCCGCGCCCGCCGCGCACCGGCCCAGAACGCGCCCGAATCCGATTTTCTCCACGTTGACCCGCTTCCCTGACGTAGACGAGATGGCTGCGCTCACTCCTGCACAAGTGCTGTACGACGGGGCGTCCCCGCCCGCGGTCCTGCCCTGTTGCGATCACTACGCGGGCAGCGAAAAGCTGATGCGCAAGTCGCTCGCGCTGCAGGCCGAAACGGGCCCCGTGTTCGACATCACGCTCGACTGCGAAGACGGCGCGGCCGTCGGCCAGGAAGCCGCGCACGCGGCACTCGTCGCCGACATGCTCGGCAGCGACGAAAACCGCTTCGGCCGCGTCGGCGTCCGCATCCACGACTTTTCCCATCCGCACTGGCGCGACGACGTGCGCATCGTGCTGCGCGCGTCGCGCGCACCCGCCTACATCACGCTCCCGAAGATCGCGAGTGCCGCCGACGCAGCCGAAATGACCGCGTTCATCGAAGGCACGCGCCGCGAGCTCGGCATCGCGCAGCCGATCCCGGTCGACGTGCTGGTCGAGACGCACGGCGCGCTCGCGCAGGCGGCCGCCCTCGCCGCGCTGCCGACGGTCGGCACGCTGAGCTTCGGGCTGATGGATTTCGTCTCCGCGCACCATGGCGCGATTCCCGATGCCGCGATGCGCTCGCCCGGCCAGTTCGAGCACCCGCTCGTGCGCCGCGCGAAGCTGGAAATCGCCGCGGCCTGCCACGCGCACGGCAAGACGCCGTCGCACAACGTGACGACCGAGGTGCGCGACATGAGCGTCGTCGCCGCCGATGCACGCCGCGCGCGCGACGAATTCGCCTTCACGCGGATGTGGAGCATCCACCCCGCGCAGATCCGCCCGATCGTCGACGCATTCGCGCCGCGTACCGACGAGGTCGCGCTGGCCGCCGAGATCCTGCTGGCCGCGCAGGCCGCCGACTGGGGGCCGACGCGCCACGGTGATACGCTGCACGATCGCGCGAGCTACCGGTATTACTGGTCAGTGCTGCGCCGCGCGCGGGCCACCGGCCAGCCCGTACCGGCCGAGGCCGCGCCGCTGTTCGGCCCGGCCGCCGCGGGCAGCGCGCCGTAAGCGCGCGGCGCCGGCCGATACACGAGTTTCATGCATTCGACGACACGCGAACCGGATAGAGGTTTGCGAAACGACAAAAAACGTAACGGAGCCCGAAAACCTGATATGTACGCGGCCAAATAGGTGAAAATAGCGGCCGCTGCGCGCTTTCGGGGCGCGTGCAGTTTCAAACCGGCCGGCAATTCGATTGCCGGCCCTTGTCAACTGATTATCGAAAGGTTCTGACTCCATGAAGAAACTCCTGATCGCTACCGCCATCGGCGCCTTGTCCGCCACGATGCTGGTGTCGGCTCCGAGCGCGTTTGCCCAGGGTACGACCACCACGACCGCGAAGAAGGCAACGGCCAAGCGCCCGGCGCCGGCCAAGCGCATCATCCCGCGCAGCAAGAAGGCACAGGCACGCGCCGCAGCCAAGGTCGATCCGGTACCGGACGGCGCGGTCAAGTGGTCCTGCAAGGAAGGTCTGTCGTTCGACCTCGCCGGCGACATGAAGCGCGACCAGGTGGTCACGGTTCACTGGGCGAAGAAGAACTACAAGCTGCCGCGTCAGGCCACGACGACGGGCGCGGACACGTTCTACGATCCGGCAGCAGGCTTCAAGCTGATCGTGATCCCGACCAAGGCGATGCTGTTCTCCGACGCAAACGGCGGCGAGCGCCTCGCGGACGAATGCGTGACGCCGGAAATGGCACAAGGCACGCCGGCACCGACGCAGTCGAACGAGCTGAAGCCGGCAACGAACTAAGCGCGTTCCCATCGGCCCCTCGATGTCCGCCCCGGTCTCCAACGTCCGCCCTGCTCCGGATACGGTACTCGTCGATATCGTCGACTACGTGCTGAATGCCGGCATCGACAGCGCGCTCGCGCTGGAGACGGCGCGTCATTGCCTGATCGACACGCTCGGATGCGGACTCGAGGCGCTGTCCTACCCTGCCTGCACCAAGCTGCTCGGCCCCGTCGTGCCCGGCACGATCGTGCCGAACGGCGCGAAGGTGCCCGGCACGTCCTTCCAGCTCGATCCCGTCCAGGCCGCGTTCGGCATCGGCGCGATGATCCGCTGGCTGGACTTCAACGACACCTGGCTCGCCGCCGAATGGGGCCATCCGTCCGACAATCTCGGCGGCATCCTGGCGACGGCCGACTGGCTCTCCCGCACGGCCGTCGCGGCCGGCAGGAAGCCGCTCACGATGCGCGACGTGCTGGTCGCGATGATCCAGGCCCACGAGATCCAGGGCTGCCTCGCACTCGAGAATTCGTTCAATGCGGTCGGGCTCGACCACGTGCTGCTCGTGAAGGTCGCATCGACGGCCGTCGTCGGCCGGCTGCTCGGGCTCACGCGCGACGAGCTGATCAACGCGGTGTCCAACGCGTTCGTCGACGGTCAGGCGCTGCGCACCTACCGCCACGCGCCGAACACGGGCTCGCGCAAATCATGGGCGGCCGGCGACGCGACCTCCCGCGCGGTGCGCCTCGCGCTGATCGCGAAAACGGGTGAAATGGGCTACCCGTCGGCACTCACCGCAAAGACCTGGGGCTTCTACGACGTGCTGTTCGACGGCAAGCCGTTCCGCTTCCAGCGCCCGTACGGCACGTACGTGATGGAAAACGTGCTGTTCAAGATCGCGTTCCCTGCCGAGTTCCACGCGCAGACGGCCGCCGAGGCCGCGCTGCAGCTGCATGCGCAGCTCGCCGCCGCGGGCCGCACGACCGACGACATCAGCCGGATCACGATCCGCACGCATGCGGCCGCGATCCGCATCATCGACAAGCAGGGCCCGCTCGCCAATCCGGCCGACCGCGACCACTGCATCCAGTACATGGTCGCCGTGCCGCTGCTGTTCGGCCGGCTGACCGCGGCCGATTACGAAGACGCGGCCGCCGCCGATCCCCGCATCGACGCGCTGCGCGCGAAAACGGTGTGCATCGAGGATCCGCAGTTCACGAAGGATTACCACGACCCGGACAAGCGCTCGATCGCGAATGCACTGACGATCGAGTTCACGGACGGGTCGAAACTTGCCGAAGTGGCGGTCGAATACCCGCTCGGCCATCGGCGGCGGCGTGCGGAAGGCATCCCGCTCCTGGTCGAGAAGTTCAGGACCAACCTTGCCCGCCGCTTCCCGGCAAAGCAGCAACAAGCGATTCTCGACGTGTCGCTGGACCAGGCAAAGCTCGAAGCGATGCCGGTCGATGAGTACGTCGACTTGTATGTGATATAGCCGTCAGATACAGGACTATTTGTTTCCTAGCCTTAAACCCAGGAAAATCACCATGGCCCACAATCTCCACAAGACCCTCAAGGAATTCGACAGCGGTTCCGGCAAAGGCAAGTTCTACTCGCTGCCGCAGCTCGGCAAGGAACTGAAGACGAAGATCGAACGCCTGCCGGTGTCGATCCGTATCGTGCTCGAGTCCGTGCTGCGCAACTACGACGGCAAGAAGATCACCGAAGAGCACATCGAGCAGCTCGCGAACTGGAAGCCGACCGCGAAGCGCGTCGACGAGATTCCGTTCGTGGTGTCGCGCGTCGTGCTGCAGGACTTCACGGGTGTGCCGCTGCTCGCCGACATCGCGGCCATGCGCGGCGTCGCGGAGCGTACGGGCAAGAACCCGAAGAAGATCGAGCCGCTGGTTCCGGTCGACCTCGTCGTCGACCACTCGGTCCAGATCGACTACTTCCGCCAGAAGGACGCGCTCGACCTGAACATGAAACTGGAATTCCAGCGCAACAACGAGCGCTACCAGTTCATGAAGTGGGGCATGCAGGCATTCGACACGTTCAAGGTCGTGCCGCCGGGCGTCGGCATCGTCCACCAGGTGAACCTCGAATACCTCGCGCGCGGCGTCCACAAGAAGGCGGACGGCGGCGACACCGTGTACTACCCGGACACCCTCGTCGGCACGGACAGCCACACGACGATGATCAACGGCATCGGCGTGGTCGGCTGGGGCGTGGGCGGCATCGAGGCGGAAGCCGGCATGCTCGGCCAGCCGGTGTACTTCCTGACGCCGGACGTCGTCGGCGTCGAGCTGAAGGGCAAGCTGCGCGAAGGCGTGACGGCCACCGACCTGGTGCTGACGATCACCGAAATGCTGCGCAAGGAGAAGGTCGTCGGCAAGTTCGTCGAGTTCTTCGGCGAAGGCACGAAATCGCTGTCGCTGCCGGATCGCGCGACGATCGGCAACATGGCGCCGGAATACGGCGCGACGATGGGCTTCTTCCCGGTCGACGAAAAGACGATCGACTACTTCGAAGGCACGGGCCGCACGAAGGCGGAAATCGCCGCGTTCGAAAACTACTTCAAGGCGCAGAAGCTGTTCGGCATCCCGAAGGCCGGCGACATCGACTACACGAAGGTCGTGACGCTGGATCTGACGACGGTCGCCCCGTCGCTGGCCGGCCCGAAGCGCCCGCAGGACCGCATCGAGATCGGCAACGTCAAGTCGACGTTCACCGACCTGTTCTCGAAGCCGGTCGCGGAAAACGGTTTCGCGAAGAAGGCGGACGACCTGGGCACGCAGTACACGACGAGCAACGGCGTCGACGTGAAGAACGGCGACATCCTGATCGCCGCGATCACGTCGTGCACGAACACGTCGAACCCGAGCGTGCTGCTGGCCGCCGGCCTGCTCGCGAAGAAGGCGGTCGAGGCCGGCCTCACGGTCGATCCGAAGATCAAGACCTCGCTCGCGCCGGGATCGCGCATCGTCACCGAGTACCTGACGAAGACGGGCCTGCTGCCCTACCTGTCGAAGCTCGGTTTCGAAGTCGCGGCGTATGGCTGCACGACCTGTATCGGCAACGCGGGCGACCTGACGCCGGAGCTGAACGAAGCGATCACGAAGAACGACATCGTCGCGGCAGCCGTGCTGTCGGGCAACCGTAACTTCGAAGCGCGTATCCACCCGAACATCCGCGCGAACTTCCTCGCGTCGCCGCCGCTCGTCGTCGCGTACGCGATCGCCGGCAACATCACGCGCGACCTGATGACCGAGCCGGTCGGCAAGGGCAAGGGCGGCCGCGACATCTACCTCGGCGACATCTGGCCGACGAGCGACGAAATCCACGCGCTGCTCAAGTTCGCGCTCGATCCGAAGAAGTTCGAGGACAACTACTCGAAGCTGACCAAGAAGGGCGACCTCTGGAGCAAGATCGAGGGCGAATCGGGCCAGGTCTACGACTGGCCGAAGTCGACCTACATCGCCGAGCCGCCGTTCTTCGGCAACGACTTCTCGATGGAACCGGCTGCATCGATCCCGACGGTCAAGGGCGCGCGCGCACTGGGCATCTTCGGTGACTCGGTCACGACCGACCACATCAGCCCGGCAGGCTCGATCAAGGAAGACTCGCCGGCGGGCAAGTGGCTGAAGGAAAACGGCGTGCAGAAGGCCGACTTCAACAGCTACGGCTCGCGCCGCGGCAACCACGACGTGATGATGCGCGGTACGTTCGCGAACGTCCGGATCAAGAACCTGATGATCCCGGCGAAGGCGGACGGCACGCGCGTCGAAGGCGGCCTGACGATCCACCAGCCGAGCGGCGAACAGCAGTCGATCTACGACGCGGCGATGCAGTACGTCGCGGCCGACACGCCGACCGTCGTGTTCGCGGGCGAAGAATACGGCACGGGCTCGTCGCGCGACTGGGCCGCGAAGGGCACGCAGCTGCTCGGCGTGAAGGCCGTGATCGCACGCAGCTTCGAGCGTATCCACCGCTCGAACCTGGTCGGCATGGGCGTGCTGCCGCTGCAGTTCAAGGGCTCGGACAGCGTCCAGTCGCTCGGCATCACCGGCGACGAGACGTTCGACATCGAAGGCCTCGGCGACGACTTCAAGCCGCAGCAGGACGTCACGCTCGTGATCAACCGCAAGAACGGCGAAACGCAGCGCGTGCAGGTCCTGCTGCGCATCGATACGCCGATCGAAGTCGACTACTACAAGCACGGCGGTATCCTGCCGTTCGTGCTGCGCTCGCTGCTCGCAGCGTAAGCGCCCTGCCTTTGCAGGTGCCGCAGCCGCCTCGCGGCGGTTGCGGCCGATTTGGATGCCCGACCTCGTGTCGGGCTTTTTTTTGCCTGCGCGCGTTACGCAATGTTGCCGATTGTCAGGCTCGTCACGCCGCCTTGTCGCCGCGCGCCTTCGCGCCCGCTCCTCGTGCGTTCTTCTTCAAGTGCGTGCGGTTGTACTCGATCGCCGCGCGCACGAGATTCTTCAGCGCCCGCTTGTCGAGCCGGTCGCCTTCGAACAGGTCGATCGCGCGTCGCGCATTGCCGTCGAGGCCGTCGTTGAACAGCTTGTCGGGATCGGGCAACTGCGCGCCGTGCATGAAGGTCAGCTTCACCTTGCCCTTGTGCGCGTTCGCCACCGCGATCATCCCGTCGCACGACCATACGGGGCTGCCCATCCACTTCCATTCCTCGACGATGCCCGCTTGCGCGGCGAGGATCGTCTGGCGCAGGTCGGCGAAGGTCTTGCCGCGCCAGTCGGCGATGCCGGCGATCAGCGCGTCGATGCGCTCCGACGGCGTGAGGTCCGTTGCGTTCATGCGCGGGCCTCCGTGCCTTCGTCGGGGCGTGTCAGCACCTGTTCGAGCGCATCGAGGAACCGCACCCAGCCGTGCTGCGCACCGCGGTACGCCTGCTCCTGGTCCGTGCGGAAGCCCACCTGCTCCATCCGCAGGTGCGTGCCGGCCGGCGTCGGCGTGAGCGTCCACGTGACGACGCTTTCGAGGCCGTACGCGGCCCACGTATAGGACAGCGTGCGCGGCGGCTCGATCGTCAGCACCTTGCAGTCGACCGAGCCCCAGTCGGCGCGGAAACTGAAGGCGCGGCCCGCGACGGGTTCGAAGTCGCTCTTCATCAGCCACGCCTCGATCAGGTGCGGTTGCGTGAGCGCGCGCCAGATCTTCTCCGGTGGATGAGGCAGTTCCCGGTCGACGACGACGGAGCGCGTTTCGGTGGTGGCCTGGTTCATTACTGGTCCATCCTTTTCAGAAGATCTTCGAGGGCATCGAACCGGTTCTGCCAGAAGCCGGCCATCTGGCTCGTCCAGTCGATCAGCGGGGCCAGCGCTTGCGGCTGCGCGCTGTAGTGCGTCTGCCGGCCTTCGTGACGGTCGTTCACGAGCCCGGCCTGCTTCAGTACGCCGAGATGCTTCGACACGGCCGGCTGCGAGACGCCCGCATGGGCCGTCAGCGCGGCGACCGTCAGCTCGCCGTCCGCGCACAGCCGCTCGAAGAGCGCGCGGCGGGTGGGATCGGCCAGCGTCCGGAAAAGCATGTCGTGATCGGTCTGCATGTCGTTCAAAATCCATAACCCGTTGGTTATGGATTGAAGAATAGCCGCCGGTCGACGCGCGTCAAGGCGGAATTTCACGAACGGCGTCGTGCAATCCGGTGCGGGCCTGCCGCCCACCCATCGGCGCGCGCCTGCGCCCGGATTCGAGCGTTTCCTCTAATTCGCATGTGCGACACGCGATCCGAAAGCCGCCTGCAAGACTGCCCGACGTGCTGTTCCACAGTTCGGGAAACGTTTGCGTTCGACCGGCCCCTTTCTTGTGCACGTGCGAATCCGTTCCTGCCGCATCGCTTCGTTTGACCACATAGTGCGACGCGGCATGCGGCAACGACCGGTCGCGCGCCATGCGTTCACGCGTCGATCCACTCCGCGATCGCGCATGTTCCGACGCCGTGACGAGCGACTCGTGCGTGCGAACGTCGCGCATTGCCGCGCCGTCGTGCCGCGAACCGGTTCCGTTCGCCACGCCCACGATCGCCTGCGCATACGACGCTGCGCGTGCACGCACACACCCCGATGTCAGAACTGACAGCTATGGAAACTGGCAGCTACCTGAACGGTAGCGACGCCCTACGCTCGTCACCGCTCGCGACCCCACAAGGGTCGAGGGCTCCAGCAACGTCGTCTCTCCTAAAAAGGACTCCCGATGAAAAGGAACGCCTGGTTTGCCCTGCCCCTGCCGTCGCCCCGCCGCCTTGCGTGCGTGGCACCCCTCGTGTTCGCTGCCGCTGCGGCGCATGCGGCGACGGACTGGGTCGATACCCATACGAAGGCCTTTCTGACCGGCCCGCAGTTGATGGCGCGCAGTGCGGCACCGTCGCTCGAACTCGCGGCCGGCGAAACGACCGACGTCGTCGTCAGCCTGAAGCTGCGCAATGCCGCGCAGCTCAAGCAACTGGCGCGCGACGTGAACCGGCCCGGCAGCGCGCATTACCGCCAGTACCTCACGCACGAGCAGTTCCTCGCCAACTACGCGCCGACCGATGCGCAGGTGAAGTCGGTCGTCGACTATCTGCACAAGAGCGGCTTCGTGAATGTCGAGGTCGCACCGAACCGATTGCTGGTGTCCGCACGCGGCACGGCCGGCACCGTGAAGACCGCATTCAACACGTCGCTCGTGCACTTCGACTACGCGGGCCGCTCGGGCTTCGCCAACACGTCGACCGCGCAGGTGCCGCGCGCGCTCGGCGACGTCGTCGGCTCGGTGCTCGGGCTGCAGAGCGTCGCGCGCGCGCGGCCGCTGCTGCGCATCGGCAACGTGTCGAAGCCGCAGGCGCTCGCGGCCGGCACGGCGACCGGTCATTATCCGAAGGAATTCCCGGGCCTCTACAACGCGACCGGCGTGCCGACCGCAGCCGGTGTCACCGTCGGCATCATCACGATCGGCGGCGTGTCGCAGACGCTGCAGGACCTGAAGCAGTTCACGTCGAGCAACGGTTACGGCACGGTCTCGACGCAGACCGTCAAGACCAACGGCTCGGGCGGCAGCTATACCGACGACCAGGACGGCCAGGGCGAATGGGATCTCGACAGCCAGTCGATCGTCGGCTCGGCCGGCGGCCAGGTCGGCAAGCTCGTGTTCTACATGGCGGACCTCAACGCCAGCGGCAACACGGGGCTCACGCAGGCGTTCAACCGCGCGGTGTCGGACAACACCGCGAAGGTGATCAACGTGTCGCTCGGCTGGTGCGAAACCGACGCAAACGCGGACGGCACGCTCGACGCCGAGGAGCAAATCTTCACGACGGCAGCGGCGCAAGGCCAGACCTTCTCGGTGTCGTCGGGCGACGAAGGCGTGTACGAGTGCAACAACCGCGGCTATCCGGACGGCTCGAACTACACGGTATCGTGGCCGGCTTCGTCGCCGCACGTGCTCGCGATCGGCGGCACGACGCTCTACACGACGTCGTCGGGTGCGTTCTCGAACGAGACGGTGTGGAACGAAGGGCTCGACGACAACGGCAAGCTGTGGGCAACGGGCGGCGGCGTCAGCACGATCCTGCCCGCGCCGTCGTGGCAGTCGGGCAGCAACCGCCAGTTGCCGGACGTGTCGTTCGACGCCGCGCAAAGCACCGGCGCGTACATCTACAACTACGGCCAGTTGCAGCAGATCGGCGGCACGAGCCTCGCCGCGCCGATCTTCACGGGCCTCTGGGCACGCCTGCTCGCAGCGAACGGCACGGGCCTCGGCTTCCCGGCCGGCAATTTCTATGCGGACATTCCGTCGCGTCCGTCGCTCGTGCGCTACGACGTGGTGTCGGGGAACAACGGCTATCAGGGGTATGGCTATAACGCCGGCACCGGCTGGGATTACCCGACCGGCTTCGGCAGCCTGAACATCGCGAACCTCAACCAGCTGATCAAGTCGGGCGGGTTCTGAGCGAAGCTTGAAGGCCGGTGCGCGGCGGCAGGTTGCCGCGCACCGGCGCGTGACTTGCCCTTGCCTATTCCGCCGCCCGCTCGCCCACGCGCTCGGACGCCGCCGCCACGCCGGCCCGATGCGACGGCGCAAAGAGCCGCAACCCGCTCGCGACACTCGCCGCCCCGGCGAACCCCGCGCCGAGCATCAGCGCAAGCGTCGGCCCGTGGCGCCCCGCGATCCCGAACGACAGCGCGACGAGCGCAGCACCGGTCGCCTGCCCGATCAGCCGCGCGGTCGCGATGATCCCGCTCGCGCCGCCGCTGCGCTCGGGCGGCGCGCTCGACATCAGCGCCTTCAGGTTCGGCGACTGGAAAAAACCGAAGCCCGCGCCGCAGAGCATCATCCGCCAGCCGATGTCGATCACGCCCGGCGCCGCCGGCAACGCGGCGAGCGACACCATGCCCGCGCTCAGCAACGCAAGACCGATCGCGCCGAGCAGGCCCGGCGGATAACGATCCGACAACCGCCCCGCGATCGGCGCGGCAAGCGCGACGATCGCCGACCACGGCGTCATCAGGAACCCCGTCTCAACCGCGTTGCGATGCAGGACGGTTTCGAAATAGAACGGCAGCGACACGAACGCGAGCCCCTGCGCGGCGAACGCGCACACGGCGGTCAGCGCGGACAGCGTGAACACCGGCCGGCGAAACAGGTCGACCGGCAGCATCGGCGCCGGGTGCCCGGCCTGGCGGCGGATCAGCAGCCAGCCGAATGCAAGCGCGACCGCGGCCGACGCGAATACGATCGAAAGCGGCCCGCGCTGCGCGAATTCGCCGAGCGCGAAGATCAGCGACGCGAACGTAACCACGTTGAACAATGCGGCGACCGGATCGAATACGTGCTTGCCGCGCGCTGTCTGCGGCAGCGACGGAATCGCCACGGCCAGCGCGAACACGCCGAGCGGCACGTTCACCGCGAACAGCCACGGCCACGCGGCGACCGACAGGATCAGCGACGCGATGGTCGGCCCCACCGCGAACGACACGCCGACGACGAGCGCGTTGAAGCCGACGCCGCGCCCGAGCCGGTGCGCGGGGAACAGGCCGCGGATCAGCGCGACGTTGACGCTCATGATCGCGCTCGCGCCGAAGCCCTGCACGATCCGCGCGGCCGTCAGCATCGGCAGCGTCGACGCGAGCGAGCAACCGAGCGACGCGAGCGTGAACACCGCGAGCCCGGCGATATACACGCGCTTGTGGCCGACGATGTCGCCGAGCGACGCGAACGGCAGCAGCGTCGCGACCATCGCGAGCTGGTATGCGTTGATGATCCATACGGACGCGGCCGGCGATGCATGCAGGTCGGCGGCGATCGCGGGCAGCGCGGTGTTCGCGATCGCGGTGTCGAGCGTCGCGAGCGCGACGGCCAGCAGCACGGCGGACATCGCGCGCCAGTTGACGGCCGGCTCATGCGCGCCGGCGGAGGAGGCGAATTCGGACAAGATGAGGCTCGGCTGACGAGCGACGCGTTGCGCCGCGTCGCGGATTGGACTCGCGGCGGCGTTCCGGTCGCACCGCACGGAACGCGCGCCGCCGCGTCCCGTATTGTTGCAGAGCCGCATCGAACGTGCAGGCGGCCGCTTCGTCAGTCAGCGAAATGAAAGCAATGCGCGGCCACGCACGACACGTGGCGACTCAGTTGCCGGGGGCAAGCCCGCCCGCTCAGCTCACCGCGCGCCGCGCATTGCGTCCGCGCAGCCATTCGAGCGCAAGCAGCAGGCTCGTCGAGAAGATGATCAGGATCGTAGCGAGCGCGGCGATCGTCGGGCTGATGTTCTCACGGATGCCCGTGAACATCTGGCGCGGCAGCGTGGTCTGGTCCGCGCCCGCGAGGAACAGCGTGACGACGACTTCGTCGAACGACGTCGCGAACGCGAACAGCGCGCCCGACATCACGCCCGGGGCGATCACCGGCAGCGTCACGCGGAAGAAGGTCGACACCGGATTCGCGCCGAGCGACAGGCTCGCGCGCACGAGGTTCTGGTTGAAGCCCTGCAGCGTCGCCGCGACCGTCGTCACGACGAACGGCACGCCAAGCGCGGCGTGCGCGGCGATCAGCCCCGTGTAGGTGTTCGCGAGCCCGAGCGGCGCGAAGAACAGGTACATGCCGACGCCGACCACGACGACGGGCACGATCATCGGCGACAGCAGCACGGCCATCAGCAGCCCCTTGCCGCGGAAGTCGGCCTTCGTGAGACCGATCGCGGCGAGCGTGCCGAGCACTGTCGCGACGACGGTCGCCGACGGCGCGACGATGAAGCTGTTCTTCGCGGCCATCCGCCACTCGTCCGACGCGATCAGGTTCTCGTACCAGCGCATCGAGAAGCCCGGAATCGGATAGACGAGGAACGTGCTCGACGAAAACGACAGCGGCACGATCGCGAGCACCGGCAGGATCAGGTACAGCAGCGTCAGCACGACGAGCACGCGCAGCGCGACGTACCACGCGCGCTCGACGAACGACATGTGCGGCGCGAACAGCGGCCTGGCGAGTTTCATGGTCGGATTCCCCTTCCCGTTTCGTTGTGCGCGGCGCTCAGCCGAGGCTCACGTTGGTGCGCGTGAAGCGCCCGTACACCGCGTACAGCACCAGCGTCGCCGCGAGCAGCAGCCCACCGAGCGCGCACGCCATGCCCCAGTTGATCGTCACGTTCGTGAAGTACGCGACGTAATAGCTGACCATCTGGTCGTTCGGCCCGCCGAGCAGCGCGGGCGTGATGTAGTAGCCGATCGCGAGGATGAAAACGAGCAGCGCGCCCGCGCCGACGCCCGGATAGGTCTGCGGCACATACACGCGCCAGAACGCGGCGAACGGATGGCTGCCGAGCGATACGGCCGCGCGCTGGTAGGTCGGCGGGATCGACTTCATCACGCTGTAGAGCGGCAGGATCATGAACGGCAGCAGGATGTGCGTCATCGAGATGTACACGCCGACGCGGTTGAACAGCAGCGTCAGCGGATGCGAGATCAGCCCGCTGCCGATCAGCGCCGTGTTGATGAGCCCTTCGCTCTGCAGCAGCACGATCCACGCGGCGACGCGCACGAGCACCGACGTCCAGAACGGAATCAGCACGAGGATCATCACGAGGTTGGCACGCCGCTCCGACAGCGTCGAGATCCAGTACGCGAGCGGATAGCCGAGCAGCAGCGCGAACAGCGTGACGGCGACACCGATCACGAACGTGCGGCCGAAGATCGCCAGATAGATCGACTGGTCCGGATCGGCCTGCACGATGTGGCCGAAGCCGTCCTGCTTGTGGTCGAGCGCGGCGAGCAGGTAGAACGGCGACACGGTGCTGCCGTTCTTCGCGATCGACTGCCAGTACGCGACGTCGCCCCAGCGTGCATCGAGGTCGATCAGTTTCGCGCGCGTCTGCGCGGGCGTCAGTGCCGCGTCGTTGTCGCCTTTCAGCGGCATCGCGCGCGCCGTCTTCGCGACGAGCGAGCGATAGCCGGGAATCTCGGTGTTCAGGCGCCGCGCGAGCGCACCCATCGCCTCGCTGTCGGCCACCTTCGTCATGTCGGCTGCGAGCGCGACATACGCGGCGTCGGCCGGCGGTGCCTTGCGGTCCCAGCCCGACAGCGCGGCGACCGTGCCCGGCAACGCGGTCGCGATCTCCGGGTTCTGCACCGCGCGCGTGAGCAGCGTGCCGATCGGCACGACGAAAATCAGCAGCAGGAAAATCGCGAGCGGGGCGACCAGCAACAGCGCCATCGTGCGCTTGCGGGCTTCGGCGGCCTTCAGCTCGCGCTTGAGCGCGGCGGTCGACGGCGAGGAAGACGCGATCGTCATCGTATTCAACGTTTCTCTCCGGCCGGGGACGATCCGGCGGAAGGCCGCGCGACGCGATCGACGCGCCGCGCGGCAGGTTGCATCAGGACACCTTTGAGGATGCCTGACCGGTTACTTCGTCGCCCATGCGGCGAAACGCTGCTCGAGCTCGTCGCTGTGGTCGGTCCAGAAGCCGATATCTTCCAGCACGGCGTTCTTGCCGTTAGCCGGCGAGTTCGGCAGGTTCGCGAGCGTCTTCGCGTCGAGCGACTTGATCGCCGCGATGTTCGCGGGGCCGTACGCGATGTGCTGCGCATACCCTTGCTGCGGCTTCGGCGTCAGCGTGTACGCGATGTACTGCTCGGCCAGCGCCTTGTTCGGCGAGCCCTTCGGAATCGCCCAGTAGTCGAGGTCGTAGATGCTGCCGTTCCACACGACCTTCAGGTTCTTGCCTTCCTTCTGCGCGGCGTCGATGCGGCCGTTGTACGCGGTCGACATCACGACGTCGCCGGCGACGAGGAACTGCGGCGGCTGCGCGCCCGCTTCCCACCACTGGATATACGGCTTCAGCTCGTCGAGCTTCTTGAACGCGCGATCCTGGCCGGCCTTCGTGCCGAGCACCTTGTAGACGTCCTTCGGCGCGACGCCGTCGGCCATCAGCGCGAATTCGAGGTTGTAGCGCGCCCCCTTGCGCATGCCGCGCTTGCCGGGGAATTTCTTCACGTTCCAGAAATCAGCCCAGCCGGTCGGGGCCGACTTCAGCTTGTCCGCGTTGTACGACAGCGCCGTCGACCACACGAAGAAGCCGACGCCGCACGCCTGCGGCGATTCCGGAATCAGGTCGGACTTCTTCGCGATCTTCGACCAGTCGAGCTTCTCGTACAGCCCTTCGTCGCAGCCGCGATTCAGGTCGCCCGACTCGACTTCGACCACGTCCCAGTTGACGTGCTTCGCCTCGACCATCGCCTTCACTTTCGCCTGCTCGCCGTTGTATTCGACGGCCGTGACCTTGTTGCCGGTCGCCTTCTCGAACGGCTGGTTGAACGCGGCCTTCTGCGCGTCGCCGTTCGCGCCGCCGAAGTTGACGACCGTGAGTTCGGCAGCCGATGCCGATACGCCGACGACGGCGAGCGCGAGTGCCAGCGCGGTACGACGCGCGGTAATGCTTGCTCGGTTCATGGTGGTTCCTCTCCTCTCGTGGTGGAAGTGGGCAGTTGTTGTTGACGACGTACAGCGGAAAATCGGGAAAACCCTGCTCAGGCGAACACGCGCAGGTGTTCGGGTGCGAACGCGAGCGCGACCGGTGCGCCGGGCGAGAACGCATCGAGCGCGCCGGTGCCGAGCGGGACCTTCACGAAGCATTCGTCCTGGCCCGGCAGCGCGCAGCGCATGCGCACGTGATCGCCGAAATAGATGAGGCTGCGCGCCTCGCCGCTCAACCGGTTGGCGGCCGCGCCGTTCGCGTGCCCGTTCGCGCCGTGCGGGGCGAGGCTCATGCGTTCGGGGCGGATGCACGCGACGGCCGGCGCGCCCTCGGCCGCATCGCCGATGCGGCGGCCGACGAGCTGCGTGCCGTCGTCGAGCCGGAATTCGCAGAATTCGCCGTCGACGCGCGCGATGGTGCCGCGCAGCCGGTTGCTGTCGCCGATGAAGTTCGCGACGAATTCGTTGCACGGCGACTCGTACAGGCGGTCGACGGTGTCGAGCTGCTGCACGATGCCCTTGTCGAACACGGCGACGCGATCGGACATCGTCAGCGCCTCGCCCTGGTCGTGCGTCACGTACACGAAGGTCACGCCGAGCTTTTCGTGCAGGGCCTTCAGTTCGTACTGCATGTGCTCGCGCAGCTGCTTGTCGAGCGCGCCGAGCGGCTCGTCCATCAGCACCAGCTTCGGCTCGAACACGAGCGCGCGCGCCAGCGCGATGCGCTGCTGCTGGCCGCCCGACAGTTGCGCCGGGTAACGTTTCGCGAAGCGCTCCATCTGCACCATCTTCAGCGCATGCGCGACGCGTTCCGCACGCTCGGCGGCCGGCAGCTTGCGCACGGTCAGCGGATACGCGACGTTCTGCTCGACCGTCAGGTGCGGAAACAGCGCGTAGTTCTGGAACACCATGCCGATGTTGCGCTTGTGCGGCGGCACGTTGTTCAGCAGTTCGCCGTCGAGGCGGATCTCGCCGCCGGTCGGGAATTCGAAGCCGGCCAGCATCATCAGGCAGGTCGTCTTGCCGGAGCCCGAGGGCCCGAGCAGCGTCAGGAATTCCCCGCGGTGGATATCGAGGTCGAGCGATTTGACGACCAGCGTTTCGCCGTCGTAGGTCTTCCGCACGCCGCGAAAGCTGACGATCACATCATCGGACTTCATCGTGGCTGTCCCCTTGCTTCGCGACAATTGATTTTGAGATGCGAGCCACTATACGGCGCCCACGGTTCTACAATAGGGAACCATTTCAATATTACTAGTAGGACCACTTTGGATACCGTGATCCTCGCCGACTGGCTCTCCGCCCGTCTCGACCGTAGCTCGCCCGAGCCGATGTACCGGCAGTTGCTGCAACTGATGCAGCAGGCCATCCTGACCGGAGAATTGGGGCCAGGAACCAAGCTGCCGAGTTCCCGCACGCTCGCGGCCGACCTGTCGATCGCGCGCAATACCGTGCTGCACGTGTACGACCAGCTGACCGCCGAAGGCTACGTGCTGACGACCACCGGCAGCGGCACCTATGTGGCCGACACGCGGCCGGATGCCGCCGCGATCCACGTGCCGGGCACCGCGCCGCCGCCGTCGAGCGCCGATGCAGTGCCGCAGCCGGACGCGCAGGGCGGCCTGTCGATGCGTGGCCGGCAACTGATCGAGCATGCGGGGGTATCGCGACGCCAATGGGGCGCGTTCATGCCGGGCGTGCCGGACGTGTCGGAGTTCCCGAGCCGGACGTGGAGCCGCCTGCAGGCGCGGCTGTGGAAGGAAGCGAACCCCGAGCTGCTGACCTATGCGCCGGGCGGCGGCTACCGGCCGTTGCGGCGCGCGCTCGCCGATTACCTGCGCGTCGCGCGCTCGGTCAAGTGCTCGCCGGACCAGGTGATCATCACGACGGGCATCCACCAGTCGATCGATCTCGCGGTGCGGCTGCTGTCCGACATCGGCGATCGCGCGTGGGTCGAGGAACCGTGCTACTGGGGTGTGCGAAGCGTATTGCAGGCGGCGGGCCTCACGCTGACGCCGGTGCCGGTCGACCAGGAAGGGCTCGACCCGCGCGCCAGCGACATGCAGCATCCGCCCCGGCTCGTGCTCGTCACGCCGTCGCACCAGTACCCGCTCGGGATGGTGATGAGCCTCGCACGGCGCCGGATGCTGCTCGAATACGCGCGGCAGCACCGCTGCTGGATCATCGAGGACGACTACGACAGCGAGTTCCGCTACGGCAGCCGCCCGCTCGCGTCGCTGCAGGGGCTCGACGACGGCGGCCGCGTGATCTACGTCGGCAGCCTCGGCAAGATGCTGTTTCCGGGGCTGCGGATGGGCTACATGGTCGTGCCCGAGCATCTCGTCGACACGTTCCGCACCGGGTTGTCGGAGCTGTACCGCGAGGGCCAGTTGATGCAGCAGGCCGTGCTCGCCGAATTCATCATGGACGGCCACCTGACTTCGCACGTCAGACGGATGCGCACGCTGTACGGCGAGCGCCGGCAGCTGATGATCGACGCGATCCGCGCGCGCTTCGGCGACGCGCTGCCCGTGATGGGCGACGAGGCCGGCCTGCATCTCGTGCTCGGCCTGCCCGACGCCTGCGACGACCGCGCGGTCACGCAGAGCGCGTTCGATGCGGGCGTGATCGTGCGCCCGCTCACCAGCTACTACAGCAGCCTCGAAACCGCGCGGCGCGGCCTGCTGCTCGGTTATGCATGCGTCGCGCACGAAGGCATCCGGCCGGCATTCGACACGCTCGCGAATACCATCGAGCAACACCTGCCTCGCGATCTCACGCGCGCGGCATAACGACCGTCATGCGCCGGGCCGCCAGCGCCGCCCGTGTTACCGCGCGCTGCCCGCCCCGCGATCGAGCGATGCCGCGCGCACGGCTTCGCCGGGCTTTGTGAACACGCGCTGCCGCAGCGCGGCGATCTGCGCGTCGCGATCCTGCGGCGACAGGCCGGCCGACTCGATCTGCGCACGCTGCGCCGCGTAGTCCGCGTAGCGGCTCTGCCACGATGCGTCGTCCTGCTGCATCTGCGCGACGCGCGCGGCCGCTTCGGGGCCGAGCGTCTGCGTCAGTTGTGCGCGCATCGCATCGGGCGTCGCCCCGTTCTTCTGCAATTGCGCGATCTGGTCGATCGCCGCGCGCTGCCGGTCGACGCGCTGCTGCGCGGCGCGTTCGTCGGCCGGCATCTGCTGTTCGAGCGCCGCGAGCCGTTCGGCCTTCTGCGCATCCGTCAGCGCGGGGTCCTGCGCGATCTTCAGCCGCGCGAGGTCGTAGCGCTGCCGCCATTGCTCCGCACCGAAGAACGGCTGGCTCCAGTCGCCGAGCGTGCGGTACGCGATCGACGCGCGCTGGTCGAGCGCGAGCTGCAATGCACCCAGGTCCGACTTGTCGACCGCGCCGGCATCGCGCAATTTCGCGAGTGCGTCGAGATACGCGCGATACCGATGCCACACGTCGAGCGCCTCGGCCTGCGCAACGGTACCGTCGAGCTGTGCGGCAATCTCGCGCACGACGAACGCATCGAGCCCGGCCGCACTCAGGTCGCTCTGCGCGGTCAGGCAGTAGTCGAAGAAATCCCGCACCGCGCGCGCCTTCGCGAGATGACCGCCGGCATCGAGCGGCAAGCGAGGCGCGCTGGAGCCGGCGAGCGACGGCGGCAGGCTCGTGCTTGCCGGCACGGCGGCCTGCGGCAGTGCGGCAGCCGGTCCGCGTGCCGCCGACGCATCCGGCGGCTCGCCGGATGCGCCCGTCCCGCCATGCCGGCCCGCGCCGCTCCACATCGCCACGCCGGCAACCGCCGCCAGCCCCACGGCACCATAGACCACGGCGCGGCGCGCCAGCGGCGCGCGTCCTCCTCGTGCCGTCATCGATTACACGCCCGCCAGCTTCAGCCGGTTCACATGCGTGCGGATCACCGCGACCGGATCTTCCGCATACGCGCCGCGCACGCCGAGCAGCTGGTTGATCTCGTCGAGGTGGTTCCACTTGTAGTTCGTGCTCAGCACCTTGCCGAACAGCGCACTGCATTTCGACACGAGCCCGTCGTTCTGCCCGGAGCCGCGGTTGATCATCACCGTGCCGGTGCCGAACAGCGCGAGCGTCGACAGGTCGAGCACGTTCGCCGGATCGACGAGCGGAAGGGTGCTCGTGTCCGTCGCGCCCGTGACGCCGAACACGGAGAGCGTCGGCTGGATCGCCGTGCCGGCCCACGAATACAGCAGGTGCGTGTTGCCGCCGACGGTTTCGGTCGGCGCACCGGTCTGGCAACTGCCCGGCGCACCCAGGCCCGCGCTCGGATAGTTCTGGTTGTAGGTGGCGGCCCGTGCGGTGGTCAGCGTCTGCAGTGCGGCGAGCGCGTCCTGGTTGGTGTTGTGGCTGCTGCTCGTCAGGATCCCGAACACATTGACGAACGCGGCGATCACCGATGACGAAAGCCCGGTCGGATCGTACGCGAGCACGTTCTGCACGAAGTCGGCGAATTCGGAGCCGCGATGCGGCGTGCCGATCGTCGTCACCGACGCAACGAGATCGGGCGCGACGGCAGCAACATAGCGCGACGAGAGGCCGCCCTGGCTGTGACCGACGAGATTCACCTTGGTCGCCCCCGTCGCCGCGAGCACCGTCTTCACGTAAGCAAGCAACTGTTCGCCGCGCCCGTTCGGGCCGTCGTCGCTCTGGAAACCCGACAGGTTCGCGACGTAGACGGTCGCACCGTTCTGTTGCAGGTCCTCCTGGATGCCGTACCAATACTCGAGCACGCCGGCGTACTTGTCGGTACCCGAGAGCCCGTGCACGAGGATGATCGGGTAACGCGTCGCCGCGTAGCCAGCGGCGGGCGCGGTGGCCGCCATTGCCGCGTGCGTCGTCGCGAGCGTCATCACCGCGGTCGTCCCCGCGAACGGCGCGATGCTCATCGCGCATGCCACTGCCCCTGCCACCACCCTGGAACGCATCGTCCTGGCCATGCATGTTCTCCTGATTATTGTGCTGCCGGTGCGAATGAAGCCGGATCGACACACACCCTGCATCGCGAACGTCGCGCGCACCGTGTGCGTCGAATGCGGGAGTGAATCACGACTCGCGAACGTTTGCGCCCTGACTAGACACGGTTCTCTAATCGGTTGACGCGCCCCGCCCGTTCAGGCGGGGCCGCGTTCATGCGTGCGCATGCTGCAACGCACACGCGCGACGCGTTACAGCTTCGCGCTCACGCGCACCCAGGCGGTCCGGCCCGGCTCCATCACCGGCGAGTTCGCCGGATAGCCGAAGCCCGCGTTGCCGGCGAGGTTCAGGTGCTCGGTATAGGCCTTGTTCAGCACGTTGTCGACGCCCACCGATACCTGCACGGTCTTGCTCACGTTGTACTGCGTATGCAGCGAGAGCACGCCGAATCCGGCGCTCGGGCCGAAGTCCTTGCCGACCACGTTGCCCTCGTTCAGTGCATAGCGATGCTGCGGCGCAACGATGCGCCACAGGCCCCCTGCCGACCACGCACCACGCGTGTATTCGAGCCCGATGCGTGCCTCGAGCGGCGGCATCTGCGGCAGCGGATCGCCGCTCGCCACGTTGCGCCCCCACGCATACGCGAGCGACGTCTCGACGCGCAGCGGCGCAACCGGCCGCCACGACACGCCCGCCTCGCCGCCCATGATCTGCGCATTGACGTTGGTCGCCTGCGTGGTCGGGCCCATCATGCCGGCCGAATAGTTGAACAGGATGAAGTCCTGCACGTAGCCCGCGTAGGCCGACACCCATGCATCGAGCCGGTCGCTCTTGTATTGCGCGCCGATGTCGAGCTGCGTGGTCTTCTCCGGCTGCACCGCCGAAAACGCGTTGACCGAACCGGCCGGCCCGCGCTTCGCGGAGAACAGCTCCCAGTAATCGGGATTACGCTCCGTATGGCCGATCCCCGCGTACCACGTGACGGGCAGCGACGCGAGATCGCGTTCGTAGCGGATGAAGCCGCTCGGCAGCACGCGCGTGCGATCGTCGTCGAAGGTCGGATTCGGCTTGCTCTTCATCATGCCGCTCGTCGTCGCGCGCTTGTCGCGTGCGCTCGCATAGTCGACGCGCACGCCGCCGATCACGCGCGACACTTCGCTCGCGTACCACGTCAGTTCGCCGAACACGCCCGCGTTCCACATCGTCGCCTGCGCATCCCACGGCTGGTCGCCGTAGTTCTGCCGCCCCATCGCCGAGCGCGAGTCGAGCCGGTTCGATTGCGCATCCACGCCCGTCACGAGCTTGAAGTCGCCGGCAAAACGGAACGTCGCGGCTGCGCGCGCACCGACCGTGCGACGCCGCACTTCCGACGCCATCCGCATCGGCATGCTGCTGGTCGGGTCGGGTTGCCGCAACGTGTAGTTGTCCATCACGTGATCGGCTTCGTTGTAGTACACGCGCGCCTCGATTCGGTCGAGCACGTCGCCGATATGCTTCTTGTCGAACGACAGGCCGAACGTCTCGCGGCGGAAATACGCTCCGTCCATTCCGCGCCCCGCGTAGCGCGCATAGCCGTCGCCGGTGCCGGCGGTCAGCTCGACGCGCGTGTGGTCGTCCGGTGTCCAGCCGAGCGCCGCATCGGCGTTCCATTTGTCCCACTGCGACGGCACGGTGTTGCCGTTGCCGTCCTTGTAGTCCTGCGAATGCGCGTGGTTCGCGGTCACGCGGCCATAGACGTCCGGCGTGCCGGCCGTCACGTCGACGTTCTGGTCGTTGCGGCCGAACGACCCGCCGACCAGGCTGCCCTCGAAGCGCATGCCGGGCTTGTCGAATCGCGGGGTCACGCGCTCGAACAGCACGGTGCCGGCCGATGCGCCGGGGCCGTACAGCACGGTCTGCGGCCCCTTCAGGACGGTGACCTTGTCATAGCTTTCCGGTGCGATATACGACGTCGGCGCATCCATCCGGCCCGGGCATGCGCCGAGCGTCGACATCCCGTTCGCCAGGATATTCAGCCGCGAGCCGAACATCCCGCGCAGCACGAGGTCGCCGTTGGTGCCGCCGCTGCGGATCGACGTGAAGCCGGGGATCGTCTTCAGGTAATCCGCGCCGTCGCTGGCGGGCAGCGGCTGGCGCGGGGTCTTCGGATCCGTGACGACGACGAGCGGCGTCGTCAGCGGCGATGCGACGACTTCGATGGCCGGCAGCGGCGCGGCCGTGTCGTCGGCCGGCGCGCCAGCCACGCGCGCCGTTTCGGCTGCCGCGGCGCTCGCGGCCAGTGCGCCGGCTGCGAGCGCGGGAACGGTGAGTTTCAGCACGCGCGGCATGCGCCGCGCACAGGCATTGCGCGACGCCCGCGGCGCACGCAACTGGAAAATGGTCATGATCGAAAGCCCGAGTGACGCCCTCCGCACGGCCTCGACGGGCCGCACGGATATCGGCGGTGAAAAGAACGGAAAACAGCGCGTCAGGCGCGCTCGGGCGGTGCGCGCGGGTACGCGCGCGGATAGCGGTCGGCGCGCGCCGCGACGGCAGGCGGCGCGACGGCGGAGACGGAAACGACGGGAACGGAAGCGAGTGCCGCGGCGGCAGTCCCGCCGATCGCGGGACTGTGCGCGAAGAAACCGCAGTAGCCGCACGCATCGAGATGCAGCGCGTGATCGTGCATGCGGCCTGCATCGGGTGACCGATGCGCGCCTTGCTCTGCACTGCAGACAATTGCGTCGGGCGTGGCCGCCTGCGCGACGCGCCACTGCGACACCAGCGGCGCCGCGATCGCGAACCAGATCGCGAGCACGCCAAGCCAGGCGGTCAGGTGACGATGTCGGTGCAGCATGCGCGGCGCAGAGTAAGCGGAATGTAAAAACAGCCGAGATGTTACAGAATGTTTAACGCGCTGACCAGCGCAGACGGCAGTAAACGGACCGGGGGCGCATGGTTGTCAACACAACCATGCGCCCCCGCCTGCTGCATGCTTCCGGAACGAACGTGCCGTTCAGGGCGCCATGCGCCGCAGTACGTCGTCGCGCCGGATGAAATGATGGTAAAGCGCGGCCAGCGCGTGCAATCCGATCACGAAATAGAACGCGTTGCCGATCAGCTCGTGCGCTTCCTTGATCGTCGGCCGCAGCGCCTTGTCGGGGCCGAGCAGCGTGAACGACACGCCAAGCCAGTCGAGCGACACCGGCTTTCCGCCCAGGTTGATCGTCATGATCCCGAGCAGCGGCTGCGCGATGATGAACACGTAGAGCGCGAGATGCGCGAGCTTCGAGAGCCAGCGCAGCAGCGCCGTTTGCGGAACGGCCTCGGGCACGCGGCTGACGACTCGCCACAGCACGCGCAGCACCGACAGCACGAGCACGAGCGTGCCCGCGGTGAGGTGCACGTTCATCCAGAACACCCGGCTGTCGCTGCCTTTCGGGCCGCGGATCTCGATGGCCAGGTAGGCCAGCGCCACCAGCGCGAACACGGCCCAGTGGAAGAAGATCGCGGGCGAGCTGTAGCGCGTCTGTTTCGCGAGGATGTTTCTCATGCTTCGTCTCGTGTTGTATGCGGGGATGGGCGCATGCCGCAATCGGCTCGGCAGCCCGGCAAGGCTGCCACGATTGTAGCCGCACGTGCGTCCGGTTTTGTGCGGCGAGGTCAAATATCGGATGAATCGTCAACGCACGCGCCGCGCGGGCCGTCATATGGAAAATCCGCATCGCGCCCGTAAACGGCTGTGGCACGATGAAGCTTTGGTGTCGACGTTGCGCGCGCATCATGAGCAAGGCGTTCTTCGTTGCGGCCTATCGGCTGACCGCCGCGTTGCTCGCGGTGTCGACGACGTTGCACAGCATCGCCGGCTACTGGGGCATGCCTGCATTCGAGCTCGGCAACTTTCTCAGCTACTTCACGCAACTGAGCAGCCTCTACGCGGCCGCGATGCTCGCCGCCGGGCTCTGGCGCATCGCCCGCCCCGGCTCGGCTCGCTACGAATCGATGCGCGGCGCCGCGGTGCTGTACGTCCTGATCACCGCGATCGTCTACGAGCTCCTGCTCGCGCGGCTCGATGCGCTGCGCCACGTCACGCCGGCGTTCAACAATTGGGTGCTGCACCGGATCGTGCCGCTCGTCGTGCTGTGCGACTGGCTGTACGTGGAGCCGCGCCTGCCGATCCCGCGGCGCAGCGCGTTCGCGTGGCTCGCCTTTCCGGTCGTCTATCTCGGCTATACGCTCGTGCGCGGCGCGCTGGAGAACTGGTATCCCTACCCGTTCGTCGATCCGCGGCCGCATGGCTACCTGCCGGTCGCGATCCAGTGTTCGCTGATCGCGGTCGGCGCGGCGGCGCTCGCACTGGGCATTCGCTGGCTCGGCAATCACGCGAGACAGTCGGGTGCGGTGACGCTCGGGAAAGGATGAAGGCGGGAAACGCCGGAACGTGTGCGCCGCCCGGCGCACACGGGGTGAGGCGGGTCGTCAGCCGCCGTTGCGCGGCAGGAAGTTCATCGGATCGACGACCTTGCCGTTCTGGCGCACTTCGAACTCGAACGTCGAACGGCCGCTCGTGTCGGTGCCCATTTCGGCGACCGGCTGGCCCTGGCGCACCGCGTCGCCTTCGTTGACCAGCAGTTTGCCGTTGTGTCCGTAGGCCGTGATGAGCCCGTTCTCATGCTTCAGGATCACGAGCGGGCCGTAGGCCTTGACGCCGGACCCCGCATAAACCACGCGTCCGGCCGCCGCGGCCCGCACCGAATGGTCGGGGCCGGACGCGGCGATCACGATGCCGCGCGTCCTGCCGGCCGTGAACGGCGTCGCCACGACACCGGTGGCCGGCCAGGCGAGCGAGCCCGGCTGCGCGGCCGCCGAGGGCGGCTGCCCGAGCGACGTCGCCGCAGGCGGCGGCGCGACGCGCAGCACCTGCCCGGGATACACGGCATCGGTCGGCGCCATGTGGTTCCAGCTGGCCACGTCCTGCACGCGCTGCCCGTACGCGTTCGCGACACCCGCGAGCGTATCGCCCGGATTCACGCGGTAATAGCCGGCGATCACGCCCGGCGTCGCGGCCGACGTGGGTGCCGACTGGCGCGCCGGCTGCCAGCTGTCGGTCCACGGCGTCATCGTGCAACCCGTCAGCGCGATGGCCGCGGCAACGAGTGCCGCCTGCGGCAGCCAGCGCGTCGGCGCATCGTGGATGGGAATAGTTTCTCTCAAGGGTCCTCCCGGATTTGCGTCGTTGCGCCGCCCACCGCCCCCCGGCGCGCGACGCACGATGTCCGGCCGGACGGCCGGACCAATCAGTATCCGACCGCTCTCGCGGCCGTCAGTTTCCACAGCGGAACATCGGCGCGATGGGCTCACCGGCCCCTTTTTCGCGCCGTTCCGATCGGCAAAGATACCATTTGTGGCGGTCAAGGCCGCGACCGATGCCTGATCCGGCAACAATCTTGCGGTGCCGCAGCAGCGTGCCGGCTGCCTGCGAGCCCCGCCGGGCGGGCCTGCCGCGGATCTTCCGCAGGCCTCGCCACCCGCGCCTGCCGTATCGATCCCGTCACATTCTTCCCTTCGATCGCCACCTATACTCGGTGATGCACTGCGCGACCCAACGACAACGAGGAGCATGACAATGAACAACGCGACGTTTCTTTCCGTGCAGCTCAACGCCGACGATTTCTCCGGTTCCAGCGGCCTGGTCGAATTGCTCAACCGGCACCTGCTGTTCGCAACCGACGTCGCCGAGGCGGCCGATGCGCTCGTCCAGCTGGCGAGCGTCGCGCACATGACCGGCGCCACGCGCCACAGCGTCGAGCTGCCGGTCCTCGCGATCGAGCGGCTGCGCGACGCGCTCGACACGCTGAGCGGCTACGACGAAACGTGGCTGCAGGTGCTGGAACCGGCCGAAGCGCTGTTCCGGGATATCGGGCGCGGCAGGCGCCCGCTGCACTGAACCGACGGTCGGCGCGATACGCGCGCCACCAATGAAAACAGCCCGTCGTTCCGCTATCCGGAACGACGGGCTGTTCGTACTTCAGGGGACGGATCAGGCCGCCAACGCGGCCGCACCGACCGAACCACCATTAACGACCCTTGTAGATCGGCGCGTCGTCAGCGATGCGCTTGACTTGCCAGCCGGTCTTGGCCTTGGCCGGTGCGCCGGATTCTTGCGCGGCAGCCGGTTGTGCGCCATAGCCGGTCGTGTCGGCAGCGGCAACGTTCTGTTGCGGGTTCAGGCGGGCTTCAGCGGCCTGAATGCTTTCCGGGTAGTTCGTACGGTCGCTGCCCAGCTTGTAGCCGGCCTGCTGGACGGCGACCAGATCGGCCTTCACCTGTGCACGGGTGACGGGCGCATTCTGTTGGGCGAACGAGACGGCGGGAACGGCGAGAACGGCAGCTGCGGCGAACGTTGCGATCAGCGATTTCATGATTACCTCCGGGATTTTTTTGCTCCGCCGCACACACCATGTCTGCAGCGATGGAACAGAGTTTAGTCCCGGGAACACCTAGGGAAAACCATGAAAGAACGAAAACACTGTTTCCCCGGAGCCAACAATGTCGGCATCCGGGATAGAAAAACCCTATTCAAAGAATAGATTTTCGCAACAATGCCGCCCCCTGCCAGCCGATCAGGACCAGTTCGCGTGGAAGCTGCCCGGCTTGTCGGTACGCTCGAACGTGTGCGCGCCGAAGAAGTCTCGCTGCGCCTGCACGAGGTTCGCCGGCAGCCGCTCGGAACGATAGCTGTCGAAGTACGCGACGGCCGACGCGAACGCCGGTACCGGCACGCCTGCCTTCACCGCGGCCACCACGACGTCGCGCAGCGCGGTCTGATAGTTCGCGGCGATGTCCTTGAAGTACGGGTCGAGCAGCAGGTTCGCGAGCGCCGGATCCTTCGCATACGCGTCCGTGATCTTCTGCAGGAAGCGCGCGCGGATGATGCAGCCCGCGCGGAAGATCTTCGCGATCGTCCCGAGATCGAGGTTCCAGCCGTACTCTTCGGATGCCGTGCGCAGTTGCGCGAAGCCCTGCGCGTACGAGATCACCTTGCTCAGGTACAGCGCGCGGCGCACCGCTTCGACGAACGCGGCGCGATCGCCGTCGAACGGCGCGGCGGCCGGGCCCGACAGGATCTTGCTGGCCGCGACACGCTCGGTCTTCAGCGACGACAGCACGCGCGCGAACACCGACTCGGTGATGAGCGGCAGCGGCACGCCGAGATCCAGCGCGTTCTGGCTCGTCCACTTGCCGGTGCCCTTCTGCGCGGCGCGATCGAGGATCACGTCGACGAGGTGCTTGCCGGTCTCTTCGTCCTTCTTGCCGAAGATCTTCGACGTGATCTCGATCAGGTAGCTGTCGAGTTCGCCCTGGTTCCATTCGGTGTACACCGCGCCGAGTTCGTCGTTGGTCAGGCCCGCGACGTCCTTCAGCACCGAGTAGCTTTCGGCGATCAGCTGCATGTCGCCGTATTCGATGCCGTTGTGGACCATCTTCACGTAATGGCCCGCACCGTCCGGGCCCATGTAGGCGACGCACGGCTCGCCGTCCGACGGCGCCTTCGCGGCGATCTGCTT
This sequence comes from Burkholderia sp. 572, assembly GCF_040545135.1. Taxonomy (NCBI): domain Bacteria; kingdom Pseudomonadati; phylum Pseudomonadota; class Betaproteobacteria; order Burkholderiales; family Burkholderiaceae; genus Burkholderia; species Burkholderia sp. 572. The sequence goes on along the minus strand of NZ_JBEPLH010000008.1, from coordinate 197,010 downwards.
GAGGATCGGCTCGACGAGGTCGTACGCGTCACGCTGGCCGCCAGGCATGATCGACGGGCCGCGCAGCGCGCCCTCTTCGCCGCCCGACACGCCGGTGCCGATGAAGTGCAGGCCCGATTGCGCGAGCTCCTGATTACGGCGGATCGTGTCGGTGAAATGCGTGTTGCCGCCGTCGATCAGCACATCGCCCTTCTCGAGCAGCGGCTTGAGCGATGCGATCGTCGCATCGGTCGCTTCGCCGGCCTTCACCATCATCAGGATCCGGCGCGGCGTTTCGAGCGACGCGACGAATTCCTCGAGCGTATAGGTCGGCACCAGGTTGCGGCCGGGGAATTCGGCGATCAGTTCGTCGGTTTTCTCGCGGCTGCGGTTGTACACAGACACCGCGTAACCGCGGCTCTCGATATTGAGTGCGAGATTGCGGCCCATCACCGCGAGCCCGATCACACCGATTGCTTGTTTGCCCATTAGTCAATTCTCCGGAAAAAACGGGGCGCGACCCGAACCGGGTCGCGCGCACAGGCGAAAGGATAGTGGAAACCCGGCGGCGATGCGCGCTTGCGTGTCACTGCTCCGCGTGCGGCAGCCGCCGGAACACGACGCTCAGGTTGTTCGCCGGCATCTCGACCACCTCGATGCAATCGAGCCCGCGATCGAGGCCGAGCGCGACGACGGTTTCGAGATCGCGCACGCCCCACGACGGGTCGCGGCTGCGCAATTGCAGGTCGAATGCCTCGTTCGACGGCGCCGTGTGCCGGCCCTCGCGGCGATATGGCCCGTACAGGAACAGCACGCCGCCCGGCCGCAGCAGGCGCGACGCGCCCGCGAACAGCGCGTCGGTGCAGGCCCAGGGCGAGATATGGATCATGTTGATGCAGACGATCGCGTCGAGCGCGTCGACCGGCCACGACGCGTCGCGCACGTCGAACGCCAGCGGCCCGGCAACGTTCGCGAGGCCCGCATGGGCAACCCACGCGGCGATCGAGCGGCGCGCCTGCGCATCGGGATCGCTCGGTTGCCAGTGCAGGCCCGGCAACGCCTGTGCGAAATGGACGACGTGCTGGCCCGTGCCGCTCGCGATTTCGAGCACGCGGCCGCTCGCCGGCAACACGCGGCGCAAGACGTCGAGGATCGGCCCGCGATTGCGTTCGGCTGCCGGCGCCGACAGCCGCGCGGACGGATCGGGCGAAGCGGTCGGATCGGTCACGATGCGTGCTCCGGTGCGTGGCCCGCGAGGCCCAGCCGCGCGGTGAGCGCGTCGAGCGCGGGTGCGCAGCGCGCCTCGACCTTCAGCGTCAGGATCGGATCGGCGCGCGTATGGCCGAGATTGAGCGCGGCGACCGGCTTGTGCTGCGCCTGCGCCCACACGCAGAAGCGGTAGCCGGAATACACCATCAGCGACGAGCCGACGACGAGCAGCGCATCGGCCGCATCGAGCGCCTGCGACGCGAGCGCCACGCGCTCGCGCGGCACGTTTTCGCCGAAGAACACGACTGCCGGCTTCAGCAGCCCGCCGCACGCGGGGCACGCCGGGATGCGGAACGTGTCGAGCGCCGCCCATTCGAGATGCGCGTCGCCGTCCGCGGCAGGCTCGGCCTGCGCGCCCAGCAGCTCGGGATTGTCGGCCTCGAGCATGACCTGGATCGTCGCGCGCGCATGATGCGCGCCGCAGTCGAGACACGTGACGCCGTCGATGCCGCCGTGCAGCTCGATCACGTCGCCGCTGCCCGCGCGCTGGTGCAAACCGTCGACGTTCTGCGTGACGAGACGCTCGATCCGCCCGGCGCTGCCGAGCCGCGCGAGCGCGACGTGCGACCCGTTCGGCTGGGCGCGGCCGACGACGGGCCAGCCGATCATGCTGCGCGCCCAGTAACGCCGCCGCGCGGCATCGGAGCCGAGGAATTCATGGAGCTGAATCGGCGGCGAGCGCATCCACTGGCCGTTGCGGTCGCGATAGCCGGGAATGCCGGAGTCGGTGCTGATGCCCGCGCCGGTCAGTACCAGCAGGCGCGGATGACGTTCGACGAACGTCTGCAGCGCATCGAGTGCGGCCGGATCGATGCCGGCGGTTGAGGGGTCGTGCAGGGCTGTGTCGTTCATGTTGGCAACGCGTGATCGGGTGCGCCGGCAAGCCGTGCGCCCGCACGGGCAGCCAGGCACGCCAGCACATGATACAGAACGCCGCGCGATCGGGCCGATGGCCCGCGTCGCAAACCGGCGCACAAAAAAAGACGCCCATCCGCCACTCGGCGATGGGCGCTTCAACAATTGATCCATCGGGGTAGTGGATCAACTGACAGCACAATTTCGCGGCGCCCGCCATGCTGCGGCCGGCGAACGCTTCCCCTGGACTGCATGTATTCCGCGGTGCCGGACACATCGATGCACTGCCGGCTTTCCGGTGCGACCCGGTGCGTTCCGGTTCGGGCCCGTCGCGCCGACGCGATACGCGGCGCACGAACACCTGCGCCGCGCGACGACTCGCGTTGCGCGCGCCAGCATGACGATCCGGGTTCCGGGCCGGGCCATCCACGGATATTCGAAGTTCGTCCCCGACGGCCGACCGGCACCAGTCGGCCTCGTGCGTCACACCTGCACGTCGTCGTTCAGAACAAACCCGATTGCTCGGATGGAACGGAAAGCCGCGCGCTCACGTCGCCTCGATCAACGGCGAAGCGAATACCCAGGCAGGTCGGCGATTCATGTTTGCAACACGGCATGTTGCGATTCGGTCTGTTTTCATTCTCTTGTCCCCGTCTCCGATACGTCCGACCCACTGAAGCGATCGCCGGACCGACTGCGTCCGCGACCGCGCTCACGGCACGTACAGATATGCAAGGAGCGCACCATGCTTCATGCCGCAAGGCCGCGCGGGCCGAAGCGGGGCCATCGCGGCGAATCGCGCACCGGCAAGCAGCGCGAACGTTTCGAAACTGAAACGCGTACCGGATCGGCGACCGTCGGCCGGGCATGCCGCGATGTCGTCATGCCGCGCCGGCACGGTCCGCGCCGATGCCGCGTCGTTGCATCCGCGCGCGATTGCCGACCGGCTTACAATCGCCCCACAGTGCCGCATACGCACGAACGGACGCGCGGGCCCGCCCCGGCCCGCTTCGCGCAACCCGCCGCCACCTGACGGGAGCCACCTGCCCGACCTATGCCTGACACACACGACTGGCTGGATATCGACTACCGGACGCTGTTCCGGCTGCATCCGGATCGCCGGATCGAACGCGAGAACGATCCCGACTGCTCGCCCGGGCCCCGCTTGTGGCTCGGCAGAGGCGCGGAACGCAACCTGGCGGGCGTACGCGCCGACGTGCCCTTTCCTGTCGCAGAAGAACTGGCGCGCCTGGCCGACAGCGAAACGCCGTCGGCGGACTTCACGCAGCCCGCGCATCTCGAACGCTATCTGTCGCTGCTCGCCCCCGTTCCGCACTGGAACATCGGTCTCGTCTACGCGCTGCCGCACGCACTCGGTTTCGACACCGACGCACACGTCGAACTGATCGACGGCGACAGCGACGCGGGCCGGCATCTGCTGCACGCGTTGTCGACGCGCGCGATGTCCGAAGGTTTGTTCTCGATGGGGTTTCAAGGCGCCGCCGATCTGTGGGCGCCGTGGTGCGCGGCCGTCGTCGACGGAGAAGTCGCCTCGGTCGCATTCGCCGCGCGGCTATCCGAAGTCGGTGCCGAACTCGGTCTCGCGACGGCCCCTGCATTCCGGGGGCGCGGCCTCGCGGCAGCCGTGACCGCCGCGTGGTCGCGGCTGCCGTCGCTTCGAACCCGCACGCTGTTCTACAGCACCGACAGCGACAACCGCGCGTCACAACGCGTGGCGGCGCGCCTCGGCCTCACGCTGCGCGGCACGACGCTGCGCGTGGCATAGCGCCGGGGCCTGCGCGACACCTCAACGAAAGGCCTCGATGACCTTCACGCGGCGTTCGGTTTCGCCGACGAAGCAACTGTCAACCTCCACGAGCCCGAGCGTACCGCCTGCATCGGGCTGCCGCGATTCGGCGCAGGCAGCATCCCGCGCCTTGAGCCAGCGGCGCTCGTCGTCGCGCAACCTCGCCTTGCCCTGCGCATCCAGGCTCGCCATCTTCGTCTTGTAGACGGCATTCAACCGTCGGTCGGCCTCGTCGTATTTCAGCCGCAGGCAATTGCGGATGTCGGCCGTGTAGCCCGTTTCCTCGGCGGTCTTGCAGATAGCGGTGCGCTGCGCATCGTCCGCGCGCGCGTCGGACGCAACCGTGAAAAGCATCGCGCTCGCCGCCAGACCGATCACCGCGTGTTGAAGCGCATTCATCCGGATTCGCCGTTCTCAATGATCGAAAGCACCGATTATGCCCGGCCCGCTGCCCGCATGGCTCCCGTTACCTCGACGTCACCGGTCACGCCCGATCGGGCGCTGTGCATGCCGTGCCGCGCCGCGCCGCGCAGCCGGCGCGCAAACACGCTAGCATTCGGACACGCAACGTCGCGCGCCCGCTTTGCCCCGCCTCCAAGGACCCGACATGACCACGCCCGCCCCTGCCCGTCCCGACGTCGCGCATCGCATCTTTTCGGCCGGGCAGCTGTCGATCGGCCTCACGTTGCCGCTGCTTCGCACCGGCCATGTCGTTGCCGACTTCGACGAGCAACTCGAACTCGCGGCGCTGGCCGACACGCTCGGCTTTCGCGCGCTGTGGATTCGCGACGTGCCGCTGAACAGCGCCGACTATCCCGACCCGGTCGGCCACCTCGACCCGTGGGTCCTGCTCGGCGCACTGGCGTCACGCACGCGCCGGATTGCACTCGCCAGCGGCGCGATCGTGCTGCCGCTGCGTCATCCGCTGCATATCGCGAAAGGCGCGCTGTCGGTCGCGACGCTGTCGGGCGGACGCTTCATCCTCGGGCTCGGCTCCGGCGACCGGCCGCCCGAATATGCGGCGTTCGGCGTCGACGCGGAAACGCGCCGCGACCGGTACCGCGCGCACTGGGACGTCGTCGCGGCGGCGCTCGGCGTGCCATCGCGCGTGCTGCCCGACGAAGCGCCGCCCGATGCGCCCGACTTCACGCTGCTGCCTCGCGGCGCCGACGCGGTGCCGATGCTGGCGGTCGGCTCGGGCGGGCAAAGCGTCGACTGGATCGCGCGTCACTCGATCGGCTGGATGACGTACCACCGCGATCCGGACACGCAGCGCGCACGGTATTCGATGTGGCGCGCGGCGGTTGAAAGGCTCGCGTCGCCGGCCTTTCGCGCGTTCGGCGTGTCGATGCGACTCGACCTCGTCGCGGATCCCGATGCGCCGGCCACCGCATTGCCGCTCGGCTATGCAACCGGACGCCGCGCATTGATCGACATCCTGCGGAACATGCGCGCGGCAGGCACGCATCACGTCACGCTGAATCCGGGCTCGGACCGGCCCGTGCGCGACGTCATCGAAGAAATCGCGGAACACGTCCTGCCGGTTTTTCACGACGGGGAAGCGTGATTTGGCAGGATTCCGGATGAATTCGGCGCGATGCGTGCGGCGCTCGCCGTTGCCCGCAAGCGGGCATTACGCGAGCCTTACACGCCGGCAATCGAGTCGCCTCACCCTCCCTGCGTCAGCCACAACCGCGGAAACGCGCCGCAAACGGCCGCGCCGCGTCGTGCATGCCCGATTCGAATGATCGTCGACGGAACTATTCGGTTCCGGGCGCGATCATGTTAACTTCCCGTCCATCGTTCAGCCCGGCGGGCCGCGCGCCGATGCGCGCCCGCATGCCCACTCCATGCGACATATCCTCCTCGGCTGGCTGCTTGCCACCGTCGTCACGGCCGCTCACGCGGCCGCTCCCGCCCCGGACGCCGCGTCGGCCGCTTCCGGCACCGCGCCCGCGCTGACGCCGCAACAGGCTCAGCAGGCGCTCAACGTGCTCGAAAATCCCCGCGATCGCGCGCAGGTCGAAACGACGCTGCGTGCGATCGCGGCCGTCGGCGCGCTGAGCGCACCCGCGGTCGTAGCCAGCGATGCGGCGGCGGCCAGCGGCGCTTCGGCGGCCGCGGCCCCGGGCGCGCTCACGTCGAACGGGCTCGCGTCGATGCTCGTCCGGCAGGGATCGCGCTGGGCCACCGAAATCGGCGGCGCGCTGAAGGAGTCGCTGCACTCGCTGCTCGATGTCGGCTCGGTCGGAAGCTGGTGGCACGACAGGCTGGTGCGAGCCGACGAGCGCGCGGATCTCGCGCACGCGTTCTGGATCATCGTCGCCGTGCTCGTGCCCGCGCTCTTCGTCGAATGGTTGGCAAAGCGGTTGTTGCGACGCGCGCTGGCCGCAGTGGCCGCACGGCGTGCCGACACGTCGCCCCGCACCGCGCCGGCCTCCACCTCGCCCGATGACGACGACGCGCCGCCGGACACCCTCGCCAAACCCGACTCCGCCGATTCCGCCGATGCCCCTGACACCGCCCCCGCATCGTCACAAGGCCGAGGCCACGCACGCCGCCACACCACGCTGCTGCACCGGATGCCGCGCGCGCTCGTCAGCCTCGCGTTGCGGGCCGTGCCGCTGCTCGTGTTCGTCGGTGTCGCGAGCCTGACGATGTCCGCGATCGGAGAGACGGGCACCCCGATCGAATCCGCGCTCGAAGCGCTGATCGACATCTACGTGATCTGCCGGCTCGTCACGATCGTCAGCCGGCTGTTCTTCCAGCCCGATGCGCGGCAATTGCGGTTGCTGCACATCAGCGATGCGTGGGCCGATTTCGCGCAACGTTCGATCGCGCGGATCGTGATCGTGGTCGGCGCCTGCACGGCCGCTGTCGAGATCGCCGCGAGCTTCGGGCTCAGCGAGGCCGGTCATGTCGCCCTGCTGAAAGCCGTCGCGCTCGTCGGGCACCTGATGGTATCGGCGCTGATCCTGCGGAGCCGCCAGCCGGTCGCCGCGCGGATCCGCGCGGCCGGCGACGACCGTGCGTCCTTCGAGATGGTCGCGAATGCGCTCGCGGACGCATGGGCCCCCGTGTCGGTATTCATCGTGATGGCGCTGTGGTTCGTCTGGGCGCTCGACGTCCACAACGGCTATCGCGTGCTGATCACGCTCGGCGGCCGCTCGATCGCCGTGATGATCGGCATGCGGATGGTCTCGATCGTCGTGTTCGGCGCGCTCGCGCGGCTGTTCCAGGGCCGCGACGAAGACCGCACGCTCGTCCACCTGCACGCGTACCGCTACTACCCGCTGCTGCGCCAGATCGTGTCGGGCGCGATCGGCATCGTGACCGTCGTGTTGCTGCTGCAGATCTGGGGGGTGCCGATCTTCCGCGCGTTCGAAACCGGCACCATCGGCCACCGGCTCGCGTCGGCGCTGGTGACGATCGCGATCGCGGCCATCGTCGCGCTCCTCGTGTGGGAAGCCGCGAACATCGCGATCGAGCGCCGCCTGCAGCGGTGGACGCGCGAAGGCAATCTCGTGCGCGCGGCGCGACTGCGCACGCTGCTGCCGATGTTGCGCTCGCTGCTGTTCGTGATGATCGCGCTCGTCGTCGTGCTGACGGGCCTCAGCCAGCTCGGCGTGAACGTCGGCCCGCTGCTTGCCGGCGCGAGCATCTTCGGTGTCGCGCTCGGCTTCGGCTCGCAGAAGCTCGTGCAGGATTTCATCACCGGGATCTTCCTGCTGATGGAAAACGCGATGCAGGTCGGCGACTGGGTCACGCTCGCCGGCGTGTCGGGTACGGTCGAGTACCTGTCGATCCGCACCGTGCGACTGCGCGCAGGCGACGGGTCGCTGTACACGATCCCGTTCAGCTCCGTGACGACCGTCAACAACACGAACCGCGGGCTCGGCAACGCCGCCGTCAAGATCAGTATTGCCTACGGCGAGGATATCGATCGCGCGATCGCGACGCTGAAGGAGATCGGCGCGGCGTTGCGCGACGATCCGAAATACCGCGACGGCATCCTGTCGGACTTCAGCTACTGGGGGATCGACCAGGTCGACGGCGCGGCACTCGCGCTGGCCGGGCAGATGCAATGCACGGACGCGACGCGCTGGAGCGTGCAGCGTGAATTCAACCGGCGGATCGCGGAGACGTTCCGCGAACGCGGCATCCGGATCGCCAATCCGCAGCGCAGCGTCGTCGCCTATGCGGACGGATCGCGGCCTGTCGTCGAAGGCGAAAACGGCGGCAATGGCAGCGACGGTGACAACAGCGGCAACGGCCATGCCGCCGAACCGGAGCGCAAGCCGGGTTGACCAGCCGGGGGCGATGCCGCGCCGCGCTCAACGCGCGGCGGGCTTGTTCACGCGCCGCGTGCTTTTCGCGGCGGGCGCCGATGCCCCCGCCTTCGCCTTAACCGCACGTTTCGCCGCCGCGCCCTGCCCGCGCTTCACGCCGGCTTCCGGATCGGCAGCCGATACGTCGCGCTGCGCATGCCATTGCTCGAGCAGCAGGCGTGTCTGGTCGGCGATCGTGTCGACCAGCAATGCCGCACGCTCGCCCTCGAACGCCTCCCATTCGAGCAACTGCAGCGCCGAACGCTGCGCGATGTGGAACACCGTGATCTGCCCGAACAGGCTCAGCGCGCGCAATCGGGTGACGGGATCGTTGGCCGGCCGGCCCGAGATACGGCCGATCAGTTCGGCGCTCACGTCGTTGAGCGGCTTGCGCATGCGCTTCATCAGGATCTCGCTCGCGCTCGCCGGCTCCTGGCCGCCTTGCTCGCGTGCAAAGAACATCCGCTGGTTCATCGTCTTCGGCGCGGTGAACATCCGGTCCGACAGCGCGCGCAGCAGCCCGATGAACGCGTCGATCAGCACGTCGACGTCCGCGTCCGCATCGAGCATCGCCCTCGCATGGCCGACCGACGGTGCGAACACTTCCCTGCCATTCTCCGCGATCGCCTCGACGCACGCGCGGTACACGCCCTCCTTGTTCTCGAAGTAGTACTGGAGCGCCGGCGCGTTCACGCCGGCCATCGCGGCGATCTCGCGTGTCGATGCACCCGCGAACCCGCGCTCGCCGAACAGTTCGATCGCCGCCTCGATGATCCGCTGGCGCGTTTCGTCGCCGCGGGCGTAGCCGCCCGCCGACGTCCGGCGCAGCTTCTTCGCTTCGTTCATGCCTTCCCCGTCATTCGATCGATCGATATTCTACTTGACACAATTTTATCAACTGGAATAATTCTTCCACTTGGAATAAATTGGACACCGGAATGTCGACGCCGCAAGACCCGCCACAGCAAGCAGATCGTCAGGAAAACGGAACAACACCGCGAAACGGAAGCAAATCCGGCAACGGATCGAAACGGCGCATCCTGCTCGTCGTCGCCGTGCTCGCGGCGATCGGCGGCACCGTCTGGCTCGGCCGCTGGTGGACGGTCGGCCGTTTCATCGAAAGTACCAACGACGCGTACCTGCAGGCGGACAGCATGACTGCCGCGCCGAAGGTCGCCGGCTACGTGACCGATGTGTATGTCCGCGACAACCAGGCCGTGAAGGCCGGCGATCCGCTCGTGCGACTCGACGTCCGCCAGTACCAGGTTGCGCTCGCGCAATCGCTTGCGACCGTCGATGCACGCCGCGCGGATATCGCACGCGCCGAGGCCGACATCAGCCAGCAGCGTGCGAATCTCGAACAGGCCGACGCGCAGGCGAAGGTGTCGCGGATCAATGCGCAGCACGCCGGCGACGAATACGCGCGTTATGCGCCGCTCGCGGCGACCGGTGCGGAGACGCACGAACGCGTGGCAGACCTGAAGAGCACGCGCGATCAGGCGGTCGCGACGCTCGCCGCGAACAATGCGTCGATCGCGGCCGCACGCACGCAGATCGCGTCGTTCACCGCCCAGCTCCAGCAGGCACGCGCGCAGCTCGAAGCCGCGCAGGCCAGTGCCGCACAGGCGCAGCTCGACCTCGACAACACGATCGTGCGCAGCACCCTCGCCGGCCGCGTCGGCGATCGCACGGTGCGCGTCGGTCAATACGTGCAGCCCGGCACGCGCCTGCTGACCGTGGTGCCCGTCGATTCGATCTACCTCGTCGCGAACTTCAAGGAAACGCAGATCGGCAACATGCGTATCGGCCAGCCGGTCGAACTGCATGTCGACGCCTTGCCGGACGGTGCGCTGTCCGGCGTCGTCGACAGCTTCGCACCCGGCACCGGCGCGCAGTTCGCCCTCCTGCCGCCCGAGAATGCGACCGGCAACTTCACGAAGATCGTCCAGCGCGTGCCGGTACGCATCCGCCTCGCCGCGAACGCCCGCGCGCAGCGCATGCTGCTGCCGGGGCTGTCGGTGACGGTCGACGTCGATACGCGCTCGGCCCGCGACGAGACGCATCATGGCTGAACCGTCCGCCACGATGCCCGTGCCGCCGCACGAAGGCCGCGCGAGCGTGACCGACTGGATCGCGGTCGCGGCCGGCGCGCTCGGCGCGCTGATGGCGACGCTCGACATCTCGATCACGAATTCCGCGTTGCCGCAGATCCAGGGTGAAATCGGCGCAACCGGCACCGAAGGCACGTGGATCTCGACCGGCTACCTGATGTCGGAGATTGTGATGATCCCACTCGCCGCGTGGCTCACGCGCGTGTTCGGGCTGCGCAATTTCCTGCTGACGAACTCCGCGCTGTTCATCGCGTTCTCGATGATGTGCGGCTGGTCGCATTCGCTGCCGATGATGATCGCCGGCCGGATCGGCCAGGGCTTCACCGGTGGCGCGCTGATCCCGACCGCGCAGACCATCATCCGCACGCGGCTGCCGCTGTCGCAGTTGCCGGTCGGCATGACGCTGTTCGGCCTGATCGTGCTGCTCGGGCCGCTGTTCGGCCCGGTGCTCGGCGGCTGGCTCGCGGAAAACGTGAACTGGAGCTGGTGCTTTTTCCTGAACCTGCCGGTGTGCCTGCTGTTGATGGGGCTGCTATGGTTCGGGCTGCCGTCCGATCGTCCGCAATGGAGCACGTTCTTCAACGCGGACTGGCTCGGGATCGCCGGCCTCGCGATCGGGCTGAGCTCGCTCACCGTCGTGCTCGAGGAAGGCCAGCGCGAACGCTGGTTCGAATCGCAGATGATCGTCGCATTGAGCCTGGTGTCGCTCGCCGGGATGATCCTGATCGCGCTGTCGCAACGCTTCGCGAAGCGGCCGATCGTGCGGCTGTCGCTGATGCGCAATCCGCGCTACGCAAGCGTGATCGTGATCGTGTCCGCGGTCGGTGCCGGCCTGTACGGCGTGTCCTACCTGCTGCCGCAGTTCCTCGCGATCGTCGCCGGCTACAACGCGGAACAGGCGGGCGCAATCATGCTGCTGTCGGGGCTGCCGGCCTTTCTCGTGATGCCGATCCTGCCGCGCCTGCTCGGCAAGGTCGATTTCCGCATCCTCGTGATCTCCGGGCTGCTGCTGTTCTGCCTGAGCTGCATGCTCGACATCAGCCTGACCGCGCAGAGCGTCGGCCACGACTTCGTCTGGTCGCAACTGATTCGCGGCGTCGCGCAGATGCTCGCGATGATGCCGCTCAACCAGGCATCGATGGCGGCCGTCGCACGCGAAGACTCCGGCGATGCAGCCGGGCTCTACAACATGGCACGCAACCTCGGCGGCTCGATCGGGCTCGCGATCATCGGCACCGTGATCGACCGGCGCACGACCTTCCACACGGCCGCGCTGCGCGAATCGGTGACGGCGAACTCGCTGATCGGGCAGGACCGGCTGTCGGCCTACGCGGCCAACTGGTTCGCACACACCGGCGATCTCGCGTATTCGAACATGCGCGCGCTCGGACAGCTGGCGCAGCAGATCCAGGTCCAGGCCGTCGTGATGACCTATTCCGAAACCTTCTATCTGCTGGGCCTTGCACTGCTCGCCTGCGTGCCGCTCGCGCTGCTGCTGAGAACGCCGCGCGGGCCGCAGCCGATGTCGTCCGGCCACTGAACCGTCTTACGCGATGAAACCCTTCTCCCTGCCCCGCCGCCCCGTGCTCACGCTGTGTGCGGCCGCGTGCCTGCTCGCCGGCTGCACGGTCGGCCCCGACTACCGCGGCGCGCCCGCCGCACCGGATGCGCCGGTCTTCGTGCGCGCGCCGGCCTCCGGTGTCGACACCGCCGCACCCGCGCCAAGCGCGTGGTGGCACGCGCTCGACGATCGCCAGCTCGACGACCTGATCACTGCGGCGCTCGCGTACAACCCCGATCTGCACGCTGCGCAGGCACGCTTGCGCGCATCGCGCGCGCAGCTCTCGCAACAGCGCGCGGCGCAGTTGCCGAAATCGTCCGCCACCGTCGCCGCCGTCCGCATGCGCGAGCCGGACGTCAGCGCGCTCGGTTCGCTGCTGCCGTCGAACGGCTCGAACCAGTCGGGCGGTGCATCGCCGTCGCTGGGCGGCTCGGGTCCGCTGCAGCTCTATTCGGCAGGCTTCGACGCAACCTGGGAAATCGACCTGTTCGGCGGCACGCGCCGGGCGGTCGAAGCCGCGTCCGCTCAAGCGGAAGCAGTCGACGCCGATCTCGCCGACACGCAGGTGTCGATCGCGGCAGAAGTCGCGAACGCGTACGTCGACCTCCGCGACCAGCAGCAGCGGCTTGCGCTGTCGCGACGCACCGCCGAGTTGCAGCAGAAGATGCTTGAACTCACGCAGCAGCGCCGCGCGCGCGGCGTCGCGGCCGATGCCGACATCGAACGCCTGACGACACAGGTCGAGAACACGCGAGCCTCGCTGATCCCGCTCGACGCGCAGGTGACGGAATCGCTCGACCGGCTCGCGATCCTGACGGGGCGCGCGCCGGGTGCGCTCGACGCGGCGCTGACGACACCGGCCGCGCCGCTGCCGACGCTGCCCGGCAGCGTCGCGATCGGCGATCCGGCCACGCTGCTGAAACAGCGCCCCGACATTCGCGCGGCCGAGCGCCGGCTCGCATCGAGCAATGCGCAGATCGGCGAGCATGTCGCCGATTACTTCCCGAAGGTGACGCTGCTCGGCGATCTCGGCTTCAGCGCGGCGGACCCGGGCCACCTGCTCCGCAAGCAGAACTTCACGTGGGTCGGCGCGCCGTATCTGCAATGGAACATTCTCGACTTCGGGCGCACGCGTGGCGCGGTGCGCGCGGCCGAAGCATCGCGCGACGAAGCGGAAGCGAACTATCAGAAGGCGGTGCTCGGTGCGTTGCAGGATGCCAACACGGCATTGCAGCGCTACGGACACCAGCGCGAGCACGTCGTTGCGCTCACCAAGGTTCAAACCTCCGCCGTGCATTCGCGATCGCTGATGGATGAACGCTATCGCGCGGGCGTCGCATCGATGATCGACCTGCTCGATACGCAACGCGAAGCACTTTCCGCGCAGCAGAACGTAATCGCCGGGCAGGCCGAACTGATCAAGGACTACGTGTCGGTGCAGAAGAGCCTCGGGCTCGGGTGGCAGGCGGGCGCGGGTTGACGGTGAGTCGAGCGGTGCCGTACGGCCGGGTTTGTCGCGGCTGCAACGCAGCGACAACAGCGATGCGCGGGACAGAAAAACGTTTCGCGCGCCGCCCGTGACCACCCGATAAATCAGAAAAACTCGTCGAGCAGCCGGTAGAAAGCGATCCGGCCCGGATCGGGCTGCCCGACTCCGTACCGGTCGAAGAAAGGCGCGACCCATTCACGGCCGAGATCGGCTTCGATATCTCGCACCGGCGATTCGAGTTGCGCCTCGAACACGATCGAGCAGTCGCGCCAATTACGCATCGAACCGGAAACGATCGGCGAACCGCATTCAGCATTACTTTCTTCGTCGGCGTCGAATATTACAAATTACTGCCAATATTTTCAAAAACATTGCATTTATTCGCTTTAAATTTGTTTCATATAACCAAAAAAAGTTTGACACCCCGCTTTCGTTCTTGATACCGTCCGATGCAAGCAATCTGACAAATTGCTCACTGCGCAATCGCTTCCGCTCCACGTTTTTTTCGCTTCCGCCGCACCGAAGTGCCAGCCGCCGGCCGTATCGTTCGCGCGCCGGCCATGCAACATCCCGATGCATTTCATTGGACGACTGCCATCCGGCAGCGGGCCGAAGGATCGAATCAAATGAGCAGGACAACGAAACTGTTGCTCTAGCAATCCCGCCCGCGCCCAGTCCGCGCGACTGCGCCGTATCGCGACGCAGCCCTCTCGCTACCGCATTTACAGAATTTCGCCCCCGGGAAAAAACACCTGTCCGGATCGGGCGAAAGGCCCTGTCGCGTCCGCGCCATCCGCACGCATGCGACAGAAATCGGCGGTGCACGATCCGCGCCGCTGTCGACCGTTGTTGTTCGTGCCGTTCGATGTTCAACCGGAGGGGTAATTCAAATGAATCAGGTTGCAGACAAGAATCAAAAGCACAATCGCTTCATCAAGCTCGCCTTCGCCGCCGCGGCAGCCGCATCGTTCGGCATCGCGACCGTCCACGCCGCGCCCGCGGCCGGCTGGACGGAAACGCGCACCAAGGGCTTCCTGCCGCTCGTGCAGCAGAACGAAGCCGGTACGGCCGGCGCGCCTGCCGCAAGCACGGCCGCCGCTGCCACGGCAGCCATCGAGATGGCACCCGGCGAATCGGTGGACATCGTGCTCGGGCTGAACCTGCGCAACGAAGCACAGCTCGACCAATACCTGCACGACCTGCATACGCCCGGCTCGCCGCACTACCGGCAGTTCCTCACGCCGGCGCAGTTCGCCGCGCAATATGCGCCGACCGACCAGCAGGTCGCCTCGGTCGTCGCGCACCTGCGCAAGGAAGGCTTCGTGAACATCGTGGTCGCACCGAACCGCCTGCTGGTATCCGCGTCCGGCACCGCGGCGACCATCAAGTCCGCGTTCCGCACGACGCTCAAGCGCTTCACGCGCAACGGCCGCAGCGTCTTTGCGAATACCGACGCCGCGCAAGTGCCGAACGCGATCGGCGGCGTCGTGGGCGCGGTGCTGGGCCTGCAGAACGTCGAACTGATGCACACGGGCGCGGGCAGCAAGCCGCAAGGCAACACCAGCAACCTGACGATTCCGGCCGGCGCATCGGCGGTGCCGCACAACCCGACCGAGTTCTCGTCGATCTACGGCGGCAACGGTACGCCGACGGCCTCGCAGACCACCGTCGGCATCATCTCCGAAGGCGACCTGTCGCAGACGGTGAGCGACCTCAACACGTTCGCCGCAAACAACAGCCTCGGCACGATCAGCAGCAGCATCGTGAAGACAGGGCCGTCCGGCAGCTCGTACACCGACACCGACG
Source organism: Burkholderia sp. 572 (assembly GCF_040545135.1). NCBI lineage: Bacteria > Pseudomonadati > Pseudomonadota > Betaproteobacteria > Burkholderiales > Burkholderiaceae > Burkholderia > Burkholderia sp. 572. The sequence continues at coordinate 181,805 of NZ_JBEPLH010000008.1, read as the reverse complement.
GCACCGTCGAATGGAACCTCGACAGCCAGTCGATCGTCGGCGCGGCCGGCGGCAGCGTGAAGCAGGTCGTGTTCTACGTCGCACCGTCGATGACGCTCACGGCGATCACCGCCGCGTACAACAAGGCCGTGACCGACAATGTCGCGAAGGTAATCAACGTGTCGCTCGGCGTGTGCGAATCGTCCGCGAACAGCACCGGCTCGCAGGCAACCGACGACACCATCTTCAAGCAGGCGATCGCGCAGGGGCAAACCTTCTCGGTATCCGCCGGCGACCACGGCGCATACGAATGCGCAGGTGGCACGCCGTCGCGCTCGACCTACACGGTGAGCGAGCCGGCAACGTCGCCGTACGTGATCGCAGTGGGCGGCACGACGCTGTTCACCAATACGTCGACCAATGCGTACAACAGCGAGATCGTCTGGAACGATCCGAGCTGGCAGCCGGGCACCGTGTGGTCGACGGGCGGCGGGTACAGCAAGTACGAAGCCGCGCCGTCGTGGCAATCGTCGAGCCTCACGGGATCGACCAAGCGCGCACTGCCCGACGTCGGCTTCGATGCCGACCTGCGCACCGGCGCGATTCTCGTCGTGAACGGCCAGACGTCCGATACGCTGTGGGGCTCGGGCTACCTGAACAACGAAGGCGGCACGAGCCTCGCCGCGCCGATCTTCACGGGCATCTGGGCGCGGCTGCAGTCCGCTAACAACAATGCGCTCGGGTTCCCCGCGTCGAGCCTCTACAAGTACTTCCCGAGCAACGCGGCGCTGCTGCACGATGTCACGTCCGGCAACAACGGCAGCGGCACCTACGGCTACAAGGCGAAGGCCGGCTGGGACGCGACGACGGGCTTCGGCAGCGTGAACATCTCGAAGCTGAACGCGTTCATCCAGAGCACGCCGGATTTCGCACGCTGATGGACCGATGACTGCCCCGGTTCCGCGTACGCTCCTGAGCGCACGTCTGGAACCGGATGTGGTCGTTCAAATAACCCGCGAGGGCTGCCAGGCCGTCGCGGGTTATTTTGCGTTCTGCGTAGTCTCGCGGGGCAGCATCTGGCACGACGACGCACCAGCAGACCTTTAAATAGTTGCGTGCGCAACTTTCATGTTCATTACCCGAGCATGAGCATCGCACCGAGTGAAACGCACCCCGTCACGGCAGCGCGGTATTCGCGCTGCCTGCCGACGAAACGCGCGTCGTGCCGCCATGCGACGCGAGCACGACTCAAACGCCGTACCCCGCCGTCTTCCACGAAGCCGCACGGCCTTGCCGCACAACTCACTCGGCCCAGTTCCGGACGTAGTCCGGCACCGGCATGTTGCCGTCGGCATGAACCGGTGCGCCGCGCGTCGTCTTCAGCGGCAGGATCCCCGTCCAGACAGCAAGCGCAAGATCTTCATCCTTGTCGGACGGCAGCGAATCGCTGACTTTCACCGCCGCTTCCGCAAGGGCAATCCGCAGCACGCTGGTCGCATTGATTTCCTTCTCGTTGCCGGGCCGCGCGTCATGCTTGCGACCTGGTGCGATCTTGTCCATCAACGCATCCAGCGCCGCCAGCTTGTCGTCACGGCCCTCCACGACGTCGAACCGCCCGTAGATCACCGCGGATCGATAATTCATCGAATGGTTGAAGGCCGACCTGGCCAGCACGAGCCCGTCCAGCAACGTAATCGCGACGGAGGCCGGCGCGCCCGCCGACAGCGCCTTGATCATCCGGCTACCGTTGGACCCGTGAATATAGAGGTCATCGCCCCGTCTCCAGTGCGCGGTCGGGATGCAGTGCGTGTTCTCACCTGCACCGAACGCGATGTGGCAGACGTACGCTTCGTCCACGATGCGATGAAGCATCGTGCGATCGCGATTCGCCAATTCCGGCAGGCGGCGAATGGTGGTGCGGGGTGTGGAAGAGATGACGGTCTGATCTTTCATGTTTCGTTTTCCTGTTCGCGCGCCCTTGCGCACATCGAGCGGCCCGCGTTCCGGCGAGGCTCAACGATCCGCCTGGAATATATTTGCACTGCGAATTTAATCGAATTGAACGCGTGCAGCTTCCAAGCCTGAAAAACCGGTCGATCGGCCCATCGACAGCCGCGCTTCAAATCGATCAAAATACGCGCGTGCCGCAATCGGGGACGATCGCCGGAAGACCCCGCGCACCGGCCGGCACCGCGAGAACGTGAACGATACGATGCGCGCCGAATCTTCAAAAGAACCAGCTCACCGAAAAATTCTGGAACCAGCCCATGGATCTCGCGCTGCTCCTCTCATCGCTTTCCAGACAGGAGGGCACGACGCGCCACAGCCAGCAGGAAGCCCTCTACCGGAGCCTGCGCAACATGCTGCTGGACGGGCACATCCCGTCCGGCACACGGCTCGTGTCGACCCGCGTGCTCGCGGCGGAATTGGGCATCGCGCGCAATTCGGCCGTCTATGCGTACGAGCGACTTGCCGAGGAAGGCTTCGTGGCGGCCACGCGCAACGGTACGATCACGCGCTGGGACGGATGCGGCCGTTCGAGCACCGGGCTCGAGAGCGGGCCGGCCACGGTTCGCTTGTCCGAGCGCGTGCACGGGCTGGAGAACGCCGATCCCGAACCCGAACGCATGCTGCCGTTCGTTCCCGGTCTTCCGTCGCTCGATGAATTCCCCGTTGCCCAATGGCGCCGTTGCATCGAGCGCGCATGGAAAGTCATCAAGCCCGCGCAGCTCGCATACGGTCCGGTCGAAGGGCTGCCCGAATTGCGGCGTGCCGTGGCGGCCTACATCCGCGTCTCGCGAGGCGTGCGCTGCGAAACAGGCCAGGTATTCATCACCGACGGCACGCAAGGCAGCCTCGAACTGTGCGCGCGCATGCTGGCGAATCCCGGCGAACCCGGCTGGCTCGAGAACCCCTGCTACAACGGCGCCCGTACCGCATTCCGCTCGACCGGCCTCGATATCGTGCCGATCGAGGTCGACCGCGAAGGAATGGCGCCCACCGACGAACAGTGGCGCACCCGGCCGCCCCGGCTGATCTATACGACGCCATCGCATCAATACCCGCTCGGCGCGCTGATGAGCCCCCGGCGACGAGCGGCGCTCGTCGAGCACGCACGTGCGTGCGGTGCGTGGATCATCGAGGACGACTACGACAGCGAGTTCCGCCACGACGGCGAGCCGCTGCCCGCGATCCAGGGCCTGCATGCCGACGCACCGGTCTGCTATCTCGGCACCTTCAGCAAGACGATGTTTCCCGCCCTTCGGCTCGGCTTCATGGTGGTTCCGCCGGTTCTGGTCGAACGCTTCACCCGGACGCTGCGCGAACTCGTTCATCGCGGCCACTCGGCCGATCAACTCGCGATGGCCGAGTTCATCGACACCGGCCTCTTTGCGCGGCACCTGCGCAAGATGAGGACGCTGTATGCCGAGCGGCGGAACAACCTGGAAACGGCACTCGCCCGCCACCTCGGCACCGCGCTGAGCGTTCGGGAAAGCCCGGGCGGCATGCATCTGTCGGCGGACCTCGCGCTCCCGCTGCGCGATACCGACGTCGCCCGCGCCGCAGCCGCGCGTGGCCTGCTGCTTCAGCCGCTGAGCAGCTACCGGGTCGGCGACGGCCAGCCGTACAACGGCTTCGTGCTGGGATACTCCGGGCTGAGCGATGCGACGATCGAGACCGCGACGATGCAGCTCGCTGCGGTCATCGACGCGCAGGGCCGCACGCGCGGCTGAGCGTCACACGCGGCATCGTCGCTTACAGTTGCGACTCCAGCGGAAACAGCCCGAGAAACCAGACTTCCATCCGCCGCCCGGCCGACACTTCCGGTTCGTGATCGAGCTCGGTGACCTTCCCGTTCGAATCGGTCTGAATCCACTTGAGCTGCCCCTTGCCCGCCGCATCGGTCCTCGGCTCGACGCGCCACGCGATTAGATCGAGCCGCGCTTCCAGATCGTTCGCCACCTGCGACGCAATCGCCGGGCTCTCGCAGTAAACGCCGATCTCCGTATTGAGGTTCAGCGAACGCGGATCGAGATTCATCGATCCGATGAAAATGCTCTTGTGGTCGAACACATAGGTCTTCGCATGCAGCGACGCACGCGACGATCCGATGATGACCTGCTTCGAGATGCTCTTGTCGCCCGACGGCCGCCGTTCGTAAAGCCGCACGCCGGCTGCCACGAGATCGCTCCGGTAATGCCGGTAGCCCGCATGCACGGCCGCCACGTCGGTCGACGCGAGCGAGTTGGTCAGCACCGTGACGCGCACGCCGCGCGCCGTGAGCGCGCGCAGCCGCTCGACGACATCCTTGCCCGGCACGAAATACGGCGACACGATCAGCAGGTCATGTTCGGGCTGCAACGCGAGCGCCCGCAATTGCGGCATCAAATGCCCGTCGCTGTCCTTCGGCGCGTGCGCGATCTTCGACGGATCGTCGTACAGCACCGTTGCGCGGCCCCACGACAGTTCCGTGCCCTGCCCGTGAACGATCCGGTCGAGTCGCTGCCTGGCCTCGAGCACGTACGGATTGTCCTCCATGGCCCTCAGGTAGTCGCGCAACCGTTCGCGCTCGCGGTCCAGCCCGCCCGGTGCCGCCTCGTGCCCGACCAGCGCGCTGATCGGATACGCGTACGGGGAATTCCAGAACGTGTCGAATTCGGTCGAGATGTCCTTCACCACCGGGCCGTGGACGACGACATCGAGATCGCCGAACTCCAGCATCGACGATGCGCCGAAATACTCGTCGCCGATATTGCGGCCGCCGATGATCGCTGCCTGGTTGTCCGCGATCATCGCCTTGTTGTGCATGCGCCGGTTGACGCGCGCGAACTCGAACACCGTGCCGATCTTCTTGAACCGCCGCGTGGCGACCGGATTGAACAGCCGGATCTCGATGTTCGGGTGCGAACTGATCTCGAGCAGCTTGCGATCGTCCGCGTTCGTGCCGAGATCGTCGAGCAGCGCACGGACGCGGACGCCGCGATCCGCCGCGCGAATGATCGCATCGGCCAGTTCGTGCCCGGTCAGGTCGTCGTGCCAGATGTAGTACTGAAGGTCGAGCGACCGATCCGCGCGATCGGCAAGCAACACACGCGCATCCAGCGCGTCGACCGGATCGGTCAGCAGGTGAAACGCGTCCTGCCCGGGATGGGCGCTGGCTTGCTGCCGGAACGCTACGCCCAGCCGCGTGTTGTCCGTATCGGTGTACGCGTGCGTCGGCGCGCGATCGGCCTGCGGCGGCAGGCTCGCGCATGCGACGAGCGCCAGCAACGAAAGAATCGCACCCCACGAACGCAGCATGGTCATGATTGCCGTCCCGCTCCCGGCCGAAGTCTGTTTGTTCTCGCCGCCGGATGGATCGCGGGGCTGCCTGGTTTTCGTTCGGCCGTACCTGGTGTCGCGTGTGGAACGGCCGCGCTACAGCATACTTCGATTGACAGCGGCGCGGCACCCTCTCGGTACTTTCCTGATCGCGGCACGCGTCCATACAAAGAAAAACCCGCGATGCATGAAGCCATCGCGGGTTTTCGGCATGCGGCGCGAGCGCGCGCATGAAATCTGGTGGGCCCGGCGGGGTTCGAACCCGCGACCAATCGATTATGAGTCGACTGCTCTAACCGCTGAGCTACAAGCCCTGAAAAGAATCGAAGCGTGTCACACGCTGCCCCGGCAAAGAAGCCGGGCCGGCATTGTAACAACAAAGGAGACAAACGCCACCGGCATCACGTGGATACCGGCGGCGTTCGCAGGAGAGACGCTGGAAATCAGTTCCCTTCGAGGAACGACTTCAGCTTGTCGGAACGGCTCGGGTGACGCAGCTTGCGCAGCGCCTTGGCCTCGATCTGACGGATCCGTTCACGCGTGACGTCGAACTGCTTGCCGACTTCCTCGAGCGTGTGATCGGTGCTCATCTCGATACCGAAGCGCATCCGCAGCACCTTCGCCTCGCGCGGCGTCAGCGAATCGAGCACGTCCTTCACGACGTCGCGCATGCTCGCATGCAGCGCGGCATCCGCCGGCGCGACCGTGTTGGTGTCCTCGATGAAGTCGCCGAGATGGGAATCGTCGTCGTCACCGATCGGCGTTTCCATCGAGATCGGCTCCTTCGCGATCTTCATGATCTTGCGGATCTTGTCTTCCGGCATCTCCATCTTCTCGGCGAGCGTTGCCGGATCCGGCTCGAGACCGGTTTCCTGCAGGATCTGCCGCGAGATGCGGTTCATCTTGTTGATCGTCTCGATCATGTGAACCGGAATACGGATCGTGCGCGCCTGGTCCGCGATCGAGCGCGTGATGGCCTGGCGGATCCACCACGTCGCATAGGTCGAGAACTTGTAGCCGCGACGGTATTCGAACTTGTCCACCGCCTTCATCAGGCCGATGTTGCCTTCCTGGATCAGGTCGAGGAACTGCAGGCCGCGGTTCGTGTACTTCTTCGCGATCGAGATCACGAGACGCAGGTTGGCCTCGGTCATTTCACGCTTCGCCTGGCGCGCCTTCAGTTCGCCGGCCGCCATCTGGCGGTTGGTTTCCTTCAGGTCCTTCAGCGGCAGCACGACACGCGCCTGCAGGTCGAGCAGGCGCTGCTGCTGTTCGCGGATGGCCGGAACGTTACGCGACAGCACCGCGCTGTACGAATGGCCTTCGGCCATGATCTTCTCGGCCCAGTCGAGGTCGGTTTCGCTGCCCGGGAAGCGCGCGATGAATTCCGAACGCGGCATGCCGCACTTGTCGACGACGATGTGCAGGATCTGGCGTTCGACCTGGCGCACTTCGTCCACCTGCGCACGCAGCGTGTCGCACAGGCGTTCGACGGTACGCGCGGTGAAGCGGATCGTCATCAGTTCGGTCTGGATCGTTTCCTGCGCCTTCAGGTAGGCCTTCGACTTGTAGCCTTCCTTTTCGAACGCGCGGCGCATCTTGTCGAACCACTCGCTGATCTGCGAGAACTTCTCGAGCGACGCACGCTTGAGGGCTTCGAGCTGGGCGGCGTTGGCCGATGCCTGTGCGGCACCGTCATCTTCCTCCTCTTCCTCTTCTTCCTCTTCCTCTTCGGCTTCCTCGTCCTCGTTCTCGATGGCTTCCGCTTCCTTCGCGGAGAAGCCGTCGGTATCGGCGGAGTCCGAAGCATTCGGATCGAGCAGGCCGTCGACGAGCTCGTCGACGCGAATCTCTTCGTTCGCGACGCGTTCGGCCATCGCGAGGATGTCGGCGATCGTCGTCGGGCACGCGGAGATGGCCATCACCATGTGGCGCAGGCCGTCCTCGATCCGCTTCGCGATCTCGATTTCGCCTTCACGCGTGAGCAGCTCGACCGTGCCCATTTCGCGCATGTACATCCGGACCGGATCGGTCGTGCGGCCGAATTCCGAATCGACGGTGGACAGCGCGACTTCCGCTTCCTCTTCGACTTCATCGTCCGACGACGCGGCGGGCGCGTTGTCGTTCAGGAGCAGCGTTTCCGCGTCCGGCGCCTGCTCGTAGACCGCCACGCCCATGTCGTTGAACGTGCCGATGATGCCTTCGAGGGCTTCGGTCTCGGTGAAGTTGTCCGGCAGGTGGTCGTTGATTTCGGCGTACGTGAGGAAGCCGCGCTCCTTGCCGAGCTTGATCAGCGCGCGCAGCTTCACGCGGCGCTCTTCGAGCTCCTCGGCCGTACCCGGCGTGCTCGTCGCGAACGCTTCCTTCAGCAGCGCCTTTTCCTTGGCGCGACGGTCGCGCACCTTGGATTTGCCCGGTGCAGCCGCTGCTGCTGCTGCGGGCTGCTCGTCGCTCTGATTTGCGTCGTCTTCGACGGATACTTCGTTCAGCTTTTTGGTCATGGAGTTCGCCGTACCGGCTATATCGACTCGCGGCTGCTGGACGACAGCCGGTTGAACCGTGGGTGCATGAGTAGTACGTACTGCCGTTTCGTCCGCGGCGGCAGTCGTGTCCCTTGCGCTTTTCGCACTTGCCCGCTTCGCCGCCGGCTTGGCCGGCCCGGAGTCGGGTCTGGCGGCAGCCCGTGTTCTGGCTGCCGGCGCCGGCGCAGCCTGAGCAGTGCCGGCCGCGGTTTTTTTTCCTGCTGGGGCTGACGTGGCTGAAGACGTTGTCCTGGTGGAAGAAGCAGACTTGGCCGCTGTGACCTTCTTGGTCGGCTCCGTCGAGCCCTTGCCTGTTGCTTTCTTTCCGCCTGTCGTCTTTGCCATCGCGATTCTCGCCTCTGCTTAGAAAACAAACCGCTGGAAACCTTATATTATAGCACGCTGGGGAACCCTCTCTAAGCTCCCCGGCCGCCTACAGCCCGAGCCGACGCTTCATGTCGGTTCGCTGCTGGTTCAATTCCGTCAATTCGGCCAATTCCTCGGGTGTGAAGGTGGATTGCCGCGCCAGCCTGTCAAGCCGGTCGCAGCAAGCGTCGTAACGCATCTTGAGCACCGCGGCCTGCAACTCCTCCCCCGCGATCCGTTCCTGCTCACGCTGCCGCTCGGGCACCGTCTCGTCTTCCGGATTCTGTAACAGCAAATCGCGGACGTTTTCATCATAGTCCAGAATTTCGCGGAAGATTTCCTCGTAAGTCGCTCCATTCGAGGACGTCCGCAGGACATCGGAAAGCAGCCGGAATTCTGCGCCATCGCCCAGCGCGCGGGCATGATCGACGACCTCCGCGAACAGTTCGCCGATGCGCGGCAACGCACGCAGGGTCGCAAGCTGTTCATCGTCGAGCTGCGACGCGATGCGCGGATGCATCACCAGCGTGCGCAACGCACGCTTTTCGCTGTCCGTCACGCGGCGCCGCTCGCTGCGTGCAGGCGCCTGGCGCGGCGGTGCCGCGATCCGCGTATCGACATCGGACAGCCCCGCAACCTCCTCGAACGGGATATCGAGGCGGTCGGCGAACATGTGCATGATCTGCGCGCGCAACGCGTTCGCGGGCAGCGCCTGCAACATCGGCTTCGCATCGAACAGCGCCTTCGCACGGCCTTCCGGCTGATCGAGCGCCTTGCCGGCAATTGCTTCGTTCAGCAGAAATTGCGACAGCGGCATCGCGCGCTCAACCTGTTCGGAGAACGCCTCCGCGCCGAATTCGCGCACGTAGCTGTCCGGATCGTGCTCGGCCGGCAAAAATAGGAACCGGATCGTACGGTTGTCGCCGGCATGCGGCAGGCATGCCTCGAGCGCGCGCCGGGCCGCCCGCCGTCCTGCCGAATCGCCGTCGAAACTGAAAATGACCGTATCGGTCTGGCGCAGCAGCTTCTGCACGTGAATCGGCGTACACGCTGTGCCGAGTGTCGCGACCGCGTTCGGGAACCCGAGCTGCGCGAGCGCGACGACGTCCATGTAGCCTTCGACGACCAGCACGTACTTGCGCTCGCGAATCGCGAGCCGCGCCTCGAACAGGCCGTACAACTCGCTCCCTTTGTTGAACAACGGGGTTTCAGGCGAGTTCAGGTACTTCGGCTCGCCGCTGCCGAGCACGCGGCCGCCGAAGCCGATCACCTGCCCCTTCACATTGCGGATCGGGAACATGATCCGCTCGCGGAACCGGTCGTAGCGGCGCGCGACGCCCTGCGCATCGGTCTTCTCGCTGACGATCACGAGCCCCGACTCGACGAGCGACTCGTCGCGATAGTCGGGGAACGCAGCTTCGAGATTCTGCCAGCCGTCCGGCGCATAGCCGAGCCCGAAGCGCGCGGCGATCTCGCCGGTCAGGCCCCGGTTTTTCAGGTACTGGATCGCGACGGTCGCGCCACGCAACTGCTTGCGGTAGTAGTCGCACGCGGCGGTCATTGCATCGGACAGCGCGGTTGCAACCGATTTCGACACCGGCGCCGGATAGTCGCCGCCCCCCCCACCGCCGCCGCCACGCATCGACGGCTCGTGCGGCACGGTCAGGCCGACCGACTGCGCGAGCTCCTGCACAGCTTCCGGGAACGTGAGACCCGCGTGTTCCATCAGGAAGCCGATCGCCGTGCCGTGCGCGCCGCAGCCGAAGCAGTGATAGAACTGCTTGGTCGGGCTGACCGTAAACGACGGGCTTTTCTCGTTATGGAACGGGCACAGCCCCATGAAGTTGGCGCCGCCCTTCTTGAGCTGCACGTACCGGCCCACCACGTCGACGATATCGACGCGGTTCAGCAAATCCTGCAGGAACGAATGCGGAATCACCGTGGGATCGAGCGAAAAAAGACAATACGACACCCCGGCGCACGCACCGCGCGCGCCGGGGAAACGGGTGTTACTTCGAGAGCGCGGCCTTGACCAGTGCGGAAATGGCCGTCATGTCGGCACGGCCGGCGAGCTTGCCCTTCAGGACGCCCATCACCTTGCCCATGTCCTGCGGGCCCGCGGCGCCCGTCTGCGCGACCGCGGCCTGGACTTCGGCGGCCACCTCGGCCTCCGACAGCTGCTCGGGCATGTAGCCGCTCAGCACGACCAGCTCCGCCTGCTCCTTCGCGACGAGGTCGTCACGGCCGGCGGCCTGGAACTGGCTGATCGAATCCTTGCGCTGCTTGATCATCTTGTCGATCACGGCCGTGATGCCCGCGTCGTCGAGGGTGATCTGATCGTCGACTTCGCGCTGCTTGATCGCGGCCATCAGCAAGCGAATCGTTGCCAGGCGCTCGCTTTCCTTCGCGCGCATCGCGGCCTTCATGTCTTCGCTGATCTGCTCTTTCAAACTCATCTTTCACCCGGGAAGGAAACGTGAATCCGACGCCCGCCATACGGGCGTCAACACAAAAACCCGCTTGGGACTGTGTCTCAAGCGGGTTGCTCGAATCCGGCATCGGCGGCTCGCCTGATCGGTCGCACGATCATGCTCGATCTTCCGCGATCGCCCGATCGCACGGAGTCGCCGGTGCGCCGCTCAGCGAACCGCGCGGCGCCCAATCGTTCAGTACAGCTTCTTCGGCAGCGTCTGGCTGCGGATACGCTTGTAATGACGCTTCACCGCTGCCGCCTTCTTGCGCTTGCGCTCCGCGGTCGGCTTCTCGTAAAACTCGCGCGCGCGAAGTTCGGTCAACAGCCCGTTCTTCTCGATCGTGCGCTTGAAGCGACGCATTGCAACTTCGAACGGCTCGTTCTCTTTAACGCGAATGATCGTCATGATCCGACACGAATAAAGGTTTGCAGGGAAAGACTACCGAGTATAGCAGAGCGATTGCCCAAAGGCACGGGGCCTGGTCCCGCCAAAACGGCGTCGGCCCGGCATGTCAGGCGCCACGCGAATACTCCGCGGCAGCCTGCCCGGCCGCCGTGCCGGACGCCCACGCCCACTGGAAGTTGTAGCCGCCGAGCCAGCCCGTCACGTCCACCGCCTCGCCGACGAAGAACAGCCCCGGCACACGCGTGCTCATCATCGTCGCCGACGACAGGTCGCGCGTATCGACCCCGCCCTTCGTCACTTCGGCTTTCTTGTAGCCCTCGGTGCCATTCGGCGTCAGCGTCCAGCCGGACAGCGCGTCGCCGATCTGGCGCAGTGTCTTGTCGGGCAGGTCCGCGAGCCGCGCGTCGGCCGCGACGCGATGCGTGTCGAGCCACGCATGCGCGAGGCGCGACGGCACCCAGTCCGCGAGCAGCGAACCGATCTGGCGCTTCGACGTGCGCTTCGCGTCGAGCAGGTCGGCCACCGTATCGCGTTGCGGCAACAGGTCGACGCGGATCGGGTCGCCCGGCTGCCAGTAACTCGAAATCTGCAGGATCCCTGGCCCGGACAGGCCACGATGGGTCAGCAACAGGTCCTCGACGAATTCTCCGCCGCGCTTCTTGTCGCCGGTCGATACGCGCACTTCGAGCGATACACCGGACAACGCCGCGAACGGCTCCCAGTCCTGCTGCGCGAACGTCAGCGGCACGAGCGCGGGCCGCGTGTCGATCAGCTTGTGGCCGAACTGCTTGGCGAGCCGGTAACCGAAGTCGGTCGCGCCGATTTTCGGAATCGACAGGCCGCCGGTCGCGATGATCAGTGCACGCGCGCCGATCGTCCCCGCCTGCTGCGTGTCGAGCGCGAAGCCGTCGGCCGGCGCGTGGCGCACCGCGTCGACGACGACGGGCCTGCGCCATGCGATGCCGCCCGCGTCGCACTCGTGCTTCAGCACGTCGATGATCGCGTCGCTGCCGTGGTCGCAAAAGAGCTGGCCCTTGTGCTTTTCGTGCCAGGTCACATGATGGCGCTTGAGCAGCCCGAGGAAGTCGCGCGGCGTATAGCGCGCCAGCGCCGAGCGCGCGAAATGAGGATTCGCCGACAGATAGTTGTCGGGGCCTGCGTAAAGATTCGTGAAGTTGCAGCGGCCGCCGCCCGAGATGCGGATCTTCTCGGCGAGCCGCGGCGCGTGGTCGATCAGCACGACGCGGCGGCCGAGCTGCCCGGCAACCGCGGCGCTCATCATCCCGGCGGCGCCCGCGCCGATCACGGCGATGTCATAAGTTTCCATGGCGCGGATTGTACCCGCCCGGCCTCCGGCCCGGGCTGCCTGCGGCGGCGACCTGCCCCCCCGCCTGCTATAATTTCCGGTTACGTTGACCTTCCCGCGGCGCGCTCGATACGGCGCGCCCTGCCCGCACCCATGCTCGTTCTCGGCATCGAAAGCTCCTGTGACGAAACCGGCCTCGCGCTCTACGACACGCAGCGCGGCCTGCTCGCGCACGCGCTCCATTCGCAGATCGCGATGCACCGCGAGTACGGCGGCGTCGTGCCCGAGCTCGCATCACGCGACCACATCCGCCGTGCGCTGCCGCTACTCGAGGAAGTGATGGCGCAAAGCGGCACGCGCCGCGACGACATCGACGCGATCGCGTTCACCCAGGGCCCCGGCCTCGCCGGCGCGCTGCTGGTCGGTGCGAGCATCGCGAATGCGCTCGCGCTTGCCTGGAACAAGCCGACCGTCGGCATCCATCACCTCGAAGGCCACCTGCTGTCGCCGCTGCTCGTCGACGAGCCGCCGCCGTTCCCGTTCGTCGCACTGCTGGTGTCCGGCGGCCACACGCAACTGATGCGCGTGACCGACGTCGGCGTGTACGAGACGCTCGGCGAAACGCTCGACGACGCGGCCGGCGAAGCATTCGACAAGACAGCCAAGCTGATCGGCCTCGGCTACCCGGGCGGCCCGGAAGTCTCGAAGCTCGCCGAAACCGGCACGCCGGGTGCGGTCGTGCTGCCGCGCCCGATGCTGCATTCGGGCGATCTCGACTTCAGCTTCAGCGGCCTGAAGACGGCCGTGCTCACACAGATGAAGAAATTCGAAGCGGCGAAGCTGGAGGGCGAAGCGCTCGAACGCGCGAAGGCCGACCTCGCGCGCGGCTTCGTCGACGCGGCCGTCGACGTGCTCGTCGCGAAGTCGCTCGCCGCGCTGAAGAAGACGAAGCTCAAGCGCCTCGTGGTCGCGGGCGGCGTCGGCGCGAACCGCCAGTTGCGCGCCGCGCTGTCGGCCGCCGCGACCAAGCGCGGTTTCGACGTGCACTACCCCGACCTCGCGCTCTGCACCGACAACGGCGCAATGATCGCGCTCGCGGGCGCCTTGCGGCTCGGCCGCTGGCCCGAGCAGGCGAATGCCGACTACGCCTTCACGGTGAAGCCGCGCTGGGATCTCGCGTCGCTCGCACGCTGAGCGACGCCCCGCGACACAACGCCACACCGACAAACGAAAAGGCCGCTCATACGAGCGGCCTTTTTCATCGGCGCGGCAAAACGACGCAGCGTTATGCAGCCTGCCGCTTGTCGCGTTCGATCAATGCATACGCGCTGTGATTGTGGATCGACTCGAAGTTCTCGGCTTCGAGCACATACGCGACCACGCGCTCGTCCGCGTCGAGACGCTGCGCGACGTCGCGCACGAGATCCTCGACGAACTTCGGGTTCTCGTATGCGCGCTCGGTGACGAACTTCTCGTCCGGACGCTTCAACAGGCCCCACAGCTCGCACGATGCCTCTTCCTCCGCGATGCGGATCAGCGCCTCGACCGGCAGGTCAGCCGCGAGCTCCGCGTCGATCGTCACGTGCGAGCGCTGGTTGTGCGCGCCGTATTGCGAGATCTTCTTCGAGCACGGGCACAGGCTCGTCACCGGCACGAGCACCTTGAGGAACAGGCGCGTGTCGCCGTTGCGGCTTTCGCCCGCGAGCGTCACTTCATAGTCGAGCAGGCTCTGCACACCCGACACCGGCGCCGTCTTGTTCACGAAGTACGGGAACGTGACCTCGATGCGGCCCGCCTCGGCTTCCAGCTTCTCGAGCATCGACGCGAGCATCGCGCGAAAACGCTCGACCGTCAGCGGCGCGCGGTTCTCTTCGAGCAGCGCGACGAAGCGCGACATGTGCGTACCCTTCTGGTCGGCCGGCAGGCGGACGTCGAGATTCCAGACGCCGACGGTCGGCTGCACGTCGCCGCCTTCGGTACACACCGTCAACGGATGCCGGACCGCCTTCACGCCCACGCGCTGAATCGGAATCTGGCGGGTATCCACCGTGCTCTGCACGTCGGGCATCACGAAGGCGGGATTCATCTGGTTCATCTTGTTCAATCCTTGTAAGCCGCGCGTTCGATGACGCGCACGCCGCGTCATGCGGCAGCCGGAAAAGCAACATGGGCCCGCAGGCCCATGTTTTCCGCATCAATGAAGACCGGTCGCGCCAGTCGCACCGGCACCGCCCGCGGGCGGCGCCAGCTTATGCGACGCGCTTCGCCTGACCGGCGACATCGGCCGCCGGATTCAGAAAGCGTTCGCGAATCGATTTCGCGATACCCGCGCCGTCGAGGCCGCATTGCGACAGCAGCTTCGCGGGGTCGCCGTGATCGATGAACAGGTCAGGGAGGCCCAATTGTAGTACGGGTCGGATAACCCCACTCTCCATCAGGGCTTCCACGCAGGCCGAGCCCGCGCCGCCCATCACGCAACCTTCCTCGACCGTGACGAGGTAGTCGTGCGTCTCGGCGAGTTCACGCACGAGCGCAGCGTCGACCGGCTTCACGAAACGCATGTTCGCGACGGTTGCATCGAGTTCCTCGGCTGCGGCAAGCGACGGTGCGACCATCGTGCCGAACGCGAGGATCGCGACGCGCTTGCCTTCCGGCTGCGACGTGTGGCGACGCACTTCACCCTTGCCGAGCGGGATCTCGGTGAACTCCTTCACCGTCGCCACGCCCGTACCCGCGCCGCGCGGATAACGCACCGCGGTCGGGTTCGGCTGTTGCAGCGCCGTGTGCAGCATCTGGCGGCATTCGTTCTCGTCGGATGCGGCCATGATCGTCATGTTCGGAATGCAGCGCATGAACGCGAGATCGTACGCGCCCGCATGCGTCGCACCGTCCGCGCCGACGAGGCCCGCGCGGTCGATCGCGAACACGACCGGCAGGTTCTGCAGCGCGACGTCGTGGATCAGCTGATCGTACGCACGTTGCAGGAACGTCGAGTAGATCGCGACGACCGGCTTGAGCCCTTCGGTCGCGAGGCCGCCGGCGAACGTCACCGCGTGCTGCTCGGCGATGCCGACGTCGTAGTAGCGATCCTTGAAGCGCTTCTCGAACTCGACCATGCCCGAGCCTTCGCGCATCGCCGGCGTGATGCCGACCACGCGCGTGTCGCGCTCGGCTTCATCGCACAGCCACTCGCCGAACACTTGCGTGTACGTCTTCTTCGCGGGCGTGGCGGACGGCTTGATGCCTTCGGCCGGATTGAACTTGCCCGGGCCGTGGTAGAGCACGGGATCTGCTTCGGCGAGCTTGTAGCCCTGGCCTTTCTTCGTCACCACGTGCAGGAACTGCGGGCCGCGCAGTTCGCGGATGTTCTGCAGCGTCGGGATCAGCGAATCGAGATCGTGACCGTCGATCGGGCCGATGTAGTTGAAGCCGAACTCTTCGAACAGCGTGGCCGGCACGACCATGCCCTTCGCGTGCTCCTCGAGCTTGCGTGCGAGTTCGAGCACCGGCGGTGCAACGCTCAGCACGCGCTCGACGCCCGCGCGCGCAGCCGCATAGAAGCGGCCCGACATCAGGCGTGCGAGATGGCGATTCAGCGCACCGACCGGCGGCGAGATCGACATGTCGTTGTCGTTGAGGATCACGAGCACTTTCGCGTCTTCCGACACGCCCGCGTTGTTCATCGCCTCGAACGCCATGCCGGCCGTCATCGCGCCGTCGCCGATCACGGCGATCGAGAAGCGGTCGTCGCCGTTCAGCTGGCTGCCGATCGCCATGCCGAGCGCGGCCGAGATCGACGTGCTCGAGTGCGCGGTGCCGAACGTGTCGTATTCCGACTCCGAACGGCGCGGGAAACCCGAGATGCCGTCCTGCTGACGCAGCGAATGCATCTGGTCGCGGCGCCCCGTCAGGATCTTGTGCGGGTAGGTCTGGTGCCCCACGTCCCAGACGATGCGATCGTTCGGCGTGTTGAACACGTAGTGCAACGCGATCGTCAGCTCGACCGTCCCGAGATTGGACGACAAATGGCCGCCCGTCTTCGACACACTGTCGAGCACGAACGCGCGCAGTTCATCCGCGAGCGGTTGAAGTTGGCGACGATCGAGGCGGCGCAAGTCCGCCGGGTCGTCGATGGTTTTCAGCAAGTCGTACATCGTCGTTCCATTGTAGGAAATCAAACGCGCCCGCATTCTGTTGCACGCACCGTAGCATGTGCGCGGCGGCGGGCTTTCGCGTCAGCTGACCCGGTTCACTACCAGGTCGGCAAGTTCGGCGAGACGCTGAGCGCGTGCGCCGAACGGTTTCAGCGCGTCGTGCGCTTCGGCGCGCAGTTGTGCTGCGAGCTCGCGCGACGCCTCGAGGCCGAGGATCGATACATAGGTCGGCTTGTCGTTCGCCGCATCCTTGCCGGCCGTCTTGCCGAGCGTCGCCGAATCGGTCGTGACGTCGAGAATGTCGTCGACGACCTGGAAGGCCAGACCCACGGCCCCTGCGTACACATCGAGCGCCGCCATCGTTTCCGCCGACGGCGTCTCGCCGGCCAGCGCGCCCATCCGCACGGCCGCGCGCAACAGTGCGCCCGTCTTCATCCGGTGCATCGTCTCGAGCTGCTCGCGCGTCAGCTTGAGGCCGACGCTCGCCAGGTCGATCGCCTGCCCGCCGGCCATGCCGATCGAGCCGCTCGCCAGCGCCAGCTCGCGCACGAGCGCGGCCTGCTGCACCGGCGACAGCGCAGCGGCGTCGGTCAGCGCAACGAACGCCTGCGACTGCAGCGCGTCGCCGACCAGCAGTGCCGTCGGCTCGTCGTACTGCACGTGCACGGTCGGCTTGCCGCGACGCAGTGCGTCGTCGTCCATGCACGGCATGTCGTCGTGCACGAGCGAGTAGACATGGATCATCTCCAGTGCCGCCGCCGCCGCATTGCGCGCCGCTTCCGTCGCGCCGGTCAGTTCGCCTGCTGCATGGCACAGCAGCGGGCGAACGCGTTTGCCGCCGCCGAGGACCGAGTAGCGCATCGCCTCGTGGAGTTTCGCCGGCACCGCGGTTTCAGCGGGCAAATAGTGGCCGAGTGCGTCCTCGACACGGTCAAGCACGGACCGCATCCATTGTTCGAATGTCATAGATCGTCGTCTTCGCCGTCCGTGGCGGCCGTTCCGGACGAAAGCGGCTTCAGCGTCGCGCCGTCGAGCACGCGAACCTGCTGTTCCACTTTCTCAAGCTGCTGTTGGCAAAACGCAACGAGGGTCGCACCGCGGCGATACGCCGTCAGCGAATCCTCGAGGCTCAACGCGCCGCCTTCCATCCGGGCAACCAGCGTCTCGAGCTCCGCGAGCGCCGTCTCGTAATTGTCCGGCAACGGTTCGGTGCCATTGCCGGGCGGCGTGGCGCCTGGGGATGCGGTTTTCGCCATGGACGAGGGTGTCAAATTTCAAAACAAGTCGGACATTCTACGGCAAAAGAGAATTTTCCGACCTGCCGTCTTGGGCACCCGGCTACATATTCCGGCCCCACCTTCGACGCACATTGTGCGCCTTCCGATTCCCGCCCGACAAAAAATTGACACAAATCAGGCACTTAATCCTGGCCTTGCGAGGCGAACCGGGTATAATTCCGCGTTTCCCTAAATCGATTTTTCGATGGTTGGGTTGTTCACTGCTTTCACGCTAACACCGGGAGTGGGAATGTCCAATCTGAGCGATGCGCTTCAGTTGAAGTCGGCCCACAGCCAGCTTCCAGTCACTGCATACTTCGATGAGGCGCTACTCGAGCGCGAGATCGAAACCCTCTTCAAGAAAGGACCTCGTTACGTCGGGCACGAGTTGATGGTGCCCGAGGCGGGGGATTATTTTGCGCTGCCGTCCGAGAAGGAAGGTCGCGTGCTGGTCCGCAACCCCGCGAACCAGATCGAACTGCTGTCGAACGTCTGCCGTCACCGGCAGGCGATCATGCTCAACGGGCGCGGCCACACGCAGAACATCGTGTGCCCGCTGCACCGCTGGACGTACGACCTGGACGGCCAGTTGCTCGGCGCGCCGCACTTCCCCGACAAGCCGTGCCTGAACCTCGGCAAGAGCCCGCTGCAGAACTGGCAGGGGCTGCTGTTCGAAGCCGAAGGCCGGAACGTCGCGCGCGATCTCGCCCATCTCGGCACAAAGCATCACTTCGACTTCTCCGAGTACCACTTCGATCACGTCGAAGTGCACGAGTGCGATTACAACTGGAAGACGTTCATCGAGGTCTACCTCGAGGATTACCATGTCGTCCCGTTCCATCCGGGCCTCGGCAGCTTCGTGTCGTGCGACGACCTCAAGTGGGAGTTCGGCGACTGGTACAGCGTGCAGACGGTCGGCGTGCACAACGCCCTCGCGAAACCGGGCAGCGCGACTTACCAGAAATGGCACGAGCAGGTGCTCAAGTTCCGCAACGGCGTGCCGCCGGAGTTCGGCGCGATCTGGATGGTCTACTACCCGGGCCTGATGATCGAGTGGTATCCGCACGTGCTCGTCGTGTCGTGGCTGATCCCGCGCGGCCCGCAAAAGACGACCAACATCGTCGAGTTCTATTACCCCGAGGAAATCGCGCTGTTCGAACGCGAATTCGTCGAGGCGGAACGCGCCGCCTATATGGAAACGGCCGTCGAGGACGACGAAATCGCGATGCGGATGGACGCAGGTCGCCGTGCGCTGATGGCACGCGGCGAGTCGCAGGTCGGCCCGTACCAGAGCCCGATGGAAGACGGCATGCAGCACTTCCACGAGTTCCTGCGCCGCCACCTCGGCGACATCTGAAAGCCGGTGCGGCGCTTTGACGCCGCACGGCATCCGGCAGACGAAAAGACGGGCTTCGGCCCGTCTTTTTTTGTTTAGACTTGGAATGTCAGGCCATTCGCACTCCAGGGAGCCGTCATGCCACACACCCACTACACCACACTCATTTCCGCCGCCAATCTCGCCGAGCGCCTGGCGGCGGCGCCCGGCAGCGTCGCACTGTTCGATTGTCGCTTCGATCTCGTCGATCCCGCCGCCGGCGAAGCCGCGTATGCGGC
The DNA here is from genome assembly GCF_040545135.1 of Burkholderia sp. 572. Classification (NCBI taxonomy): domain Bacteria; kingdom Pseudomonadati; phylum Pseudomonadota; class Betaproteobacteria; order Burkholderiales; family Burkholderiaceae; genus Burkholderia; species Burkholderia sp. 572. The sequence goes on along the minus strand of NZ_JBEPLH010000008.1, from coordinate 162,386 downwards.
CGGTCATATCCCCGGCGCACAGTATCTTCATCTCGACCGCGACCTGTCCGGCCGCAAGACGGGCACCAACGGCCGCCATCCGCTGCCGACCCGCGACGCACTCGCCACGCTGCTCGCGAGCCGAGGCCTCAAGCAGGGCCAGCAAGTCGTCGCGTACGACGCACAGGGCGGCGCCTATGCGGCGCGCCTGTGGTGGCTGCTGCGCTGGCTCGGCCACGATTCGGTCGCCGTGCTCGACGGCGGCCTGCAGGCCTGGGAAGCAGCCGGCCAGCCTCTGGCGACCGACGTGCCGCACCCGGCCGCCGGCGATTTCCGCGCGGCTGCGCCGCTCGAATCGACGGTCGACGCGGCAGCCGTGCTCGCCAACGTGAGCACACCCACGCGCGTCGTGATCGATGCACGCGCACCCGACCGCTACCGCGGCGAAAACGAAACGATCGATCGTGTGGGCGGCCACATCCCCGGTGCACGCAACCGCTTCTTCAAGGACAACCTCGCCGCGGACGGCCGCTTCAAGACCGGCCATGAACTGCGCGAAGCGTTTTCCGCGGTGCTGGCGGGCACCGAGCCGAACCGCGTGATCCTGCAATGCGGCTCCGGCGTCACCGCCTGCCACAATGCGCTTGCACTGGAGGTGGCGGGCCTGCACGGCGCGTCGCTGTATCCAGGCTCGTGGAGCGAATGGAGCGCCGATCCGTCGCGACCGATCGCAACCGGCCCGACACCGTAAGCGCGGTCGCAACGCAGCGGCGGCATGTGCCGCCGCTTGCCGGTTACATCACGCCGTACTTGTGGAACCACGCGATCGCGCGCTTCCAGCTCTCCTCCGCATCGGCCTTCACATAGCTCGGCCGGTAATCGGCAAAGAACGCGTGGCCGGCATCCGGATACACGACGATCTCCGATTCGCGCGCGAGCTTCGAATCGCTCGCCTGGATCGCCTTGCGCATGTCGGCGAGCGATGCCTGCGTGATGTTCGCGTCCTTCTCGCCGTAGAGCCCGAGCACGGGCACCTTCAGCAACGATGCATGATCGACCGGGTTGAACGGCGTCATCTCGTCGGTCTTGCCTTCGACGAACCCGTACCATGCAACGGCCGCACGCACGTGCGGGTTGTGCTCGGCATACAGCCAGCTCTGACGGCCGCCCCAGCAGAACCCGACCACGCCGAGACGCGACAGGTCGCCGCCGTTCTTGCCGGCCCACGCGACGGTCGCATCGAGATCCTCGGTCACCTGCCGGTCAGGCACCTTGCTGATGATGTGCTCGGACAGATCCTTGATCGTCGGATACTTCGCCGCATTGCCCTGCCGTACGAACAGGTCGGGCGCGATGGCGAGATAACCGAGCTTCGCGAAGCGACGGCAGACGTCGGCGATGTGCGCGTGCACGCCGAAGATCTCGTGAATCACGATGACGACCGGCAGGTTCGTCTTGTCCTTCGGCTGCGCGCGATACGCGGGCACGCTCGCGTCTCCCGAACGGATCTCGACGGTGTCGACGTCCAGCCCTTCGCTGTCGGTCGTGACCGTCTGCGCCGACACGGGCAGCACCGCCGCTGCGAAGGCACCGCCCAGCGCGGCCTGCATGAACTTGCGGCGCGAGAACGGAACGTGGGGAACCAGGCTGTCGACTTCGGGTTTCAACATGAATGCACTCCTCGATTGGGCGCCGCCGTCACGATCGCGAATACGGTATGACGTGGCATCGCGCCGGCATGCGGCGCGGATGTCGCGGCGGTTGGCACCCCGCCGCAAACGGAAACCCGGACAAGATGCCCAATAATCCGTTGTCACGTCAACTGTCGGATATGTAAGACTCGATTACGGCGCGTTGCTTCGACACGCCGATCGCCGCGCAAAAACCGCAGGCGCCCCATCGAATCGCGATGCAACAAGCCGCATGTCGATCGCCGTCGAGCGATCGGATGCTGGCGAATTGAAACGAAAAACACGCGGTCGATGTTGCCCGTCACACGCCGGCACGGCAGCCCGCAAAGAACGACGGGCAGGGACTACGCACGACGTGCGCTCCCCGCCCGCTTCCCGCGCGAACGCGCGCTCAGTGCAACTTGACGCGCGGCAGCGTCGTGCGCCGCAGCCAGTGCGCAACCGTGTCGAGCATCATGCGCGGATAGCCGTGCAGCGCGGCGATGTGCATCCGGTACAGCGACATGTACATGAAGCGCGCGAACAGCCCTTCGATCAGCATGTTGCCGCCGATCAGCCCGCCCATCAGGTTGCCGACCGCACTGAAATGGCCGAGCGACACGAGCGAGCCCAGGTCGCGATAGGTGAATTCGGGCAGCGGGCGCCCGTCGAGCCGACAGCCGATTGCCTTCAGCAGGAAGCTCGCCTGCTGGTGCGCAGCCTGCGCGCGCGGCGGCACGTTGCGCTCGTTGCCGGGCCATGCGCATGCCGCACAATCGCCTAGCGCGAACACGTTGTCGTCGGTAAAGGTCTGCAGCGTGCGGCGCACGTCAAGCTGGCCGAGCTTGTTGACCTGAAGGCCATCGAGATTGGCGAGCACTGACGGCGCCTTGATGCCTGCGGCCCAGACCGTCAGGTCGGCACGCACCGTCTTGCCGCTCGCCGTATGAACGGCCCCGGGCGCCACCTCGGTCACGCGCTCGGCAAGCATCAGCCGCACGCCGATCTTTTCGAGCAGTTCGGCCGTCGCCGACGACACGCGCTCCGGCAACGCCGGGAGAATTCGCGGCCCCGATTCGATCAGCACGATGCCGACGTCGTGCCGCGGGTCGAGCTTGTGCAGCCCGTAGGCCGACAACACCTGCGCGGTGTTGCGCAACTCGGCGGACAACTCGACGCCCGTCGCGCCGCCACCGACGATCACGACCTGGATGCGCGGCTCGGCCGCCTCGCCCGGCGCGGTCGGCGCCGGCGCCTGATGTTCCGCACGCATGCACGCGGCGATCAGCCGCTTGCGGAAACGCTCGGCCTCGCCGACCGTATCGAGCGCGATCGCGTTTTCCGATGCGCCCTGCACGCCGAAGAAGTGGGTCGTGCTGCCGATCGCGATCACGAGCGTGTCGTATTCCAGCTCGCGCGCCGGCAGCAGTTCCTCGCCGTCGCTGTCGTTGATGGGTGACAGCGTCAAGCGTTTCGCCGCACGGTCGAGCCCGGTCAGCTCGCCCTGCTGGAATTCGAAGCCATGCCAGCGCGCCTGCGCCGCATATTCGAGCTCCTGCGTGAACGGATCCATGCTGCCGGCCGCGACCTCATGCAGCAGCGGTTTCCAGATGTGGGTCGGATTGCGGTCGACGAGCGTGACAAGCGCACGCGCGGGACGATTGCCGCGCGCGCCGTAACGGTCGCCGAGCCGCGTCGCCAGTTCCAGGCCGCCCGCGCCTCCGCCTACGATGATGATCCGATGCATCTGTTCCCCCTTTGCGATTCGAAACTGCTGCCGCCGGACAGTGCGAACGCGATGCATTCGCGCCACCCGTTGGATTAACCGGTTCGGACATCATCGATGTGCAGTTCGAAGCACTTCGATGCGACCGCCCCGGGAACGCGGGGCGCGCAAGCCCCCGTGTCCATGACATGCATTGTCCGGGAGCTTGCGCGTTGACCACAAGCAAACCATCTCGATATTCAGCATCCCTGCAACAATATGCCGCAGGAATCGGGAACCGCGTGGCGGTGCGTCAGTGTGCCTCTTCCCAGTTCGCGCCGGCACCCACTTCGGCGACGAGCGGCACCTTGAGCTTCGCCACGCCGCACATCATTTCCGGCAGTTTCTCGCGCACCAGCGACAGCTCGCCGTCGGGCACCTCGAGCACCAGTTCATCGTGCACCTGCATGATCATCCGCGACGCAAGCTTGTCGCGCGTGAGCCAGTCGTCCACCGCGATCATCGACAGCTTGATCAGGTCGGCCGCCGTGCCCTGCATCGGCGCATTGATCGCCGCGCGCTCGGCTGCCTGGCGGCGCGGCCCGTTGCCGCCGTTGATCTCGGGCAGCCACAGGCGGCGACCGAAAACGGTTTCGACGTAGCCCTTCTCCTTCGCCACCGAGCGCGTGTCTTCCATGTACTGCGCGACGCCCGGATAACGGGCGAAATACCGGTCGATGTAGAGCTTCGCCGCATCGCGCGTAATGCCGAGGTTCGACGCGAGCCCGAACGCGCTCATCCCGTAGATGAGCCCGAAGTTGATCACCTTCGCGATCCGGCGCTGGTCGGAATTGACCTCCAGCGGCGTCACGCCGAACACCTCGGCGGCCGTTGCACGGTGAATGTCCTCGCCCTGCGAGAACGCGCGCAGCAGCGACGCATCGCCCGAGATATGCGCCATGATCCGCAGTTCGATCTGCGAATAATCGGCCGACACGATCCGGTGGCCCGGCGAGGCGATGAACGCCTCGCGGATCCGCCGGCCCTCGGCCGTGCGCACCGGAATGTTCTGAAGATTGGGATCGTTCGACGCGAGACGGCCCGTGACCGCGACGGCCTGCGCGTAATTCGTGTGCACGCGGCCCGTGGACGGGTTCACCATGCGCGGCAGCTTGTCGGTATAGGTCGACTTCAGCTTCGACAGCCCGCGATGCTCGAGCAGCAGCTTCGGCAGCGGGTAGTCCTCGGCCAGTTTCTGCAGCACTTCCTCGTCGGTCGACGGCGCGCCGCTCGGCGTCTTTTTCACGACCGGCAGTTGCAGCTTCTCGAAGAAAATCTGCCCGATCTGTTTCGGCGAGCCGAGATTGAATTCGCCGCCGGCCAGTTCGTACGCCTGCCCTTCGAGCTCGATCAGGCGCGTCGCGATTTCGGTGCTCTGCGCCTGCAGGCGCGCATCGTCGATCAGCACGCCCGTGCGTTCCATCTTGCGCAGCACGAGCGACACGGGCATTTCGATCTCGCGATACACGCGCTCGAGGCCCGGTTCGCGTGCAACCTGCGGATACAGCACGTGATGCAGTTGCAGCGTGATGTCCGCATCTTCGGCCGCGTATGCGGCGGCCTCCGCAAGCGCCACTTCGTCGAAACCGATCTGCTTCGCGCCCTTGCCGGCCACGTCTTCGTACTTGATCGTCTTGACGCCCAGATGACGCAGCGCGAGGCTGTCCATGTCGTGCGTGCGGTGCGATTCGACGACGTACGATTCGAGCAGCGTGTCGTGCTCGATGCCGTTCAGTTCGATGTCGTAGTTCGCGAGTACCTGCGCGTCGTATTTCAGGTGCTGGCCGACCTTCTTGCGATCGGCCGATTCGAGCCACGGCTTCAGGCGCGCGAGCACTTCGTCGAGCGGAAGCTGTTCGGGCATGTCGGGCCCGCGGTGCGCAACCGGCAGGTATGCCGCCTTGCCCGGCTCGATCGAGAACGACAGGCCGACGAGCCGCGCGAGCATCGGGTCGAGCGAAGTCGTCTCGGTGTCGAACGCGGTCAGCGCGGCCGTGTCGATCTTGGCGAACCACGCGTCGAACTGCTCCCAGGTCTGGATCGTGTCGTATTCGCGGACGATGTCGGCTGCCACCACCGGCGCCGGCTCGCCTTCCGGCGCATCGGCGCCGCCGCCTTCGGCCGGCGCGCTGTCGACTTCGCGCAGCCAGGTCTTGAAGCCGTAGCGTGCGAAGATGTCGCGCATCATGTCGCGGGCTTCGCCGTCCGTCTTCAACGACGCCTCGATCGATTCGAGGTGCGGTGCGAGATCGCAGGCCGTCTCGACGGTCACGAGCTTGCGGCCGAGCGGCAGGAAGTCGAGCGCGCGGCGCAGGTTGTCGCCGACCACGCCCTTGATGTCGCCCGCATGCTCGATCACGCCGTCGAGGCTGTCGTATTGGGCCAGCCATTTCACGGCCGTCTTCGGCCCGCACTTCTCGACGCCCGGTACGTTGTCGACGGTGTCGCCGATCAGCGCGAGGTAATCGATGATCCGCTCGGGCGGCACGCCGAACTTCGCGATCACGCCATCGCGATCGAGCGTCTCGTTGGTCATCGTGTTGACGAGCGTGACGCGGTCGGTCACGAGCTGTGCGAGATCCTTGTCGCCCGTCGACACGATCACGTTCATCCCGTGCCGCTCGGCTTCGCGCGCGAGCGTGCCGATCACGTCGTCGGCCTCGACGCCTTCGACCATCAGCAGCGGCCAGCCGAGCGCACGCACGGCGCCGTGGATCGGCTCGACCTGCAACGCAAGATCGGGCGGCATCGACGGACGGTTTGCCTTATAGTCGGCATAAAGGTCGTCACGGAACGTCTTGCCCTTTGCATCGAACACGCAAGCGCTATACTCTGCACTGACTTCCTTGCGCATACGGCGCAGCATGTTGATGATTCCGTAGAGCGCTCCGGTCGGCTCCCCGCCAGGGCCACGCAAATCAGGCATCGCATGGTAAGCCCGATACAGATAGCTCGAACCGTCAACCAATAGCAGGGTCTTACCTTCCAGATTTCGTTCTTCAGGCATTATGAACAAGAGAAAAGTGATTCCGAGTCTGCGTTCGCTCGCAGATCAAGAACGCGCGACGGCCAAGAAGGCGCGCGCATCGTGGCAGATGTTCACGATTATGGCAGAGTTTATCGAGGCGACCGAGTACCTGTCGGAGATCCGCCCGGCCGTCAGCATCTACGGTTCTGCCCGCCTCAAGCCCGACACGCCGCACTACAAGCTCGCCGTGCAGATCGCACGCAAGCTTTCCGACGCCGGCTTCGCCGTGATCTCCGGCGGCGGCCCCGGCATCATGGAAGCCGCGAACAAGGGCGCGCACGCCGGCAAGGCGCCGTCGGTCGGCCTGAACATCGAGCTGCCGCACGAACAGGCCGGCAACCACTACCAGGACATCTCGCTGCGCTTCCGCCACTTCTTCACGCGCAAGGTCACGTTCGTGAAGAATTCGGATGCGGTGATCGTGATGCCGGGCGGCTTCGGCACGCTCGACGAGCTGTCGGAAGTGCTCACGCTGATCCAGACGAAGAAGTCGCGCCTCGTGCCGATCATCCTCGTCGGCAGCGAGTTCTGGAAGGGGCTGCTGCAATGGTTCCGCGACCAGTTGATCCCGATGGGCCTCATCAATCCGGAAGACATGAACCTGATGCAGGTGATCGACGATCCCGACCAGGTGCTCGACGCCGTGCTCGCGTTCTACGAGGACAGCGGCGAGGAAGAAGGTTCGGACGACGATGGCCATCCGCCGCGCCCCGAAGAAGACCGGATGTTCTACCTGTAACCGGTCGATGAAGACCGCCGGCCCGAGGGCCGGCTTCCCGCTTTCCGCGCGGCAGGCGTGGCGATCCCGCCACCTGCCGTGTGTCAGTTTGTAACGCGCCATTAATCGCGCCTGGCGTGCCATACGCCGTCGAATGTCAAATTCGCAAGGCCGGTGCCGTGCGACGCGCGCAATCATCCGCAAACGCGGGCCGCCATTGTCAAATGACGCGACCCGGCGCCCGTACCCTGCGCCTGCCGGCCGCCAATCCGCCGTAACAAACCCGCCTCGCGTTTTCCGTCGCGCACCAGCACACTGCATGTGTCGGTGCGGCGTTTCCCCCGGTGGAACGATCCCCCCTCGCTTCCATCGCGTCGCGCCGGCCTTTTACAACGACATCACGGAAAAGAACATGCAACGCTCGCTGATCGCCCTTGCCTTCGCCGGCCTCGGCCTTTCGCTGTCCGGCCTCGCCCACGCCGTCAACGTCGACGTCAACATCGGCACGCCCGCACCGGTCGTCGTCGCGCCCGCGCCCGTCGTGGTCGCCCCGGCGCCCGCGGTCATCGTCGGCTGGCACGGCGACCGCTACTGGGACGGCCACCGCTACTGGGAACGCCGCGAATGGGAAGATCACCAGCGTTATCGCGGCCGCGCACATGGCCCGGATCGCCGCGGCTATCACTGCCCGCCGGGGCACGCGAAGAAGGGCGAGTGCTGAGCGACAGCGCAATCGCCTGACCGGCAAGGCCGCCCGTGCGCTTCAGCGCCGGGCGGCCTTGTCGCTTTCAGCGGCGCGCTCCGCGCCATCCCTGCCCCCCCACCGGCGATGCGAGCGGCAAGCCCGACTGCCGCGCACGCCGCGGGCCGGTGCAGCGCGTGCCTGCAACCGCCCGCACGACCGTGGGAACCAATGGTAGGATCGGCCCTGTCCATGGCCATTCCCGCCACCCATGCCACTCATCCGGATCTGGGCTGTCGACCATGCCCTTGCGTCTGGCATCGCCGCGCCGACCGACATCTTCACGGCAGCCAATCATCTCGCCCCGTCATTACGTATCGGCCGGCCGCAAGCCCCGTTTCGCTGGCGCATCGAATCGATCGACGGCAAGCCGGTACGCACGGCTTCCGGCCAGGCCGCCGCGGTCGACGGCACGATCGACGGTCACGGCACCGCCGATGCGATCTGGCTCACCGCTCCGTTCGTCGCCGATCTCGAGCGGCTGCTCGCCCGGCCGGCGTCACTCGCGCCGCTGTTCGACGCGCTGCGCCGGCAACATGCGCGCGGCACACTGATCGCGACGTACTGCACGGGCGCGTTCCTGCTCGCGGAAGCCGGGCTGCTCGACGGCCGCGTCGCCACGACGCACTGGTCGAAAGCATCGAGCTTCCGCGTACGCTATCCGGACGTGGCATTGCGCGCGTCGGACGTCCTGACCGAACAGGACGGCATATTGTGCGGCGGCGCCGTCACGTCGTATCAGAATCTCGCGTTGCGGGTCGTCGACAAACTGGCGAACGCGCGCCTTGCCGCGGCCGTCGCCAAGGTCATGCCGATCGACGTGAACCGCGTGTCGCAGGATTCATTCATCGATCTCGGCCGGATGGGGCATGACGGGCACGACGATGCGGCCATCGCACGCGCCCAACGCTGGATGGAAAAGCACCTGCGCGAGCCGTTCAGCCTCGCCCGGCTGAGCGATCACGTCGCGATGAGCGAGCGCACGCTCCATCGCCGCTTCAGGGACGCCGTGGGCGCGCCGCCGCTCAGGTATCTGCAGACGCTCAGGATCGAAGTCGCGAAGCGGCTGCTCGCGGAAACGACGCTCGCGATCGACACCGTCTGCGAGCGCGTCGGCTATGCGGACATCAGCGGCTTCCGGCAACTGTTCAAGCGCGAGACCGGCATTTCCCCCGGCGAGTATCGCCGTCGCTTCACGCGATAAGCGCGCGCAACCGTCGTCGGGTGCAGTGTCGGAAATGGCATCGTCGAATGGCAGTTTCGCCACTCCGCGTGGCGGCATGAGGTTCGTACACTGGATTCACGTCGCCCGGCATCGGAGCGACGCCATCCTCACCGAACCAGGACACCATCATGCCGATGATCGACGTCTACATTCCCGAAGGTGCGCTCGCACCGCAGGCCGAAGCCCAACTGATGGAAGAACTGACCGGAACGCTGATCCGTCACGAGGGACTCGATCCCGACGATCCGCGCACGCGGGACGTGACCTGGATCTTCGTCCATCGGCCGGCAGCCGTGTATCGCGCTGGGGCTGTCGCGCCTGCGCCGATCTACCGGATCGTGCCGACCGTGCCGGAAGGTCAGTACACGGATGCCGCGCGTGCCGGGCTGATCGCGGACGTGACCGCTGCCGTCGCGCGCGCGGAGGGCCTGCCGGTCGACGCCGTCGCGACGCGCGTGTGGGTCTTTCCAACGGAAATCGACGACGGCTGCTGGGGCAGCCGCGGCGTCGTGCGCCGCCTGCCGGACATCATGGAATATTTCGGTGGCGCCGAACTGCGGGCGCTCGGGGAATGGCGGCTGGCGATCAAGCGACAGGCGGATGCGGGTCGGGTCGTCGATGCGGTGCGAGATTCGATGTTGGAAACGGCTCGGAGTGGATCGCACGAACCGGCCGCCAAAGCCGCGCGCTGACCCCGGCGCGCAGCTGCTTGTCCGACACGCATAGCAGCGTGCCGGACGGCACGAAAAAGCAATACACGGACGAGATGCGCCCAAGGGCGAGCGCACCTGTTCAATCACTTATTCGGTCAATAGCACGGACACTTTTTGACAGGGCCGGGACCAATCACCGCGACGGGTTTGCAGGGGTTGGACGGACCGATTACTGCGACGGGTGCACAAGGATTGGACGGGCCGATCACCGCGGTTGCGGCCATTGCCGACAGAGATGTGGTGAACATCAGGGAAGCCAGCAAGAGATTGATTTTCATCAGGTATGCCCTCTTTCATTTTGATAGGAATCGATCGGATCGACTGTTCGCCGTCCCTTCGTACGGGCGTCGAATAACGCCGCGCAGGAGAGCATATTCTCGATGACAGAGGCAACCAATAGGACAACTTCCAAATTGCAGAAAATGATCGAGTTCCAGTACTAAGGCCGCGACGCGGCCACCGCGAGTGGCTACGCACGGCCAGATGGAGCGGTACAAGTGCACGCCTGCCGCCTTGAAGCCCGTCATGCCCCGGTTCGCGATTGCGCCTGACATCGCGACGCGCACCGCACCCGGGGCCGCCGCTCACATCACTGAAACGCCACTTCCGCAAAGCTCCGCAGTTTCCGGCTATGCAGCTTGTCGAGCCCGTTCGTGCGCAGGATCTCCATCGCCTTCACGCCGATCTGCAGATGCTGGTCGACCTGCCCGCGATAGAACGTATCGGCCATGCCCGGCAACTTGAGCTCGCCGTGCAGCGGCTTGTCCGACACGCAGAGCAGCGTGCCGTACGGCACGCGGAAGCGGAAGCCGTTCGCGGCGATCGTCGCGCTTTCCATGTCGAGCGCGATCGCGCGGCTCTGCGACAGGCGCTGCACGGGTTCGCGATGATCGCGCAGCTCCCAGTTGCGGTTGTCGACGCTCGCGACGGTGCCCGTGCGCATCACGCGCTTCAGTTCGACGCCATCGAGCCGCGTGACGTCGGCCACCCCGCGCTCGAGCGCGAGCTGCACTTCGGCGAGCGCCGGAATCGGCACCCACAGCGGCAGGTCGGCATCCAGCACGTGATCCTCGCGCACGTAGCCGTGTGCGAGCACGTAGTCGCCGAGACGCTGCGTATTGCGCAGCCCCGCGCAGTGACCGAGCATCACCCACGCGTGCGGACGCAGCACCGCGATGTGATCGGTGATCGTCTTCGCGTTCGACGGACCGACGCCGATGTTGACCATCGTGATCCCGCTGCCGTCCGCGCGCTTCAGGTGATACGCGGGCATCTGCGGCAGGCGCGGCGGCGCGGCGCCCTCGGCCGGCTCGCTGCCGAGGTTCGCGTTGTAGGTCACGACATCGCCCGGCTCGACGAACGAGCTGTACTGGCTGCGATACGCGCGCACCTCGGGATCGTCGCTCTCCGTCATCACCGTGCGGCCCAGCTTCACGAACTCGTCGATGTAGAACTGGTAGTTCGTGTAGAGCACGTAGTTCTGGAAATGCGTGGGCGACGTCGCCGTGTAGTGGCGCAACCGGTGCAGCGAGAAGTCGACGCGCGCGGCCGTGAACAGCGCGAGCGGATGCGGCTCGCCCGGCGCCGGCTCGAACGTGCCGTTGACGATACGATCGTCGAGATACGACAGGTCGGGCGTATCGAAGATGTCGCGCATCGCGAGCAGGCGGTCGCGGTCGAGCTCGCCCTCGAGATGGATGCCTTCGGGAAACGCGAAATGGATCGGAATCGGCTGCGACGACACGCCGATCTCGATCTTTACATGGTGGTTCTTCGCCAGCAGGCGCAGTTGCTCGCGATAGTAGTTCGCGAAGAGGTCGGGGCGCGTGACCGTCGTCTCGAACACGCCGGGGCCCGCGACGAAACCGTACGAGCGGCGCGAATCGACGTGCGTGTTGACATCGGTGCGGATCCGCACGAACGGGTAGCACGCTCGCACGTGCTCGGTGATCGGTTCGTGGCGGCGATAGCGCGCGAATGCGTCACGCAGGAAACCCGTGTTCGTGTCGTAAATGGCGGACAGCCGCGCGACGGCGGCGACCGGATCGTCGAAAGCCTCGACCGACGGGCTCTCGGGCGTCAGCACACGGTGCCGGCGGCTCAAATCGTTCTTCATTTTCATCACCTCGTCTGATCCGACGACATTACCACGGAACCCGGTCGCCCTTGTGGCTGCCCCCACGCACGCGAGGGCCGGATGGTGCGCAGTATTTGCTAAAATCGGTGGGTTCACTGGAGACTCATCATGAAGCCGCTCATTCTCGTCGTCGCTGCCGCCGCGTTTGCCGCCGCCAGCGCCGCTTACGCCGCCGGCGGCACGCCTGACGCCGACGCGCAGGCACGGGCCGAGGCCAACGAGGCCGCCGGCCTGCCCGATCTCCGCAAGATCAACCGGCCGGGCGCCGAAGTCACGTCGAAAGTCGACTTCGCCGACATCCGCCGCACGCCGAGCTTCCACGAAAAGAGCAAGAACGGCACCGAAGTCACCGAGTACCGCGATCGCGGCAAGCCGGTCGAGATCGACGTGAAGTCGAACTTCGGCACGCGCTACCAGATGAGCTCGACGCCCGACACGTCGCCGAAGCCGCACGACGCGGGCATCCCGATCACGCGCCTGCCGTCGCTGAACCTGCGCTACTGATTCCGTGGCGCGCCGCACCGAACGCCGCGCGCCGCTTCCCTTCACCTGCTGTCGCGACGCACGCCGCCCGCGTGCCGACACCCTGACCTGACGCATCCCGCATGGCCGTTTTCACAGCTGTTTCCGACTCCGATCTCGCGCAATGGATGCGCCACTACGAACTGGGCGACGTGCTTGCGTTCCGCGGCATTCCGTCCGGTATCGAAAACAGCAATTTCTTCCTGACGACGACGCGCGGCGAATACGTCCTCACGATCTTCGAAAACCTGACGGCGCAGCAACTGCCGTTCTACCTCGACCTGATGCGCCATCTGGCCGGCCACGGCGTACCGGTGCCGGATCCGATCCCGCGTGACGACGGCGCGCTGTTCGGCGAGCTGCACGGCAAGCCGGCCGCGATCGTCACGAAGCTCGACGGCTCCGCCGAACTCGCGCCGGGGGTCGAACACTGTATCGAGGTCGGGCAGATGCTCGCGCGCATGCACCTCGCCGGCCGCGACTATCCGCGCAACCAGCCGAACCTGCGCAGCCTGCCGTGGTGGCAGGAGAACGCACCGGCGATCTCGCCGTTCATCACCGACGCGCAGCGCGCGCTGCTGGAAAGCGAACTCGCGCATCAGGCCAGCTTCTTCGCGTCGGACGATTACGCGGCGCTGCCGGCCGGACCGTGCCATTGCGACCTGTTCCGCGACAACGTGCTGTTCGCGCACGCGGCGCCCGGCACCGGCCATGACGTGCGGCTCGGCGGCTTCTTCGACTTCTATTTCGCGGGCTGCGACAAGTGGCTGTTCGACGTCGCGGTCACGGTCAACGACTGGTGCGTCGACCTCGCGACCGGCGTGCTCGACGTCGCGCGCGCCGATGCGCTGCTGCGCGCGTACCAGACCGTGCGGCCGTTCACGGCCGAGGAGCGCCGCCACTGGAGCGACATGCTGCGCGCGGGTGCGTACCGCTTCTGGGTGTCGCGCCTGTACGACTTCTACCTGCCGCGCGCGGCCGAGATGCTCAAGCCGCACGACCCCGGCCATTTCGAACGCATCCTGCGCGAGCGTATCGCGCACACGCCCGCGCTTCCCGAGATCCAAACCGCATGCAACTGATCGAAGTGCCCGCGAAAACGGGCTATGTCTGGTTCCGCCAAGGCATCTGGCTGTTCCGCCGGAACCCGCTCGCGTTCATCACGCTGTTCTTCACGTACCTGCTGGCGATCACGCTGGTGTCGCAGGTGCCCGTGATCGGCTCCGCGCTGCCGCTGGTGTTCATTCCCGGCATCGCGGTCGGCTTCATGGCCGCATGCCGCGACACGGTGGCCGGGAAGCCCGTGATGCCGACGATCCTCATCGACGGCTTCCGCTCGTACGGCACCGTCGCGACCCAGCGGCTGCTCGTGCTCGGCGTGATCTACGTCGCGTCGATGGTGCTCGTGTTCGCTGCCTCGTCGTTCGTGGACGGCGGCGCGCTGTTCCACGTGATGATGGGCGCGGCCGACGAAGCGAGCGCGACGCCGGAAACGCTCGCCGCGCAAGGCACGTTCGGCGCGCTGATGTTCGCGACGCTGCTCTACCTGCCGGTCGCGATGCTGTTCTGGTTCGCGCCGGTGCTGGTCGCGTGGCATGACGTGCCGCCCGCCAAGGCGCTGTTCTTCAGCGTCGTCAGCTGCTGGCGCAATCGCGGCGCGTTCGTCGTGTACGGCGCGCTGTGGTTCGGCGTCGCGCTCGGCACGTCGCTCGCCCTGTCGCTGCTGCTGCAGGCGCTCGGCGCCGGCGCCTATGCGCTGACGATCATGATGCCGGTGACGATCGTCATCGTCACGATGCTGTACTGCTCGTTCTACGCGACCTATCGCGGCTGCTTCGGCATCCAGGAGCCGGGCGCGACGACCACCACGTCGGGTCGCTGAAATCTCCCCGGCCGGCGCGTGTCGCCGGCCCGCCGCGCTCGCGCCGGGTTACCGCCCGGCGCCTCCTCCGTTCCCCCGCCTCCGTCGGCCACCGCCCCGCGCCGGCCGCCCCCTGTTCATCCCGATCTTTTGCGCGCAAAATGATTTGCGTACAAATTGTTCGCGCGTTCGACGCGCCGCCCGAATGATGGACCGCCCGCCCCCGTTGCCCCAGACGCTCGACGAGCAACTCTGCTTCGCCCTCTATTCGACTTCGCACGCGATGACGAAGGCGTACAAGCCGCTGCTCGACAAGCTGTCGCTGACCTATCCCCAATATCTCGCGATGCTCGTTCTGTGGGAGCGCGACGACATCGCCGTGAAGGACATCGCCGCGCGGCTAGACCTCGACCCGGCCACGGTCACGCCACTGCTGAAGCGGCTGGAGGCGCTCGGCTACGTCGAGCGCGTGCGCAGCGCAGCCGATGAACGCGTCGTGAACGTGCGCGTGACACAGGAAGGCCGTGCACTGAAGGAGCGCGCGCGCTCGGTACCCGCCGATCTGTTCTGCGCTATGCAGCAGTCCCCCGAGTTCCTGGTCAGGCTGCGCGCCGATCTCCACCAGTTGCGCGACGCGCTGTCGGCCGCCAACGAACGCTGACGGGAAAAGCATCGACGAACCGGCCCGGCACCGTCGGGCCTTTTCTTCAAAATTTCATTTGCACACTAATCATTTGTGTTCTATATTTTCGTCGTGGCCGGCGACACCCCGTTCGACCGGGCCGCTTTTCCTCCCTTTTCCCGACAGGAGCTGCACGATGAACATTCTGTACAAGACCAGCGCCACGAGCACGGGCGGCCGCGACGGCCGCGCGGTATCCGCCGACAACAAGCTGGAAGTGAAGCTGGCCGCGCCGCGCGAACTCGGCGGCACGGGCGCGGAAGGCACGAATCCGGAGCAACTGTTTGCCGCAGGTTACTCGGCCTGTTTCCTGAGCGCGATGAAATTCGTCGCCGGCCAGGACAAGAAGGCGCTGCCGGCGGACACGCAGGTCACGGCGGAAGTGGGCATCGGGCCGAACGACGCAGGCGGCTTCGGGCTCGACATCGAGCTGCGCGTGTCGCTGCCGGGGCTCGACAAGGCCGACGCGCAAGCGCTGGTCGAAAAGGCGCACCACGTGTGCCCGTATTCGAACGCGACGCGCAACAACGTACCGGTGCGCCTGACGGTCATCTGACGCAACGCGACGCCACGCATGCAAAAAGGGCGCGTGCGGCATGTAGCCGCACGCGCCCTTTTCTGCTGCGTGACTCGCCGGAATGGCGGACCGGCCGGCTCGCCCTGCGCTGCTTAGCGCGCGCCGAACGAATACGGGCGGTTCATCGCCGATTCGCGATCGATCTTGCGCATGCGGAATTCGAGATCGTAGATATCGGTGGCTTCGGACAGGTACGCCTCGGCGCGCTCTTTACGGGCCGTTTCAGCGTTCTTGGTCAGCATCAGGAAGAGGTGGCTCAGCAGGTACATGGTCGATCTCGCAATCCAAGGGTTCTTTGACTAGGGTTTTCCCGGATTATAGGGAAAACCCTAGTTCTTGGCCAGCGTCGATCAGACGATGCGTCGTTCGGTCGCCACAGTGCGCCGCTGTGCCTCGAAAAAGGCCCAGATCATCGCGCTCGCATCGGGGCCGACCGCCGCATGAAACGGCACGGCTTCATCGCCGCCGGCCCACGCATGATCGAGCCCTTTCACATGACAGAGCCGCACGACAGGCTCGCCGTCGCGGCAGACATCGGTGATCTGCGCGCCCGCGTCGCGCGTCTCGACCCGCTCGCCGCCGCGCAGTGCGCCGCGGCTGTCGGCAAGCCCGTTCAACCGCATGAACTGAACCGTCAGCTGGTCGGCATTCTTCGGGGCGACCACGTGGTCGCCGTCGCCCTGGACGATCAGCGCGGGCATGCCCGGATACGCGGCGGCATCGACCAGCGCATCGACGGCTGCAGCCGGGTTTTGCCGCACGCCGCGCCGCATCACATCCATCGCGGTAATGCCGGAATTCGCCTCGCCGAGCGCGGGGCCCGAGTGCAGCGCCACCGCCGCGAAGCGGTCGGGATGATGCAGTGCAAGAAGCGACGCAAGGCCCGCGCCGGCCGACAGTCCCGCGACATAAACACGCGATGCGTCGAAACCGTGTTCGTCGACGAGCGCGTCGACGAGCGACGCCACCGCGTTCGCCTCGCCGCGGCCCGCGCGGTCGGTATCTTCATACCAGTGCCAGCAGCCATGTGCATGGGCGCGCAGCGACTGCTCCGGATACAGCACCGCGAAACCATGCTTGTCGGCCAGCAGGTTCATCCGCGTGCCTTGCGCGAATTCGTCGACGGACTGCTGGCAGCCGTGCAGCATCACGACGAGCGGCATCGCGCCACGCCGGCGGCCGGGCGGCACGTAGAGCCCGTAAGCGAGATGCTGGACGAGGCGCCCGAGCGCGGGTGCCATCGGATGTTCGCCACGCGTCCATTCGCCTGCCGCCCATGCGGCCGCGCGCGGGCGCACGCGCGATTCGCGCGGCGGGGACAGATCCGATACGGCGGGAGACGCCGCTGCCTCGAGTGCGTCGCGTGTGATGCGCTGCGCATCGCGCGCCGCGCGTTTGGCGGCCGGAGACAGCATGCGTTTCATGCCGCCCAGCCACACCTTGGTCAGACTTTTGGTCATCGATCGGGCTCGCAGTCAGGAAAAATAGGGGCACCACAGCGGATGCAGCGTTCGACTTTGTGCAATGCACCATAACATTGTTTCCGGGATTTTTCCTGCACGCGGATATTTCCCGGCCGCGCAAAAAACGGGGCTCGGGCGCACGCGGCGCTATACTGGGGCTTCGCCGCTTGTATCCGTTGTAGTCGTTCTTTCCGGCTCGCGCGTTGATTTAAGCATCTTCCCCGCCTTCGTTTGTCCCCTTCCCGATGTTCGACCTGTCGTCTCACCTGTGGATCATGATCACCGCGTTCGGCGGCGCCGGCCTGACCTTGCCGCTCGCGATCACGATCGCCGTCTGGCTCGCGCTCGGCTACTCGTGGCAGCGCGCGGCCGCATGGCTCGGCGTGCTCGCGGCCGCGATCGGCGTGGTCGCGCTGACGAAGATCGCGTTCCTCGGCTGGGGCATCGGCATCCGCAAGTGGGATTTCACCGGGTTCAGCGGCCATGCGATGCTGTCGACGTCGGTTTATCCGGTCGCGATTTTCCTGGCGCTGATCCGCACACGCACGCCGGTGCGGCTCGCCGGCATCGCGCTCGGGCTCGCCGCCGGCGTCGCGGTCGGCGTGTCGCGCGTCGCGCTCGACGCGCATTCGCCGTCCGAATCGATCACCGGCTGTATCGTCGGCGCGATCGCCGCACTCGCGTTCATCGCGGGTTCGTGGCGCGCGGTGCCGCACCGCTGGTCGGTGCCCGCGGTCGTCGCGAGCCTCGCGCTCGTCACCGTGGCGCTGCACGGCATCACGGTGCCGTCGCATCGCTGGGTCACCAAGGTGGCGCTGCAGCTGTCGGGCCACGAGCGCCCGTTCGTCCGCGCGCGCTGGAAGGCCAACCCGAACTACCGCCCCGCATCGCAGCCGTCGTCGCTGCAGCGCACCCAGTCGTCGTCGCAGACGCTCCGTACGTGACCGGCCACCCGGCCGGCCCTCCTTTTCACGTCTGACCATTCCATGCGCGCCGTCGCATGTGCGGTATGTCGAGCGTTATAACCCGCCCTATATTACGATTACGGTTTCCACCCATTCGAACGAACTCGCCATGCGCTCAACCGTCCGTCCGCTTCGCCGCACCCTGCTTCGCCTGCTGCCGATCGCCGCGCTTGCCGCCGGGGTCGCGTTCAGCGCGCCCGCTTCCGCCGCCGATGAACTCGTCGTGTCGGCCGCCGCCAGCCTGACGAACGCGTTCAAGGCCGTCGGCGATGCGTACGAGAAGCAGCATCCGGATACCAAGGTGCTGTTCAACTTCGGCGCGTCGGACGTGCTGATGCAGCAGATCGCCAAGGGCGCGCCGGCCGACGTGTTCGCGTCGGCCGACCAGAAGGCGATGGATCGTGCGGCCGACGAAAAGGTGATCGTGCCCGGCACGCGTCGCGATTTCGCGGCGAACTCACTCGTGCTGATCGTGCCGGCGGACAGCCACGCGGCCGCGCCGACGTCGCTGAACGACCTGACCACCCCCGGCGTGAAGCGCATCGCGTACGGCGACCCGGCGTCGGTGCCGGTCGGCCGCTACACCGAAGGCGCGCTGCGCGCGGCCGGTGTGTGGGACGCCGTCAGCGCGAAGGGCGTACTGGCAGCCAACGTGCGCCAGAGCCTCGATTACGTCGCACGCGGCGAAGTCGACGCAGGCTTCGTGTTCGGCACCGACGCGGCGATCATGCCGGGCCGCGTGAAGGTCGCATTGACGGTGCCGACCAAGACCGCCATCACCTACCCGATCGCCGTGGTCAAGGACAGCCGCCACGCCACGCAGGCGCAGTCGTTCATCGACTTCGTCGCGTCGCCGCAAGGCCAGGCCGTGCTGTCGACGTTCGGCTTCAAGCCCGCGGGCAAGTGAGCGTAACGCGATGCAAGACGCCTGGGTCCCGCTGCTGCTGTCACTGAAGGTTGCCGGCTGGGCGACCGCGCTCGACATCGTGCTCGGCGTCGCGGCCGCGTTCATGCTCGCGCGCTGGCGCTCGCCGCTGCGCGACGTCGTCGATTCCGTGCTGACGCTGCCGCTCGTGCTGCCGCCGACGGTGCTCGGGTATTACCTGCTCGTGCTGCTCGGCCGGCGCGGCGTGTTCGGCGCGTGGCTCGACAGGCTCGGCATCGAGCTCGTCTTCACGTGGCAAGGCGCGGTGATCGCGTCGATGGTCGTCGCGTTTCCGTTGATCCTGAAATCGGCGCGGGCGGCGTTCGAAGGCGTCGATCCGCATCTCGAACGCGCCGCGCGCACGCTCGGGCTCGGCGAAGCGGCGGTGTTCTTCCGCGTGACGCTGCCGCTCGCCACGCGCGGCATTCTCGCGGGCGCGCTGCTCGCGTTCGCACGCGCGCTCGGCGAGTTCGGCGCGACGCTGATGATCGCGGGCAACCTGCCCGGCCGCACGCAGACGCTGTCGGTCGCGATCTACGCGGCTGTGCAGGCCGGCGACGACAACACGGCCAACTTCCTCGTGCTGGTGACGTCGATCACCTGCGTGCTCGTACTGCTCGCGACCGGCTGGCTCGTGCCGTCGCGTGCCCGGCGGAGCCAGCTGACATGACGCGCCTGCCTCGCCCATCGTCGCGCGTGGCCGGCCAGCTTCCGCGGAGGCCCGCATGAGCCTCGTCGTCGACATCCGCAAGACCTACGCGAATGCCGAGCGCCGCTTCACGCTCGACATGTCGTTCACCGCGGCGATGCAGCGCGTCGTGCTGTTCGGGCCGTCCGGCGCGGGCAAGAGCATGACGCTGCAGGCGATCGCCGGCCTGTTGTCGCCCGACGAAGGCACGATCGTGCTGAACGGCGAACCGCTGTTCGACGCCGCGCGCCGCATCGACGTGCCGACCCGCGAACGCCGCGTCGCATACCTGTTCCAGGACTACGCGCTGTTTCCGCATCTGAACGTGCGCCAGAACATCGCGTTCGGGCTCACGCCGGGGCTGCGCAACCCGCGCGCGAAAGCAGTGCCGCCGGAAGTCGCGTACTGGCTCCAAGCGTTCGATCTCGAAGCGCTCGCGGGGCAGTATCCGTCTCAGCTGTCCGGCGGGCAGAAACAGCGCGTCGCCCTCGCGCGCGCACTGGTCGCGCAGCCGCGAATCCTGCTGCTCGACGAACCGTTCGCCGCACTGGACGGCGCGATGCGCCAGCGCATGCGTCACGAGCTCGCCGAGCTGCAGGCGCGGCTCGACATCCCGATGGTGCTGATCTCGCACGATCCCGACGACGTCGCCGCGTTCGGCGACCAGGTCGTGCAGTTGAGCGAAGGACGCGTGCAGGCGGCGACGCCGCACGCCGAGTGGCCGACGCGCGTCGCTTGAGTGCGCGTGGCCGTGGCCGTGGTCGTCGTGGCAAGCACGTTGGAGCCTGAGAGAAGCCGCCAGCAGCGGCACAAGCGGAAAGCGGAAACGAAGCCAGCGCCGTACGGATACAGCGGCGACGCCGGCTTCGCTCCGTCCGTCACACAACGGCTGAAGCGCGTCGGTACGCCGCCGCTCAGCCCGTCACCGCAAGAATCACGCTCGACGCCTTGAACAGCGCGATCGCGCGCCGGCCGGCACCGAGCTGCAGCGCATCGACGCTGTCGTTGGTCACGACGGCCGTCAACGTCCCGCCGCCGTCGAGCGCCAGTGTCACCTCGCTGTTCACCGCGCCCGCTGCGACGGTTTCCACGTGGCCGCGCAGCTGGTTCCGCGCGGACACCGTCAACGCGTGCTCGCCATCGTCGGCCGCGAGCACGACCCAGGACGCCTTCACGAGCGCGCATGCATCCGCGCCAACCTGCAGGCCGAGCGCATCGGCGCTCTCGTGCGTCAGCACGGCAACGACCGGCTGTCCGCCGGGCAGCGTGAGCGTGACCTCGTCGTTGACGGTGCCGCGCACGATCGCCGCGACCTTGCCGAACAACTGGTTGCGCGCGCTGGTCTTCATCCCGATCCGGCCGATCAGCGCCCAGTCGACGTCGAACCCGGCCACGGCCGCGCTCGCGGCCTCGATGAACCGGCGATGCTCGCGCTCGATCGTGCGGAACGCGGCGATCAGCGATGTCGCGCGCGGCGTCAGCGTCGTGCCGCCGCCGCCCTTGCCGCCCGTCGAACGCGCGACGAGCGGTTCGCCCGCGAGATTGTTCATCGTGTCGACGGCATCCCACGCGGCCTTGTAGCTGAGGCCGACGGCCTTCGCCGCGCGCGTGATCGACCCGGTGTCGCCGATCGCCGCGAGCAGCGCGATGCGCGTGGCGCCGCCGAGCGTCTGCTCGCCGGCGCGCAGCCACAGCTCGCCGCCCAGTTCGAGCGGTTCGGCGGACGGGGAAGAATGCGGTGCGTCGGTCATCGGGATACGTGCGGGAATTGGACCGGAGCCGGAATCGGGCCGGAATCAGCGGGCCATTATAGTCGGCGCGTGCCGCTCAACCCGGCTTGCCGTCGAGCTTCGGCGGCCGCAGGCTGGCAAGCAGCGTCTCGGCGTCGCGCGCCGCGCGCTGCTCGAGCGCCGCGCCGTAGCCGCGCACGAAACCGAGCTGGTACGGCGGCGCCGCCAGTTTCTCGAGATGATGCAGCGCGACTATCGTGTCGTTGGCTTCGCCGAGCACGCTCTGCACGCGCGCGAGCGTCTTGACCGTCTCGGTGCGCGTGCGGCGCGATGCCAGCGACGCGAAGAACTCGAGCGCATAGCGCAGCCGCTTCGCATCGATCCGCACCTGGTGGCGCGCAGCCGTGTCGAGCGACGTGAGCGATGGCGACGCGTACAGATGGCCGAACAGCCGCCGCACGCGCTTCGTCGCGTGGCGCCGCAGCGAGGGTGCGTCGCCGTCTTCGGCGTGCGGCAGCGCAAGCGAGCCCAGCCATTCGAGCCAGCCGAGCGTCAGCCGCGCGTAGCGGGCCGAATGCAGCGCCTGCCGCAGCTCGCCCCGTGCCGCGACGCACTGCGCGCGCGCGGCGTCGAGCGTGCCGTTCCATTCGCCGTCGCCGCCGTCGGCTGCGATCAGCGCGGGCAGGCTCTCGGTCGCGAACACGTCCCAGTCGCGCACCGTGCCGAGCAGCGCGGCAAGCCAGTGCATGTCCACGCCGAGCGTGTCCCGCCACTGGCGGTCGGCAAAGCGCGGGAAGAAGCGCATCAGCGTACGCAGGCGGCGCAGCGCGACCCGCATCTGGTGCACGAATTCGGGATCGTCGTACTCGAGCACGCCGCCCTCGTTGCCGAGCCATTGCGCGGTGATGTCGCCAGACAACGCGAACAGCGCGGCGCGCTGCGTGCGCACGCCGATCAGGTCGACGGGCTGCGCCTTGACGGGCCCGCTGGCGGCCGGCTCGTCCGCACATGCGCGATCGATCACGCTCGTCAGCTGGACGAATGCGGGCCACGCGCCGCTCAGTTCGCGCGCCGCGGCAAACAACGCGTGCAGCGCGGCCGTGCGCGCGGCCCGGGTTTCCCAGTCCGGCGCGGCAAGACGCAGTTCGACATAGCGGCGCGGCGGCTCGCCGCCGCGATGCAACGTGACGTCGTCGAGCGTCATCTCGACCACGACGCCGCTGTCGTCGGCCCACCGCCCGCGCCGCCGCTCGCTGACGAGGCGCGGCGCCGACGATTCCGTCTGCATGCCGGCCTCTGCGCGCCCGGTCGTATCCGGCGCGACGCCGTCGACTTCGCCTGCCGCCTCGGGTACAGGCAACGGCATCGCGACGACGATGCCCGCATGCTCCGCGTCGAACAGTTCGCGCGTCGTGACCCCCGGCGCAAACACCTTCGTGCGCGACGCGACGACCCGCCTTCCATGCGCATTCGACTCGACCCACGTCCACCAGCTTGCGCCGGGGCTCGGCTCGGCCTCCTCGATCTGGCACGGCTCGATCGTCACGCGCTCATGGCCGCGGCGCATCCGGACCTGCGGGCAGATCCGCCACGCGCGCACGAGTTCGGCACCGAAATCACGCTGCATGCCGCGGGCACGACCCGCAGCCTTGGCCGGCCACCCTTCCAGCGACAGCGACAACACGATTTCCAGCACACGCGACATGGAGGCTCCTGCACATGAAGAAGCGCCGGCGGGTCTTCCGATCGTGCCGGCGTCGTCCGTGAAGCTGCTTCCATAGTACACGCCGCAAAAACGGGCAGGCAACGATCTGGCCCTGTCGCCCTGTCGCAGGTCAAACGGCGTACTGCGCGAGGCCGTTGCCGAACGACCAGTTCTCCTTCAGCACCTCGACGAGACTGATGAAGACGTCCTGCTGCCGCACGCCGGGCTGCTGCGCGAGGTTGTCCGCGATCGCCCGGTACAGCGCGCGCTTCTGCTCGAGCGTGCGCGTGTTGTTCGCGGTGATCTGGATCATCACGAGATCGTCGCTGCGTTCGATATCGAGGTAGTGGCGGCCGTACACGAAGCTCTCGGCCGCATGCTCGGTGACGACCATGAAGATGTCGTCCTCGGGCACGTTGAACGCGTGCATCAGCGCGCGATGCACGCCATCGACGAGCGCCGCGCGGTACGCGGCCGGTTTGCCTTCGCGGACTGCGATACGGGTGAATGGCATGGTCCTGCTCCTGTCGGTGAAGTTGACGTTGACGAACGGAAACACAGCGTCAGGTTAGGCGCGCCGAACTATAATGAACAGTCATTGATGAATATTTCATCCATTTACATCGAAAATGAAAGTCCTCGACCTCGATGCCGTACGCGCGTTCGTGCTGGTCGCCGATCTCGCCAGCTTCACGCGCGCCGCCGACGCGCTCGGCACCACGCAGTCGGCCGTGAGCCTGAAGCTGAAACGGCTGGAAGCGCACCTCGGCAAACCACTGCTCGCACGCACGCCGCGCGTGGTCAAGCTGGCCGCCGACGGCGAGAATTTCCTGCCGGCCGCCCGCGCGCTGCTCGACGCGCACGACCACGCGCTCGGCGCGATCTCGGCCGGCACGCACCGGCTCGCGCTCGGCGTCAGCGAGCATGTCGCCGTGCCCGACCTGCCGGCCGTGCTCACGAGCCTGCATCGGCAGGACCCGGGGCTGTCGCTCGAAATGCATCTCGGAACGTCGACGAACCTGCTCGCGCAATACGACGAACGCCGGTTCGATGCGGTGATCGTGCGGCACGAGCCGGGCGAGGACCCGCCGCGCGAAGACGGCACGTTGCTGTTTGCAGAGCCGCTGGCCTGGCTCGCCGCGCCGGACTGGGCACCGCGTGCAGGCGAGCCGCTGCCGCTCGCGGTGCTGGCCGGCCCGTGCGGCGTGCGTGCGGCCGCGCTGCGCGCCCTCGATCACGCGGGGCAGCCGTGGCGAGAACGCTTTACGGGAGGGGGGGTCGCGGCCGTCACGGCCGCCGCTGCCGCGGGGCTTGCCGTCTGCCCGCTCGCGCGGCGTGTCGCGCCGCGCACGCTGGTCGACGTCGGTGCGAAATTCGGGCTGCCGCCGCTGCCGCTGTCGCAGGTCGTGCTCTACTCGCGCGTGCGCGACCCACGCGCGGCCGCCGCGCTGCGCAGGTTTGCCGACAGCCTTGCAATCTCGGCGTAAACTGACGGGTTTCGCCGCCAGCAATCTTCAGAAGAATTCCAATGAAGCCCGAAGCCCGCAAGCACCTCCGTGCCAACCTGCTGATGCTCGCCGCCGCCGCGATCTGGGGTTCGGCTTTCGTCGCGCAACGCCTGAGCCTCGACGTGATCGGGCCGTTCCTGTTCACGGGGCTGCGCTTCCTGCTCGGCGCGCTGGTGCTGGTGCCGCTGCTGACGCTGAACACGGCGTCGCGCGCGCAGCTCGCGGCGATCCGCCGTGCGCCGGCGCTGCTGCTGCCGGGCCTCGCGCTCGGCGGGCTGCTGGCGGTATCGATATCGCTGCAGCAGATCGGCCTGCAGTACACGCGCATCGCCAACGCGGGGTTCATCAGCTCGCTGTACGTCGTGATCGTGCCGCTGATGGGTGTGTTCGCCCGTCACCGGATCGGCGCGGGCACGTGGTTCGGCGCGCTGCTCGCGGCGATCGGCCTGTATTTCCTCAGTATCGACGAGCACTTCTCGGTGCTGTACGGCGACTGGTTCCAGCTCGCCGGCGCCGTGATCATCGCCGCGCACGTGATGGCCGTCGGCCATTTCGCCCGGCGCCACGATCCGCTCGTGCTCGCGTTCCTGCAATTCCTCGTGTGCGGCGTGGCGTGTCTCGCGGTCGGTCTCGCCGTCGAGCCGGTCAGCGGCGCCGTGCTGCGCGGCGCACTGCCGACGCTGCTGTACGGCGGCCTGTTGTCGGTGGGCGTCGGCTATACGCTGCAGGTCGTCGCGCAACGCGACGCCGCGCCCGCGCATGCAGCCGTGATCTTCAGCATGGAAGGCGTGTTCGCGGCGATCGCCGGCTGGGCCGCGCTCGGCGAAACGCTGACGCTGCGCGCGCTCGTCGGCTGCGCGCTGATGCTGGCCGGCCTGCTCGCGTGCCAGTTGCTGCCGAACGGCGACGCCCGGAAAAAGGACGAGGACGCACTGCCGGCGTGACACGCACCGTCCCTATAATGGCGGTTCGCGTGATAACCACGCCAACCGCTTCCGACAGGCCCGCTCCGTGACGTCCACTTCCGTCGATCCCGCCGCCGACCTGCTGCGCGAACGCGCAGCGCACTACGCCACCCAGGCGGCGCTGTTCCTGCGCGACCAGGCACTCTCCACCGCATCGCACGACCTGCGCAGCCCGCTGAACGCCATGCATAGCTGGGCATACGTGCTCGAGCGCCAGCTCGCCAACGCCGATCCGAACCTGCAGCGCGCGCTCGCGGGCATCCGCACCGGAATCGACCAGCAGGTCGCGCTGATCGACGACGTGCTCGATGCGCCGCGCGCGGAAACACGCACGCTCGCACTCGCGCCGCAGCCGTTCGCGCTGCGCGCGTTGCTCGACGACACACTCGCACTCGTCCGTTTCGCGCTCGCCGACGCACGACAGGTCACGCTCGACGCGACGCTGCCGGACGGCGAACCGTCGCTGAGCGCCGACCGCGAACGCATCGCGCAGGCGCTCTGGACGATGCTGACGGTCGCGGTCGAAGCCAGCGCCGCCGGCGGCCGCGTGACGTTCGCGTGCGCGCGCGACGGCGTGCAGTTCACCGCGCGCGCCACATGCACCGTCAACGCCGACACGCTCGCCGATCCCGCGCAGCCGCACGCGTTCGAATCGTTCGCACGACGCGAGCTGCTGCGCGAGCGCGACGCGAAGCGCGTCGCGTGGGCGCTTGCGCTTTGCCAGCGCGTCGCGCTCGCACACGGCGGCACGTTCTCGCACGACGCGTTCGCCGATGGCGCAACCGCCACCGTCACGTTCTCCGTCCCCGGCGAGGCGCCGGTGTAAGCCAGCGGCCGCCCGATACATTACGAATTCCTTTCTGGCTCTATACTGACGGGCCTGTCATAACCGGAGTGATTCTTTGTTACAGATCTTCGCGCTCATCGGCGCGTTGTTCCTGGTGGCCCTGAACGGGTTCTTCGTCGCGGCCGAATTCGGCCTGGTCAAACTGCGCGCCACGCGCGTCAAGACACTGGCCCGCAAGCACGGCCTGCGCGGCCGCATCCTCGGCATCGTGCACGGCCGGCTCGACGCGTATCTTTCCGCGTGCCAGCTCGGCATCACGCTCGCGTCGCTCGGCCTCGGCTGGGTCGGCGAACCGGCGTTCGCGCAACTGCTCACCCCGCTGCTCGACCTGATCGGCGTGCAGTCGGAGCGCGTCGTGCACCTGATCTCGCTGGTGTTCGCGTTCTCGCTGATCTCGTTCCTGCACATCGTCGTCGGCGAACTGGCGCCGAAGTCGATGGCGATCCGCCAGTCGGAGAAGGTCGGCCTGTGGGTCGCGCTGCCGCTCTATGCGTTCTACTGGGCGATGTACCCGGCAATCTGGGTGCTCAACAACAGCGCCAACGCGGTGCTGCGGCTCGCCGGGCTGTCGGCCGACCATGGCGGCGACGCGCACTACTCGACCGACGAATTGAAG
This sequence comes from Burkholderia sp. 572, assembly GCF_040545135.1. NCBI lineage: Bacteria > Pseudomonadati > Pseudomonadota > Betaproteobacteria > Burkholderiales > Burkholderiaceae > Burkholderia > Burkholderia sp. 572. Next base: position 135,355 of record NZ_JBEPLH010000008.1, on the reverse strand, counting down.
CTGATCCTGCGCAGCCGCCGCAGCACGGCCGGCAACACCGCGCAGCCGGCGCGCGGCACGTACACCAACGACGAGTGGAACACGCTCGCGCATTCGCTCGATTTTTCGTCGATGACCGTATCGGACCTGATGCGGCCGGCCCATGAAATGATCGGCCTGCGCCGCGACCTGCCGCTGCCCGACAACATGGAGATCGTCGCGCGGCACCGCTTCAGCCGCTATCCGCTGTTCGAGGATGCGTCGCGTGAACAGGTGAGCGGGCTGATCCACCTGAAGGACCTGCTGCTCGCGCGTCACGCGGGCGCCGCGCTCGAGGACCTGTCCGACTACGTGCGCCCCGTGCAGTACGTGAAGCCCGACACGCCGGCCCTCGATCTGTTCCGCCGTTTCCGCAAGGGCGCACCGCACTTCGCGCTGGTCGGCAACAAGGGCGAGAAGCCGATCGGCTTCCTGACGCTCGACAACCTGCTCGGCGCGCTGGTCGGCCAGATCCACGACGAGTTCCGCCAGGGCGACGCCGACTGGAGCCGCCTCGACGACGGCACGCTGATGGGCAAGGGCAGCCTGCCCGTCGTGTCGCTCGAACAGGCGCTCGGCATCGACATCGACGAAGGCCGCGCGGAATCGGTCGGCGGCCTCGTGATCCAGGCGCTCAGCGACCTGCCGACCGAAGGGCAGCGCGTGTCGTTCGACCGCTTCGACGTCGTCGTGAAGAAGATGAACGGGCCGCGCATCGTGCTCGTGCGCGTCTACCCGAAGATCGCGAAAGAGGCCGACGAATGACGGCCGCACGCGGCTGCCGCCGGCGCACGCGATGAACGCGACGCTGCCGCGCTGCTGCGTGATCACGCCCGAGCCGGCGTCCGCGTCGGCCGCCGATTGCGCGGCGTTCCTCGACCGGCTGTCGGCCGTGCTCGCGCGCGGCGAGACACTCGTGCAACTGCGCGTGAAATCGCTCGACGCAGCCGCGTTTGCGCGGCTCGCCGGCGCGGCGCTCGCGCGCTGCGGCGCGGCCGGCGCACACCTGATGCTGAACGGCCCGATCGATGCGGCCGGCGTGATGCGGCTCGACGGCGCCGGCTGGCATCTCGACGGCCCCGCGTTGCGCGCCGCCACGCAGCGGCCGTTGCCGGCCGGAAGATGGGTGTCCGCGGCCTGCCACACGCGTGACGACCTGCTGCTGGCCGCGCGCGCCGGCGCGGATTTCGTCACGCTGTCGCCCGTGTTGCCGACGCTCAGCCATCCCGGTGCGCCGACGCTCGGCTGGACGCAGTTCGGCACGCTGGCCGCCGAGGCCGCGATGCCCGTCTTCGCGCTCGGCGGCATGAAACGCTCCCACCTCGACGACGCACGCCGCCACGGCGCGCACGGCATCGCGGGCATTCGCGGGTTCTGGTAGTCCGGGGATTTCCTGCAACGCAACCGGGCGCAGATGCGCCCGGCCGTTCAGACATTACCGCCTCACGTCGTCATGCGTTCAGGTTCGGGCGCCTTCCGCGCCACGCGCCGTCGTCGATGCGACGCGCATCGTGCGTGAGCGCATACCGGTTGACGTCACCCGTCAGCCACGCGACGAGCGAGTACGGCGGCAACTCCCCTTCATCGACCCGGTCGCGCGCACGCGCCGGCGTCTCGAACACGACCCGCCCTCTCGGCGCATCGAACGGCACCGTCTCGGGCGACAGGTTCAACGCGATCGTCAGCGTCTCGTCGTCGGCGAGCCGCCACGACGCAAGCAGCGCGTCGGCATCGCCGTCGCCGTCCGACTTCAGCGCACGCGCATCCTGCGGCCGGCAATCGGACAGCCTCGGCGCGATCAGCTTCGCGCGCACCGCCAGCGCCGACTGCACGAAATGCGCGCGATCGGCGTCGCGCGCGGTTTCGTCGAAGATCAACGGGATCTGCGGCGTGAGCAGCGACAGCGCAAGCGCGGCCAGACCGGCCTCCTGCCCGTGGTCGCCCTGCCCGCTGTCGCGCCACGCGCCGTCGGACAGCACCAGCGACGTCAACGACAGCCCGCTGTCGGCCGCCATGCCCTCGCCCGATCCGGCCGGCTGGAATGCGGCCCCGGCCGCGGTCAGCGCGCGGGCGAGCGTGTGGATCGACTGGTGCGCGGAAATGCCTTCATGAGCCGACGTGTCGCGGCCCGTCAGCCGGTGCAGCGCGCGTTCGCCGCACCCGTTCCACTGCGCATCGAAATGGGTATCGGCAAGATGCGCGGGATGCCGCTCGCTGCCGAGTACGAGATGGATGAGCCGGTCGGCCGGCACCGCCGCGCGCACGCGGTCCGCGATCTCGCGCAGCCACGACACGCCGATCCGGTCGGCTTCGCGCAGGCGCAGACCGTCGCAACGGTACTCGTCGATCCAGTACAGCGCGTTGTCGCAGAAGAAATCGCAGACTTCCGGATGATCGAGCGCGAGCGGCGACGCCTGCAGCGGATCATCGCGTGTATGGAAGAACGGCGCCGCGTAGTGGCGCAGCGCATCGGTGCCGCTGCCGAAGCGCGCGTAGTCGAGTTCCAGCAGCACCGCGAGACCGTAGCCGTGCGCATCGTCGATCAGCGCTTTCAGCGCGTCGGGGCCGCCTTCGGCCGCGAGCGGCGCGAACGGCAGGCTGTCGTGCGGCGACGCGAGCAGCTCCAGCGCGGTCACGCCCAGGCGAGCGAGTTGCGGCAGGCGCCGGCGCACGCCGCCGAAGCCGCCCACCGCGTGCGGGCGAATCGCATAGAGCGAGATGTCTTCCCATGCGCGCCCGCGCCAGAACGTGTTGCGCCACGTGAACGCGCGCGGATCGACGACCTCGCTCGGGCCGTTGAGCCCCTCGGGTTGCGAGCGCGATGCGGGATCGGGAATCGATACCGTATCGTCGAGGCGATAGCGGTAAAGCGCCCCCGCGCCGCAATCGGCAAAGACTTCGAACCAGTGCGTGCCGGCGGCCGTCATCGGAACGAGCAACGGGCCGAAACCGGTATCGAGTTCGAGCTGGACCTGCGTGCTGCCCGGTGCCCACACGCGAAAATGCGTGCGCGGCGTCGCGCAGAGCGCGCCACAGGGCTGTGCGCCGAACGGCAGGCAGTGAATGTAGTGCTGCGCATACGGGTCGTGCGGACAATCGGACATCATGCGCTCCTCGTGCGTACCGAGCGGCATGGCCGCGCCAGCGGCGCGGCACATCGGGGCCCGGCATGCGACGGCCAGGCGGGGGGAGAAACGAGTATGCGCCGGATTCGTCATCGCGATGCAACGTCCCCGGACATTATTAAATGCGAATCGACCCCTGGAAAACCCGCGGCCCGGCAAGCGCCGGCGAGGCAGGTAGCCCGCATACCGGAATGCCTGCTCGCCTTGTTGCACCGGCCGTGCACGCTTACGCTCTGCGCGATGCTCGTGGACACGCCGTCCGCGCCCGACCCGAGGAACCCGTCATGTCGCTTCCCGCCAGCGCCGCCAAATTCGATCCGGCACGCGCACACGAATACGCCGAGCAATCCCGCATCGCACTCGCCGGCTACGATGCCTGCCATGAACTCACCGCGTGCATGCTCGCGTCGGCAATCGCCGCACCCGATGCACGGATCCTCGTCGCGGGTGCGGGCGGCACGGGGCAGGAAATCTGCGTGGCGGCCGCGCTCGAGCCGGGCTGGCGGTTCACGGCCGTCGACCCGTCCGGGCCGATGCTCGCGCTCGCGCGCTCGAACGTCGAGGCCGCGGGCTGCGGCACGCGCACGGCGTTCGTCGAGGACGGTGTCGATGCGTTGCCCGACACGCCCGCGTTCGACGGCGCGACGCTGATCGGCGTGCTGCATCACGTCCCGGGCGACGAAGCGAAGGCGGCGCTGCTGCAGGCGATCGCGCGGCGCCTGAAACCCGGCGCGCCGCTCGTGCTCGCCGGCAATCATCGCCGCTACGCGGACCACCCTCGCCTGCTCGACGCATGGCAGCAGCGCTGGCGCATGAAAGGCGCGACGCCCGACGCGGTGCGCGCGCAACTCGCGAAGATCCTGCAGGGCGCCGATCCGCCCGCGTCCGAGGAAGCCGTGTTCGCCCTGCTGCGCGATGCAGGCTTCGATGCACCGCTGCGCTTTTTCTCGAGCCTGTTCTGGGGCGCGTGGATCGCCGTCCGGCGCGCGTGATGGATCGGGGCGGTCGGCCAGACGCGGTCGGCTAGACGCGGTCGGCTAGACGCGTCGCGCCACGTCGCGCGACGCGTTTCGCTTGTGCGCCACCCGCGCTGGGTATGATGTCGTTCCCGCCCCCACTTCCGGCGTCGACATGCTCACCGTCCATCACCTGAACAACTCGCGCTCGCAGCGCGTGCTCTGGCTGCTCGAAGAACTGGAGGTGCCGTACGAGATCGTGCGCTACGCGCGCGACCCGAAGACGATGCTCGCACCGCCCGAGTTGCGCGCAATCCATCCGCTCGGCAAGTCGCCGGTCGTCACCGACGAGGGCCGCACGTACGCCGAATCGGGCGCGATCATCGAATACCTGGTCGAACGCTACGGCAACGGGCGCCTGGCGCCGCCGCCCGGCACGCCCGAGCGGCACGACTACACGTACTGGCTGCACTACGCGGAAGGATCGGCGATGCCGCCGCTGCTGCTCAAGCTTGTCGCGCTGCGGATCGCGCATGCGCCGATGCCGTTCTTCGCGCGGCCGATCGCGCGCAAGATCGCCGAGACGCTGCAGTCGGGCTTCGTCGATCCGCAGATCGCGCTGCATCTCGGCCATGTCGACGGTGTGCTGCAGCGCACCGGCTGGTTCGTCGGCGACAGCTTCAGCGCGGCCGACATCCAGATGAGCTTTCCGCTCGAGGCCGCGACCGCGCGCGGCGGAGACGGCCGGCATCCCGCGATCGCGCGCTTTCTCGACGCGATCCATGCGCGGCCGGCATACCGGCGCGCACTGGAGCGCGGCGGCCCATACGAGTTTCTCAAATGACGCGGCGCACGACCTCGGCCCGCGTCAGCTCAGCAGGCCGGCTGCCACGTTGATCGACAGCCCGAGCACGGCCATGTTGAAGTAGAACGACAGGATCGACTGCGCGAGCACCGAGCGCCGCGCGGAGCGGCTTGCCAGCGACACGTCGGCCGTCTGCGACGCGACCGCGAGCGTGAACGCGAAATACAGGAAATCCCAGTAATCGGGTTCGGGATTGCGGTCGGGGAAGCGCAGCGCGCGGTCGTTGGATGGCGAGCCGTAATAGAGGCGCGCATAGTGCAGCGTGAAGATCGTCGGGATCAGGAACCACGCGCCGAACAGCGTCGCGCCCGTAATCGCGTAGTGGCTGAGCCCCGCGCTGAAGCCCACGCTCTTGGCGGTCGCGAGTTCGATCGCGATCGCAGCCACGCTCGCCACGGTCGCGAAGCACACGACGGTCAGCACGGTCGTCGCGTTTTCGTCTTCGCGGATCGCGACTTCGCGCACCTTGTGATGATGCGCGGTGACCATGCGCACCCACATCAGCACGAGATACAGCCAGACCGCGCAATCCCAGCCGATCAGCGCCCGCGCGGCCGGACGCAGCGGAAACGGCAGCAGCACCGCGCACAGCACGCCGGCGATGAACGCCGCGACCATGCGCGGCCGGTTGCGTAATACCTGCGGATAGAACGTCATCGTGTGATTCCGAAAGCAGATGGAAAGGGTTCGGCCGACGCGCGGGACGCCCCGCCGCGCCGCACCGGCGGGTAGCGCCCCGATTATCGTCATTCCGTCGTGACGTGGCGATGGGCGCGAGCGCCTAAGATAATGGGATGACTGCCACCGCCCCCCTCTGCCACCATCCCGCGAATACGGCCGGCCGTGACTTCGTCGTCGGCGACCTGCACGGCTGCGTGGATGTGCTGCGCGCGCTGTTGCACGACATCCGCTTCGATCCGGCTCGCGACCGCCTGTTCTCGGTCGGCGACCTCGTCGACCGCGGCCCTGCATCCGAAACCACGCTCGACCTGCTCGACCGCCCGTGGTGCCACGTCGTGCGCGGCAATCACGAGGAAGTGCTGAGCCTCGTGGCGCGCGGCAAGCTGTCGCCCGACGCGTGGCGCGGAATCGGCGGCGACTGGGGCGCCGACCTGCCGGCGGAACGGCTTCACGCGCACGCGGCGCGCGTCGACGCGCTGCCGCTGGTGCGCGTGATCGGCGACGGCCCCGGGCGCTTCAACGTGCTGCATGCGGAATTCTTCGGCTCGGACGCCGATCTCGACACGGGCAGCTATTCGCACGACGTGCGCGAACGGCTGATCTGGGGCCGCGATCTCGTCCAGGGGCTCGCCGATCCGGGGCGGCAGGCCGGGCTGTCGCTGACCTGCACCGGGCACACGCCGGTGCGCACACCGCAGCGGATCGGCGCGCAGTGGTTCATCGACACCGGTGCGTTCGCACCGGCCGGGCGGCTCACGCTCGTCGAGCCGCGCACCGGGCGCACCTGGTCGATGACGCAGGCCGAGGCGCGCGAACGCCACGCGGGCGACTGGCCGCTGCCCTGATGCCCGCGAGCGCCCACTAGCCGACCTGGTTCAGTTCGAACACCGCATCGACGGCCGAGCCGTTCCAGTTGTATTCGAGGTAGGCCGCGTGATGGCAATCGCGCAGCAGCGCGGTGCGGAACGCCGCCAGGCACTCGCCGCGCGGGTCGCGCACCGACGGATAGACGATCCCCGCACCGCCGGCATTGCGCACCGCGCGGCCGAGCGCCTGCCCGGCGCTGTAATCGAGCGGGTGCAGCAACGCCGGATCGCGTTTCGGCCACATGCGCACGTCAGCCACGTCGCCTTGCGCGATTACCGTATAGAGCCGCATCTGCTGGCGCATCGGCGGCTCCTTCGTCGCCGCCAGGAACAGCGCGCTGTGATAACGCGTTTCGGCGATCGCCGTATCGCGCGAGCGCGCGCAGTAGAACACGCCGTAGCTGCCGTCGGAAAAACGGCTGCCCTGCGGATTCAGGTGCGTGAACGCGGCCATGATCGGCCCCCAGCCCAGCCCGTAGCGACGTTCGGCGGGCGGGACGAGGTCGAGCGTGCCGACTTCGTTGCGAATGCGGTCGTTGGTCAGCGATTCGAGCGCGTAAAGCGCGTCGAAATCGTCCGCCGACGCAACGCGGTCGAACAGGTTGATTGCCGGAAAACGGGTGGGGATCACGCGATAGGCAGGCGCCCAGTCGACCGCGGTCGTGGGCCATTGTTGTGCTTGGATCGGCATCGTCACGCCCAGCCACCTCGCATCGCGTCGAGATATTGGCGGACGGCGACCAGATCGCCGACGTTGCCGGCGAGCATCCGGTCGAGTGCGCGCTTGCCGCCGAACGGCGCCGCGTCGTTGGGCCGCTTGACCCACGCATCGGCCGCGGCCGGCTGCGGCAGCAGGATCTGCAACGCCTTGTAGATGCCGAGCAGCAGCGATAGCCGCTCGAGCGTATCGCGCGGCAGCCGCGCCGATTCCGGCGCGGCCTTCCACTTGAAGAACGTCGAACGGCCGGGCGACCCGAGCAGCACGATCTGTTCGTCGATCGTCAGCTCCCAGTCGCGTGCGATGTTGAAAAACGCACGCAGGCCGGCCGCCGACATCTGCGCGACCGAGGCCTGCGGCGGGGAGGAATGCGATTCGTAGGCGGGCTGTGACATGATCGTTAGTCTCGAAACGAATTTACTAACAAGATTAGTCCATTTTCGTATTTTTGCAAGGGTCGGCACCCGGCGACCGATTCACGCATCCGGAAAACGATATTTTTTGTCCATTCTGGACTCTGATTTTATTTTCTGCGTTAATGGCCGTGCGGACACCGCGCGCAGATGCGGCTCGGGTCCGTGAAACCGTGTCGCACAGAACCGGAAGCACCCCGCCAAGGAACGCACCATGAAGAGACTGATTGCCGCTGTTTCGATCGCCCTGCTCGCGGTATCCGCAGGCCCCGCCGTCGCGAAGGACTGGACCACCATCCGCTTCGGCACCGACGCCAGCTACGCGCCGTTCGAGTCGAAGGCGCCCGACGGCAAGCTCGTCGGCTTCGACATCGACCTCGGCAACGAGATCTGCGCGCGCCTGAAGGCGAAGTGCGTGTGGCTCGAGAACGATTTCGACGGGATGATTCCGGCGCTGAAGGCGAAGAAGTTCGACGCGGTGCTGTCGTCGATGTCGATCACGCCGCAGCGTGCGCAGCAGATCGGCTTCACGACGAAGATCTACAACCAGCCGACGCGGCTCGTCGTGAAGAAGGGCTCGCCGCTGCTGCCGACGGCCGAATCGCTGAAGGGCAAATCGATCGGCGTCGAGCAGGGCACGACGCAGGAAACGTACGCAAAGGCGTACTGGGGCAAGCAAGGCGCGAACGTCGTGTCGTACCAGAACCAGGACGGCGTGTACGCGGACCTGACCTCGGGCCGCCTCGACGCGGCGCTGCAGGATGAAGTACAGGCCGCGATCGGGTTTCTGAAATCGTCGCGCGGCGCGAACTACACGTTCGTCGGCCCGGAGCTCGTCGACGAGAAGGTGCTCGGCATCGGCGCCGGCATCGGGCTGCGCAAGGAAGACACCGACCTGAAGGCGAAGATCGACGGCGCAATCCTCGACATGGTCAAGGACGGCACCTACAAGCGGCTCGCGTCGAAGTACTTCGACTTCGACATCTACGGCGGCTGAAACGGCGTCGCGCGCGTACGGGCGCCACTCCCGTCGCGCGCGTCCGACCGCCCCTCCCCTCACCACCGGACGGCAACGGCGTGACGCCGTTTGCCGTCGCATCGAATGCATCATCCGTCGCGCGCGCGGCAAGACCCTCGCGCCTCATTCGGATTGCAGATCAATCGTTCGCGGCGACGATGCCCGGCGCGAACGGATATCGTGCGGCTTCGGTCAATAGGCGAAGACCGGGCGTCGAGGTACCGGCGCCCGAGCGCACATGCCCTTGCGAATCGGGTTCGCGTGCAGGAAAGTACCGACCCGGCGCGGATGACCGGCAATCAGCCGGATCCGCCTCGCACCGGGCGCGGAGAGATGGCCTGTCGATGCATGCCGGCCGGCCGAGAGAACGACATGCGACCGGCGATGCTCCACATCACTGCGATCGCGGCCTGCCGGCCGCGGCGTGTGGCGATCGATCATTTTTCTACCCCGTATCAGTCTGATGGTTGTTCCGGCAACCGGACGAGGCCGGTGCCCCGACGATCAGGCGACGACGCTCCGTGCTCGCCGGAGCGCGGCTGTTGCGCCGCGCTCCGCCGCCGCATCCCCGCGGACCGTGTCCTGGCCGGTACTGACAGGGTTCGCTGCCGAACCGGACGGACCGTGCATCGTCGACCTTCGCACGCCCACTTTCGCAAGGAGCGGGCCAGCTTCGCGCGAGCCTGTCCGGACAAGCGGCCAGCCGGGCAGCGTGGCGGCCGGAACGGGTGCCGAATGCGGGAAGTTACGAAACTGAAACACGCGGCGCGCGGCACGCGCGGGCCCCGTGGCGGCCCTGGCTTGCCGGATAAGGCTGAACAATGAAGCACGGCATTTTTACCGATGGACGGCCGGCCGTTCACGCCGATTCACCACGCAAATTCGCATGGCCGCCGACGCGAAATGTTTCATGCGCTTTACATGCCGCGGGCAGCACGCGGGCCGCGGGTTGCCCGCGCGCCCCATCCGCCGGTACCGGGCCGGCCGGGTGCACGGCTATACTGCGAAACCGGCGTGCGTCGTGTTCGCATCGGCGCCTCCGGCCGGCGGATGCCGTACCGCACGACGACGCCACACACGCCGCCCCACCGCCCGAACGATCGCCCCGCCGATGATCCGTACCCTCTATATCGCCGAACGCGCCAGACTGATTCGCTTCGGTGTGTCGGGCCTCGGTTCGACCGCGCTGCATGCGTTGATCGCGGCCGCGATGTTCGCGCTGTTCGACGCGACGCCCGTGACCGCGAACGCGGTCGCGTTCGCCTGCTCGACCGCGTTCTCGTATCTCGCCAACACGCTGTGGAGTTTTTCGTCGCCCGTGACGTGGGGCAACTTCATGCGCTTTCTCGCCGTCGCGATGGTCGGCCTCGCCGTGACGATGCTGCTTGCGCACGGCACCGTAACGCTCGGGCTGACACGCGCGTGGAGCGTCGTCGCGGTCGTGCTGTGCGTGCCGCCCGTCACGTTCGTGCTGCACCGGCTCTGGACCTATCGCTGAACCGGCTCACGCGTCGCGCGTGCGCCGGTTCAGCCGACCCGCTGATGCCCCGCGTCGCCGGACGGCGCGCCGTCGTGCCCGCCGTTGTCGCCGTTGTTGTCGTGATCGTTCAGCCCGTGCTCGATCATCATCCGGTAGAGCGTCACGCGCGAAATGCCGAGTTCGGCAGCGGCCTTGTTGATGCGGTGATCGTTGCGCAGCAGCGCATTCTCGATCGCGGTGCGCTCGGCGAGCGCCCGCGCCTGTTCGAGCGTCACGGGTTCGGTTTCGCCCGGCGTATCGAGCCCGAGATCGTGCGGCGTCAGCAGCCGGCTCTCGGCCATCACGATCGCGCGCCGCACGCGGTTGATCAGCTCGCGCACGTTGCCGGGCCACTCGTAGCGCCGCATCGCGTCGAGCGCGGCCGACGTGAAGCCGCTAATCTTGCGGCCGCTATCGGCCTTGTACTTCTGCAGCACGTAGTGCGCGAGGATGTCGATGTCCTTGCCGCGCGCGCGCAGCGGCGGCTCGTGGATGCGCAGCACGCACAGGCGGTGATACAGGTCGGCGCGAAAGCGCCCGGCCTCGACCGCGCCGTCGAGATCCACGTGGGTGGCCGAGATGATCCGTACGTTGACCGGAATCGATTCCTGCCCGCCGAGCCGCTCGATCTTCCCTTCCTGCAGGAAGCGCAGCAGGCTCGCCTGGCTTTCGACCGGCATGTCGCCGATTTCGTCGAGAAACAGCGTGCCGCCGTTCGCCGATTCGATCCGGCCCGCGCGACGCTGGTTCGCGCCGGTGAACGCGCCGCGCTCGTATCCGAACAGTTCCGACTGCAGCAGGTGATGCGGAATCGCGCCGCAATTGATCGCGATGAATGGCCCCTTGCCGCGGCCGGAACGCTCGTGAATCGCGAGCGCCGTCAGCTCCTTGCCGGTGCCCGACTCACCCGAGATGAACACGCTCGCGTCCGTCTTCGCGACCTTGCGGATCGTGCTGAACAGCTGCTGCATCGCCTCGCAGTTGCCGATCATCCCGTGTTCGCCGATCGACGCCGCGTAGGCCGCGCCATCGACGCGATCGAGCGCGGCCATCCCGCGCGCGTGGCCGAGCACGTGCGAAATCCACTCGTACGGCAACGGAAGGGTCACGTAGTCGAAGCAGTAGCTGCGGATCAGCTCGCGCACGGCCGGGCCGATCGTGACACCGGCCTGGGCGATGGAAATCCAGCCGATCGACGGCTGGCTCAGGCACGCCTTCAGCGCGGGATACTCGCGCGACGTGAACCCGGAGAAATCGACCAGCCCGGCCGCGACGCTCACGCCGGACGTCATGTTCTGCGCGGCGCCGGCTGTCTTCGCGACGGAGATTTCCCAGCCCAGCCCGCGCAGTTGCGCAAGCAACGGCTCGTCGGGCGAACGCATGATCACGAACAGCTTGCGTCCATCCTCGGGCGCGGTGACGGACACATGCGTCATCTCGGGCACCGTGTGCCCGTTTGCGTCAGGTGACCTAGCAACCATCGTTGTTCCCCGCTTGGCATTGGTATCGCGCGCCCGGCTCGCCGCCGCGTGCGACGAACCTCGATCGAACCGACATATTGGCCGCATTTCCGTCCGAATAAAATCCCCCCGTGCATGAATCGCGCGTGAGGTGGACAGCGTCATCAACGGTATATCGATGTGGCCGGCGCGCGACTAGATGGGTGTTATCCCGGTGGCGTGCGCGGCGCGGGCGGTCCACGGGTGGCCGCGCGACGCGCAAAGCCGCGCCGGTGCTGGCGCACGGAGTTCGCGGGCGATGCGGCACCGACAGGATCGGCCCGGCCGCGCATGCGTGCGCGGCCGGTCGACCGGCCGCCGGAATGCCCGCCCGGCCGGTTCGAATTGATTTCGGTCAATCGTCAGAGGAAGCCGGCTGATGCGGGAACGCAACATGCTCGGCCCGATGCCGCGCACGCCGGCGCAGCGGAGGGGTCAACGGCCCGATGCGAGCGGCGCAGGCGCGTTCGCACGGCCACGGCCGGCCGGCGTGCCGCCGTGTTCGCCGTAGGCGGCGGCAAGCGCGTCGACGCGCGCGAGATGGTGATGATTGTCGTGATCCCACGGATGGAAGCCCGGCCGGAAGAAGCTCAGCCATTCGCCTGCGATGCGCGGGAACAGCCCGCGGCGCGGCCCGTACAGGAACGCGATCATCCGCAGCATGCCGCGCACGTGATGGCCGGCGCCGCGATCGCGCCACAGCAGCGTCGCGTGCATCAGGAACACGGTCGGCCAGAACGTCAGCGTCGTCAGCAGATACACGCCGATGCGGATCAGGTAACGACGCAGCCCCGGCGCCATCACGGTGTTCCACACGTCGAACGACACGGCCTTGTGCTCGGTTTCCTCGAGCGCGTGCCAGATCCACATCTGACGGTAGCCCTCGACCGAGCCTTCCAGGCGCGTCGGGTCGCGCAGCAGCCAGTCGGCGAGCATCGCCGTGTAGTGCTCCGCCGCGACCGTGTGCGCGAGCTGCACCGAATGCGGCAGCTTGCGCTTCATGTAGCCGAGCACCGCCCACACGCGCTTGTCGAGCTTGCGCGCGGGCAGGTGGTTCGCCTGCATCAGCTCGTTGTACTCGACGTGCTCGCGCGTGTGCATCGCCTCCTGGCCGATGAAGCCGAGCACCTGCTGCTTCAGTACGGGATCGTCGATCCGGTCGCGATAGTTGCGCACCGAATCCATGAAGAAGCGCTCGCCGGCCGGGAACAGCAGCGACAGCGCGTTGAAGAAATGGGTCACGTGCGACCCGAGGCCATGCCAGTCCTTCGCGCGTTCGACCGGCAGGTCGAAGCGCAGGTCGCGGCGCACCGGCATGATCCCGGCTGCGGTGGCGGAAGCGGCTGACTTCATGTTCATCGTTCTCCTGGTTCCGGAGCGGCCCGGCGCGTCGTCCGACGCGGCCGGCGCGGGCCCGGGCGGCGCATCGCGCACCGCCAAAATCTTGACATCGACAGCTGTAAAGATAGGCCGCCCGCGGCGGCGCGAGCAAGCCGCGCGGTAGATGCGCGCTTCCAAACAGGGCATGGTCGAAAAGGCGGAAAAAACGGCGTTCGAACGGCGTCCGGACACGGCGGAATTCGAACGCACGTGACCGCACGCGAGCCATTCGCGGCAGTCGGCACCGCATCGCAGCGGTGGCCCGGAAGCCCCGCGTGGCGGGCATTTCACGGAATCCGGCAACCCGGCGCGGCATGCGGCCGAGCACCCCGGTAGCACCGATTCATACGCGCGTCGCACTCGCGCGGTGCAACCTCGGTCGCGGGGCGGGCCGGAAATTCAAACGCGCGTTCCATTTGCGTTCCGCGCGATCGCGGCCGCGACGGCCCGCCGCCGTCCGCGATACGCGTGCGACCCGCCGAAAGCCATGAGCGGCGGCCCGCAGCGCGCTCGCCTACAATAGCGGTTTTACCCATCCTTTTTCAGGAGAAGTCATGTCTGTCATCACGACCGAATCGGGCCTCAAATACGAAGACCTGACCGAAGGCACCGGCGACGTAGCGCAAGCCGGCCAGACCGTCAGCGTCCACTACACGGGCTGGCTGACCGACGGTCAGAAATTCGATTCGAGCAAGGATCGCAACGACCCGTTCGCGTTCGTGCTCGGCGGCGGCATGGTCATCAAGGGCTGGGACGAAGGCGTGCAGGGCATGAAGGTCGGCGGCGTGCGTCGCCTGACGATCCCGCCGCAACTCGGTTACGGCCCGCGCGGCGCAGGCGGCGTGATTCCGCCGAATGCGACGCTCGTGTTCGAAGTCGAACTGCTCGCCATCTGACACGGCACACGAGCCCCCGGCTGACGCCCCGCCCCATGGCACACCTTCCGTCCCCCACCGTCGAGCTGCAACGCTACGACGCGCTCGAAGCGTCGGACGTGCACGACTTTCACCAGATCGTGCTCGGCATCGACGGCGCGATGGTGATGGCGGTGAACGGCGTCAGCCAGCGTCTCGACCGGCACCGCGCCTGGCTGGTTCCAGCCGGCGCGCGCCACGATTACGCGGGCCTCGGCGAGAATCGCCAGCTCGTGCTCAATCTTCCCCTCGCGTCACTCGCGGTGCCGCAGCGGCTGTTCGACAGCGCGCGCGCCGTGGCAATCGATCCGGCCCTGACGTCACTGGTCGCGCAGATCGCGGCGGCGGCCGCGCAATTCGAAGCGCCTGCCGCCGACGCGCCGCACGCGGCCGCGCACCGTTTCCAGTGGCAGGCCGCCGCCCGGCTGTGCGGCGCACTGCTCGACGAACGCGACATCCCCGCGCCCGCATCGGGCCTCGATTTCGCGCGCATCGACCGCTGGCTGCGCGCGCGGCTCGCCGAGCCGCTGCGCATCGCCGATCTCGCCGCGCACTGCGGCTACGGGATGCGCCGCTTTCATCAACTGTTCGTCGATGCGTTCGGCGAAACGCCGCATCGCTACCTGCAGCGGCTCAGGCTCGACGCGGCCGTGATCCTGCTCGCGGATGGCCGGTATCCGCTCGTCGATATCGCCGGGATGGTCGGCTTCGCGGATCAAAGCACGTTTACGCATGCGTTCACGAAGCGCTTCGGCGTTGCGCCGGGTCGCTGGCGCGGCGAGCGCCATTGAACGCAGCCTGGGTTCCGCGCTGAGCGCGCGTCGACACGGGTCGTAGCGGCACGGTCGGACACACGGCGCTCACGTCGGCCCGCGCGCAACATTCTTCGCTCCTTCTTCGCTCCTTCTTCGCTCCTTCTTCGCTCCTTCTTCGTCCCTGCTTCGTCCCTGCTTCGTTCCTGCTTCGTCCCTGCTTCGTCCCCGCTTCGCCCCTGCTTCGTCCCGCTCGCCGCCCGGCTCCTTCGTCCCCGGCGCTTCGACGCTTCACGTCCCGCTGAAACATCGCCGGCCGGCCGCGCCCTACGATTGGCGCATGGACACGACCATCCCCTCTCCCGCCTTCCCGCCCGCGCTCGCCCGCGTCGTCGCGACCGTCAGCACCGGTTTCGTCGTCACGCAGCTCGACGTGACGATCGTCAACATCGCGCTCGCGCATCTCGCCGGCGACCTGCGCTTGCCCGTCGCCGGCCTGCAGTGGGTCGTCGATGCGTACACGCTCGCGTTCGCGGTACTGATGCTGTCGGGCGGCGCGCTCGGCGACCGCTTCGGCCCGCGCCGCCTGTACATCGCCGGCCTCGTGCTGTTCGCGCTCGCGTCGCTCGCATGCGGCGCCGCGAGCGCGCCCGCGATGCTGATCGCGGCGCGCGCACTGCAAGGCGTCGGCGCCGCGGCGATGCTGCCCAATTCGCTTGCGCTGCTCAACGACGCGTGCCGGCACGACCCGCGCCTGCGCGCGCGGGCCGTCGGCTGGTGGACGGCGGCCGGGTCGATTTCGATCGCGGCCGGCCCGGTCGTCGGTGGCCTGCTGATCGCGGCGTGGGGCTGGCGCGGCATCTTCCTCGTGAACCTGCCGCTGTGTGCAGCCGGGCTGGCGGCCGCCTTTGCATGGATACCTGCGTGCCGTGCGGCGGCAACGCCGGCCGCGCCATCCCGCTCCGTCCGCGCACTCGACCTGCGCGGCCAGTTCATCGCGATCGCGATGCTGACCGCGTTGACCGGCGCCGTGATCGAATGGCGTCCGCTCGGCTTCACGCATCCGGTCGTCGCCGGCGGTTTCGCGCTGGCGGCGCTCGCCGCGCTCGCATTCGTCGCGGTGGAAACGCGGACGGCCACGCCGATGCTGCCGCTGTCGCTGTTCCGCCATCGCACGTTCAGCGCGGCCGTGCTGTTCGGGATCTGCGTGAACCTCACGTACTACGGCACCGTGTTCGTGCTCGCGCTGTACCTGCAGCGCGCACGCGGCGAATCGGCGTTGCAGGCCGGCCTCACGTTCCTGCCGCTGACGGGCGGCTTCCTGCTGTCGAACCTCGCGAGCGGCCGCGTCGTGGCGCGTCACGGCCCGCGCGCGCCGATGCTGGCGGGCGCGCTCGTCGCCGCGCTCGGCTACGGATCGCTGCACTTCATCGACGCGTCGACGCCGCTGGCCATCCTGCTCGTGCCGTTCCTGCTGATTCCGTCGGGCATGGGTTTCGCGGTGCCGGCGATGACGACCGCCGTGCTCGCGTCGGTCGCGCCCGAACGGGCCGGCATCGCGTCGGCCGTGCTGAATACCGCGCGGCAGGCCGGCGGCGCGATGGGCGTGGCCGCGTTCGGCGCACTCGCCAGCGGCGGCGGCGCGGCGCAGGTCGTGGACGGGTTGCGGATCGAAACGGCCGTGTCGGTCGCGCTGCTGGTCGCCGCCGCACTGCTCGCGACGCTGGTGCGGCCCGATGCGCATCGCGGCGCATCGTCAGTGCGTCAGGCCGTGCCGGTGGCCGATTGAACGGCTGCGGTCATGCGTCGCCGGGGTCCCGCTGGATCAGGTGACGCCACGGAAACACGTTGTCCTTGAAGTGACTCACGTAACCGCCGCTGCCGGCCTGGATCACCATGAACGACAGCCGCGGATGCAGCGCCTGCAGCGCTTCGAGCGCCTCCCGGTCGAGACAGGTGTTTCTCAGCATTAGCGTGCGGAGCCGCTGGCCGGCGCGACTCTTCAGCAAGCGCTCGTAGGCGTCGAACGACGTCACGCTGCCGGCGGCGCGCTCGCGTTTCCACGTCGAATGCAAGGCGGTCGACTCGGAGAAATCGAGCCAGCCGAGCGACGGCAGGTTGTCGCAGTCCGCCAGATGGTCGATGAACTGCTGCGTGTCGTCTCCGCCGCCGATGCGCAGCCGCTCGAGATGCGCAAGCGGCACATCGAAGAAGCGCGCATCGGGCGCGTTCGGCACCGTCAGCTCGGCGAGAAACGGCGCCTTCGCGGCAAAGCGGGCAATCTCGCCGCCCTCCTGCATGATCAGGTCGCGACGCACGATCATCGACTGGTTGTGATCGGCCGGCTCGGTCGGCCGCACATACAGCGAGCGCAGCATCGGGAAGCGCGCATCCGAATCGAGCAGCGGCCCGAAATCCCATTCGCGCGTGCCGTTCGCCCCTTCGTCGATGCCGCTGAACGCGAGGTCGGTCACGAGATCCGCGACGTCCCGCAACGCCAGACACTGCAGCGTCCAGTCGAACGGTTCCTCCCAGGCGCCGCCGAAGTACCGGACGTGCAACCCCGCCCGCATCGGCGCGACGGTGACATGGTTGAAATCGGTCTGCCACAGCGGCTCCGCGGGATCGGCATGGTCGCGCCCGTCCTCGGCGCCCTCGCGCTCGCAGAAGTCGTGAATGCGCCGCTGCAGGTCGAGCAACAGCCGATAAGCGGCGGAATCCAGCGGATGGGACATGGCGATGCAGTTCCGGTCGGCGACGATCGCGACAGTCTATCCGACCGTGCAGCCGTCGCGCACGACGCTCATCGCCGCCGTGCGCCCGTTTCGTCGCCGACCTTCTTCACGACCGTCTCGCCCGCCTTCACCGGCCGGCCGTCGTCGTGGCGCAGCGCGAGCTTGCGGATCGCGCGCCCCGTCTGGCGGTCGACCAGCACCGAATGCGGCTCGCCTCGCGCGAACAGGTTCGCCTCGCCCCACTGCCGCAGCATCACGATCACCGGGAACAGCCCTTCGCCCTTCCTGGTCAGCACGTACTCCTGATACGCGCTGCCGTCCGACGCCGGCACGACGTCGAACACGCCCGCATCCACGAGCATCCTGAGCCGGTCGGACAGGATGTTGCTCGCGACGCCGAGGCTCGCGCGGAAATCGCCGAACCGGCGCACCCCGTCGAACGCATCGCGCACGATCAGCAATGCCCAGCGATCGCCGACGATATCGGTCGCCCGTGCCACCGGGCACGGCGAATCCGCAAGACTTTTCTGCCTGGCCATATGCCTCTCCGCAATCGCGCCGGCCGCCTTCGCGGCAACGCCGGCCATCCGTGCACGGACGTCTCGCCCGCCGCACAACAGGTTGCATTTTAAAACCACTTTTCCTACACTCACACCAGTTTCAATTTGCAACTACTTTGCGCGAGGAAATCCATGGCGTCTTCCTGTCGTTCCGGCACCGTTGCATCGAACGCATCCGCGCCTGCCGCGCATCCGGCCGCGGTCGGCACCCTGTCCACGGCGCGCGTGGCATCGCTGGCCGTCTGCTGCGCGGCCAGTGTCGCGAATGTCTACTACGCGCAGCCGCTGCTCGATTCGATCGCGCGGGATTTCGGCGTGTCGCAGGCGGCCGTCGGCGGCGTCATCACCGCGACGCAGCTCGGCTGTGCGCTCGCGCTGCTGTTCGTCGTGCCCCTCGGCGACCTGCTGAACCGCAAGCGCCTGATCGCCGTGCAGCTTCTGCTGCTGACGGCGGCCTGCATCGGCGTCGCCGCATCGTCGACGCGCATCGCGCTGCTGGCAGGGATGGTCGCGGTCGGGCTGCTCGGCACCGCGATGACACAAGGGCTGATCGCCTGCTCGGCCGCGCTCGCGGGCGCCGGCGAACGCGGGCGCGTGGTGGGTGCCGCGCAAGGCGGTGTCGTGGTCGGGTTGCTGGCCGCACGCTCGCTGGCCGGCGTCGTCACCGACATCGCGGGCTGGCGGGCCGTCTATCTGGTATCCGGCGCGCTCGCGATCGCCATGCTCGTCGTGCTGTCGCGACTGTTGCCGGACGAGAACGGGCCGCGCGAGCGCATCGGCTACGCGGCGCTGCTGCGATCGATGGTGTCGCTGCTGCGCGACGAACGCGTGCTGCGCGTGCGCGGCGCGATCGCGCTGCTGATGTTCGCGGCATTCAGCATCTTCTGGAGCGCGCTGGTGCTGCCGCTGAGCGCGCCGCCGCACGCGATGTCGCATACGCAGATCGGCGCCTTCGGCCTCGTCGGCGCACTGGGCGCGGCGGCCGCCGCCCGCGCGGGCCGGCTCGCGGATCGCGGGCGCGGCGAAGCGACGACCGGCGCCGCGCTCGCGCTGCTCGCGTGCTCGTGGCTGCCGCTCGCGTTCGGCGATTCGTCGATTGCATGGCTGGTGGTCGGCATCGTGCTGCTCGACGTCGGCGGGCAGGCCGTCCACGTCGTCAACCAGAGCATGATCCTCGGCACGCGGCCCGATGCGCATGCGCGCCTCGTCGGCTGCTACATGCTGTTCTATTCGGCCGGCAGCGGGCTCGGCGCGATTGCATCGACGATGATGTATGCGCGCGCCGGATGGGCGGGCGTCTGCGTGCTCGGCGCGGTCGTGAGCGTGGCGGCGCTCGGCGTCTGGGCCGCGACGCTCAGGCGCGCGTGACGCGTGCCGGTGTCGCGCATCGGATGGGAGGGATCAGCCGGCCCTGCGCAGGCGGCCGGCACGCGAACCGGCCGCGCACGCGCGCCGGTTCGGCTTCCCGTTCGGCGCGCAGATCGCGCGCCACGGGCGCTCAACCTGCCGCCCGGATCGCCTCTTCGTACACGCCGGCCACGCGCCGCGCGATCACCGCGTTGTCGAAATGATCGCGTGCATAGCGCTTGCACGCGGCCTCGTCGGGCAGCGTGATCGCGCCCGACAGCGCGGCACCGAGCCCTTCCGCGATCGCGTCCGCGCCGGTGGACGGCAGCACGAGATCGTCGGACAGCCCGGCCACCGCCTCCGGCAGCCCGCCGACCGGCGTGACCAGCACGGGCGTGCCGGACGCAAGCGATTCGACGGTGATCAGCCCGAAGCCTTCGAGCGCGACCGTCGGCACGACGCTGACCGTCGCCGCGCGGTACAGCGCGGCGAGATGGTTATCCGGCACGAAGCCGAGCAGCTTCACGTTGTCCTGCAGGCCTGCCGCATCGATGCGCTGCTGCAGTTCCTCGCCGATCTTGCCCTTGCCGGCGATCAGCAGCAGCACGTCCGGGTGACGGTGCTTGAGGAGGCCGATCGCGTCGATCAGGTCCTCCAGCCCCATGCGCCGCACGAGCCGGCGCACGGCCAGCACGATCGGCCGGTCCTGCGGCAGTTGCAGCTTGTGCCGCGCCTCGGCGGGCGTGAGCGGCGTGTCGAACTGCGCGGTGTCGACGCAACCGGGAATCACGCGCACACGCGACGGATCGATCCCGTAGCGGTTCGTCAGGATCTGGCCGAACGCCTGCGACAGCACGATCAGCCGCGACGAACGCGTATAGACGGCCTGCTCGAGATAACGCTTCGCGCGCTGGCCGAGCGACGCGGCGCCCTCGACCTGGCTCTCATCGGCCCACGGCCCCTGGAAGTGCGACACCTGCGGAATCCCGCGCGTGACGTCGAGGCCCGGGAACGTGTACAGCGCGAAGTGCGACGAGATCACGTCCGGCCGCTCGCTGCGGATCTCCTCGCGCAGCGCGCGCCGCGCGGCGAGCATGCGGCGCGCGAGCGGCTCCGATGCGGGGCCGAAGCCCTGGATCGCGCCGCCCGTGTCGTCGGCGACCTTCTGCGAGCCGGCGACGAGCCCGCGCACCTCGACGCCCGCGCCCGGCAGCGCGCCGACGAGCGAGTAGTACATCCGGTCGAGGCCGCCCGCGCGTTCGGGGAACCAGTGCATGCCGATCTGCAACGATTTGATCGGCCGGGAAGAGTGGGACATTACGATTGCTCCTGCGTCACTGCATGCTCGACCCGCTCGAAGGCGGACGGCTGCGTGGGTTGGCCGATGCGCCGGTAGAGCGCGACATACTGGGCGCCCATGTGCGCCCAGCCGAAACGGGTCATCAATTCGCGGGCCGCGTCGCCCATCGCGCGGCACGTGTCGCGCGACGCCGCGAGCGAGCCGATCGCCTGCGCGAGCGCGGCCGGATCGTCGGGGTCCTCCAGCACGATCCCGCATTCGCGCGTGATGATTTCGGCGCCGCCCGCCGTACGCGCGGTGACGACCGGCAGCCCGGCCGCCATCGCCTCCAGCAGCGACAGGCTCATCGCTTCGTAGCGCGACGGGAACACGTAGGCGTCGACCGAGCGCATCAGCGTCGGCATGTTTTTCACGAGGCCGAGGAAATGCACGCGCGCATCGATGCCGAGCGCGCGCGCCTCTTCCGGATACGGGCTGCCGGGCAGATAACCGGCCACCGCCAGGTGCACGTTCGCGGGCAGCTTCGTCAGCGCCTTCAGCACCGTGCCGAGGTTCTTGCGCGGCGTGCGCAGGTCGCCGACGAACAGCAGCAGGAACGCGTCGTCCGGCAGCTTGAACGCCGCGCGGTCGGCCTGCGCACCGGCGAACGCGCTGCCGTCGACGCCGTTGTAGATCACGCTGATCTTGCGGCTGTCGATGCCGAGCCCGGCGATCTCGTCGGCCACCTTCTGCGACACGGCGGTGATCGCGCGCGACCGCTTGTACGCCCAGCGCTCGAGCGTGGTGTTCACGCGCGTATAGACGTACTGATAGGCCGACCACAGCCCCTTCGTCGGCCCGAACGGGTAGTACGGACTCTTGAACCAGCCGCCGTGCACGAAGTGCGCGGTATTCACGTCGGCCTTGATCCACGAGATGAAGCCGTTCACGTGCAGCACGTCGTATTCGCTGCGGTGCGCGCGCAGCCAGGCCGCGCTCTTCAGCGCGAACACCTGCTGCTTGACGAGATTCGACGGCCAGAAGCCGCCGACCTTCACCGGCACCCAGCGCACGCGCGGGTCGGCCAGCAGCTCGGGCGCAACGTGCGACGCGACCAGCGTGACCTCGTAGTTCTCGGCCAGCGCCGCGCGCGCGATTTCGTAATTGACGCGGCCCTGGCCGTCGTTATGTCGCACGACGTGCGTGACGATCGCGATTCTCAATGGTCGCCTCCCCGTGAATGCGCGGCGGCCAGCAGGCGTTGTGCCTTTTGCCAGTGCGCCGCGGCTAGTATCGAAAAAATGGCTGTGAACATCAGCAGGCCGCCCGTGCCGATCAGCGAGTTCGTGAACACGAGCATCGCGAAGGTCGACAGGCACAGGCTCAGGCACGCGCCGACGAACTTGTCATTGCGCAGCTTGAATGCCGCACGCAGCGTGCGGCCGAACAGCATCACGACGCCGGCGAGATACAGCAGCGTGCCGGGCCAGCCGAGCACGAACGGCACGTTCATCACGCCGCTGTCGAAGCTGCCGTACTTGCCGAGCTCGCCGCTGTCGCTCGACAGCTTCGTGGATGCCCCCGTCGCGCCCATCCCCTCGCCGGCGACGTCGGTGAACGCCGTCTGCGCGAAGGTGGCGTAGAACTTGTTGCGGTCGTCGTAGCTGCGGTCGTCCTTCAGGTTCGTGATCGACTGCAGACGCGCGCCGAGACGGTCGGCCACCGGCCCGACGGTCAGGAGCGGCACGCACAGCCCGACCAGCACGACGCCGCTGATCAGGATCCGCATCCGCACGCGGTTGCTCGACTGCACGAGCTGGATCGCGAGCGCGATCACCCAGCCGCCCCAGGTCGAGCGCACGAGACACAGCGCGAACGACACGAAGCCGGCCGCGCCCGCGAACCAGCGGATCTTCTGCGGCGCGGCGAACACGAACACCAGCGCGCCCATGATCGCGAACGCGAACGGCCCGGACGAGTTCATCGTGCTGAACACGCGCACGCCGTACGGCACCGGCTCGCCCTGCGAACCCATGTCGGAGCCGATCATCCACAGCACGTCCCACTGCGGCATCACGAAGTACTGCACGACGCCGTACAGGCCCATCACGAGCATGCCCCACATGAACGTGGACAGCAGCACGTCGCGGTATTCGGGATAGTCGCGGGCGTTGACCATGATGTGAAAGCCGATCAGCACCGGGTACACCCAGTTCGCGAGGTCGTAGGTCGCGGCCATCACGCCGCTCGATACGATCCCGACGAGGTACGCGTACGCGAGCCCGAACAGCATCAGCAGGATCGGGATTCCGCGCCGCTGTGCGAGCACGCGGTAATGCCGGATCAAACCCAGGCCGGCGATCATCGTCACCGCGAGCGGCGCGACCTGGATCAGGCTCGTCGGCGTGAACGCGCCCTTCGACCAGTCGGCGAGACGCCGCACTTCAGGGCTCAGGAACCACACCCACCACATGAAGCCGACGTAGCGCGCCGGACTCTTGAAATACAGCCAGATGCCGACCGCGATGGCCAGCACCGGAAACGCGAGCGTCAGCACCTTGCCCTGGTGAATGGCGATCAGCGCGGCGGTGAAGGACCACAGCCCGGCCTGCCCGACCCAGTGCTTCCGCTCGGGCAGCCAGTTGCGGCGGCGCGACGGTGCGCGTTCGGCGGCAATCGTACTCATCGATCCGCTCTCACCGCGACGACGGGCGCGAATCCGCGAGCGGCATCGCCAGGCCCGCCGCCGCCGGCGTCCGGCGCCGGCGCAGCATGTCGCGCGTGATCCGCACGTGCTGCTCGGCGAACGCCTGCGTGGTCAGGTCGCGCTCGCGCAGGCACGCAGCGGCGGCCTGCGCGCAGCCCAGCGCCGCGACCGGATCGGCCGCGAAGCGATCGGCGGCCTGGCGCATCGCCTGTGCGTCGAAGGCCGGCACATAGGCGGCCGTATCGTGCGGGAAGTAGTCGCTGAGCCCGCCGACGTCGGACACGATCATCGGCTTGCCGACCGCGGCCGCCTCGAGCATCACGGTGATGCCCGACGCGTGGAAATTCGGCCGCAGCGGCACGACGATCACGTCGGCCCATGCGTACAGTTCGTGCTGCTTCGCGAGCCCCGACGCCGAGCCGATCTTCACGTTCGGCGCATGCCACTCGCGCGGCACGCGGCGCCGGGTCGCCAGCCGCACGTCGTAGCGCGCGTCGCCGCCGAACGCGGCGAGGAACGTGCGCCAGTCGCGGTCGCGGTCGTTGCCGATCGCCGCGATCCGCAGCGGCCGGTTCGGTTGCCATTGCTGCGGCTCGACGATCGGGAAATCCTGCGTGTTCAGCCCGTAGTAGACGAACTCGGCTTCGCGGCCGAGATAACGGCGGCACAGGTCGGCGTTGTCGCGGGCCAGCGTGGTCAGCGCGTCGGCGCGCGCGATCAGCTTGCGGTACAGCCAGCGGCGCGGGCCGCCGAAGCTGCCCCACTTGTCGAACAGCCACACGCTCTGCGCGAGCAGCAGCGGACGTTTGCCCTGCTCGCCGGCCAGCTTCAGGATCAGCGACGCCGCAAGGTGCTCCTGCTCCGTGTGCGTCCAGATCACGTCGGTGTTCAGCAGCGCGGCACGGTTGCGCCATGCATGCACGACGTCGAAGCCGAGCGCCGCCTTCAGCGCGCGGCGCACGAGGCTGGCGACGCGGCTCTCGCCGCCGTCCTGCGAATAGGTCAGCCGGAATTCGTCGGATTCGGCGTGGTGATAGCCGTACAGGCAGCCGATGTTCTCGCCTTTCCGGTAGGTACGCGGATCGGCGCCGTGGAACAGATGGACATGGACCTTGGTTGCAGTCATTCGAGCCCTTCTCCGGGTTCGGCCGCGCGGCGTTGCGCGCGCGGCTCGTTCAAGACGTCACCGGCGGCATCGCCGCACGGTGGGGGGCAAGGTTCGCGCGGCGGGCATCGCGCGCGCCGCGGCGCACCGCGCGCCAGTGCTCGCGGATCCGCTCGCGCTTCGCCGTATGCAGCGACAGCAGCACGTGCGCAAGGCCCGGATAGACGCGCGTACCGACCAGCGTCCACCACCACCACGCGATTTCGCGCCGCACGGGCGGCAGGTGCTCGCGCAGGATCAGGTGCAGGTTGTATGCGCCGTTGCTGATCGCATTCAGCGACGCGGCATCGCGCCGGTCGTCGTCGAAGCGTTCCGCCGGAAAATGATCGACCGCGATCGCCGGGTCGTAGACGAGCTTCCAGCCGGCACGCTGCACGTGCATGCTGAAACCCATGTCGTTGTGCACCTGCGCACCGGCGCCGCGCAGCCGCGTGTCGAAGCGCAGCCGCTCGATCGCGGCACGGCGGTAGCTCATGTTCGCGCCTTTCAGCATGTCGACTTCGCGCATGCCGCCGACGCCCAGGTGATGATTGCCGACGATCTTGCCGGACAGCGTGAGCTGGCCGACGAGCTCGCGCGACTCGTCGAGCACGCGGCCCTTCTCGTGCACCCAGTCGCGGCCGCCGACCGCGCCCACGCGCGGGTCGGCCTCGAACGCCGACTCGACGCGGGCGAGCCAGTCGGGATGCGGCGCCGCGTCGTCGTCGGTGATCGCGACGATGTCGCCGTTCGCCGAGTCGAGCCCCTTGTTCAGCGCGGCGACCTGGCCCGGCACATCGACCGGCACGATGCGCAGCGGCAGCGCGCCGCCGACCGCCGGATCGGCGAGCCGTTCGTGCGTGGCATCGTCCTCCGGGCGCGCGACGACGATCACCTCGTCGGGCAGCCGCTGCTGCCGCTGCAGCGCCAGCAGGCAGCGCGCGAGGTCGGCGGGGCGCCGATAGGTCGGAACGAGCACGGAAATTTTCATCGTTGGTTCTCCTGTCGGCCGGGCAGGCGGCACGCGCGGCCCGCCCGGTTACGTGCGATTCGGATCAGGCGCTCAGGTATTCATGCACGGCCGCATAACCGCGGCCGTAGCCGCGCGCCTTCGGCGGCACGCCGTTGAAGATCCCGCCTTCCAGATCGACGCCCGCGGTACGCAGGCGCTTGATCGCGTCGGCGATCTCGCCTTCGGTATGCATGCCCGAGCGCAGCACGAGGAACGTCGAGCCGGCCATGCGGCCGATGATGGTCGCGTCGGTCACCGCCAGCACCGGCGGCGAATCGATCAGCACGACGTCGTAGCGCTTGCCGAGCCCTTCGAGGTATTGCGGCAGGCGCGTCGACATCAGCAGCTCCGACGGGTTCGGCGGGCGCGTGCCGGCCGAGATGAACGACAGGCCCTGCACCGGCGTCTCGCGCACGGCGTCCTCGAGCGCCGACTGGTCGCTCAGCAGCTCGGACAGGCCCGGCTGCGAGGTGAGGCCGAAGTAGCGGTCGAGCAGGCCGCGGCGCATGTCGGCGTCGATCAGCAGCACGCGCTTGCCCGAATGCGCGAGCAGCACCGCGAGGTTGACCGTCAGGAAGCTCTTGCCGATGCCGGGCGTCGGGCCCGTCAGCACGATCACGCGGTTCTTCGCGTCCATCATCGCGAACTGCATCGCGGTGCGCAGGCTGCGCAGGCTCTCGACGCTCAGATCCTTCGGACGCAGGCTCGCGAGGATCGGCCGTGTGCGGCTGCCGCTCTTCTCGGCCGCCGCGTCGAGCTTCACCTGCTCGGCGCTTTGCGGCACCAGCCCGTACAGCGGCAGGTTGAACGCGCGCTCGATGCGGTCGGGGTCCTCGATGCCCTGGAACAGGTTGCGGCGCAGGAACACGACGCCGGTGCCGAGGATCAGCCCGAGGAACACCGCGGCCGACAGGATCAGCACCTTCTTCGGCTTGACCGGGGCGCCCGGACGCAGCGCGGAGTCGACGAGGTGGATGTTGCCGCCCGTGCCGGCCTTCTGCACCGACAGCTCCTGCACGCGGTTCAGCAGCAGCACGTAGATGTCCTCGGCGACCTTCGCGTCGCGCTGCAGCTGGACGGCCTTCACTTCGGTGGCCGGCAGGCTGCGGAAGCGGTTGCTGAACTTGTCCTTCTCGCCCTGCAGCTCGGCGAGCTGCTGCTTCGCGGCGATCACCATCGGGTGCGAATCGGTGAAGCGCTGCGCGAGCGACGCGAGCTGCAGGCGCTGCGCGGCGATCTGCTGCTCGTACTGCACGCTGCCCTCGAGGTAGACCTTCGCCTCGTCGCTCGCGTTGATCGAGCCCGACGTGCGCTGGTACTGCGTCAGCGCGGCTTCCGCCCGTTCGAGGTCGGCCTTCAGGCGCGGTTCCTCGCCCTTCAGGAAGTCGAGCATCTTGGTCGCTTCGGCCTGCTTCGCGACCACGTGCTGGTTCAGGTACGACTGCGCGAGCGCGTTCGCGATCGCGGCGGTCTGGTCCGGGTCCTTGCCTTCGAGCGAGATCTGCACGACGCCCGTCTGCTTGCCCTGCTCGGTCACCTGGATGCCGGCCTGGAAGCCGCTGATCGCGTCGAGATCGTTGTAGCGGACCACCGTGAACTGCGTGCCGGGGCGCGCGACGAGCTTCGACACGAGCAGCGTCACGCCGCCGCCCTGCGTCGATTCGCCGACCTGGCCCGACAGCAGCCGCGTGCCGTTCTGGTCGACGAGCGAATAGGTGCCGTTCGGGCCGGCCGTCAGCGTCAGCTTCTTGCCTTCGAGCGTGGGCACGACGCTGATCGAATCGACGTCGGCGACTTCACCGCCCCATGCATACGATTGCAGGCCGAGCCACGGCCGCGACGGCGTGCCCGGCGTCGCGACACGCGCGGCGAGGCTGCCGATCAGCGGCAGCGTCTTCGGCACGACCGAGAAATTCAGCTTGAACTGGTCGACCACCGGCGCGACGACGCCGCGGCTCTTGATGATCTCGATTTCCGCATCGGTCTGCGCCTGCTGCGGACCGGAGTTGATCGTCGCGCCGGTCTGCGTCTGCGTGAGCGCCTGCGACGTGTTGTCGTTGCTCTCGACCCGCACGTGCACGTCGGCCTGGTACACCGGCTTCGCGACGTAGCAGTAGAGGCCGGCGAGCGCGACGACCGTCACCGCGATGCCGAGCAGCAGCCAGATGTCGTCCATGATCACCTGGAGCAACTGGCCGAGGACGACGTCCTCTTCCTCGGTTTTCACGGACAGATCCGCGTAGGAGTGTTTCGCTTGCGTGTTCACCATTCGTTCCCGCTTGAGTGGTGCCGGGGCGGAGGTACCGCCCCGGCGGGCTATCAGCGCGTGATTTGCCGCATGTAGAAGATCGTCTGGATCGTCGGCAACACCTGCTGCAGCACTCGGTTGAACTGCACCGAGCTGGCCGTGCTGACGTAGACCACATCGAGCGGCTGAAGCGGGAAGCGGCTCGACAGCATCAGCGCATCGGGCTGCGTCATGTCGAGACGGAACACTTCAGGCTTCGTCGGGTTGTCGCGCATGCCGCGCATCACGTAGATCTTGCGCGGGTTCGCGTCGGTATCGAGGATGCCGCCGCCGGCCGTCAACGCGTCGGCGATGGTCAGCTTGCCCTTGAGCATCGGCACCGTGACCGGCGTCTTGACCTCGCCCATGATGAACACGCGGCTGTCGCTGCGGTCCGGCACGTTGATGATGTCGCCCTGCTGCAGCATCACGTTCTGCCGCACCTCGCCGCGGTCGAGCACGCCGTTCGCGTCGAGCGTGTAGAGCTTGCCGTCGCGCGTCAGGCGCACGCGCTGCAGATCGGCGTCGGTGGTCGAGCCGCCCGAACGCGAGATCGCGTCGACCAGCGTCAGCGGCACGTCGCTCATCGCGAGCGGGCCCGGCGTCTTCACTTCGCCGGTCACCTGCACCTTCTGGCTGCGGAACGACAGCACGCGCACGTCGAGCTGCGGATTCTTCACGTAACGCGCGAGTCGCGTGGCCAGCTCGTCACGGGTCTGCGCGATCGTCTTGCCCGCCACGTGGATGCGGCCGACGAACGGGAAGAAGATCGTGCCGTCGGCGGCCACCGTCTGGCCATAAGGATCGGCCTGGCCCGGCAGCGACGACGAATAGGGTTGCTGCAGCGCGCCCGCGATCGTCTGCGTCGTGTTGCCGCCGCTCGAGAACGACTGGCCCTGCGGCGTCGTCAGCTCCGGGTGGTCCCAGACGGTGACGCCGAGGATGTCCTGCGGCCCGATGCGGTACACGTATTGCGACGGATCGGTATAGCGTCCGGGCGGCAGCGGATGGTCGACCTGCGCCTTCTGCAGCTGGTCCATCACCACTTTGGCGTCGATGTAATGAACCGGATAGGTCTCGGCCGCTTGCTGGCGGCCTTCGTCCTTCAGGTTCGACGAGTCGAGGTAGTTGCCGGGCGCGGTTGCACAGGCTGACAGGAAGGTCGTCAGCGCGACGGCAAGCGCCACCGGGCGCATCGGGCGTTTCAGCATAGTTTCTGTAGCCATCCTTGAACCAGACGTTCGATCAGTGAGTAGCTCTCGCGGTAATCGGCCTCGGGGCCGCCGTGCGGGTCGGCAATCTCGGCCCCTTCCCACTTGCCGAGCAGGTGGACCTTGCCGCGCGCGAACGGATCGACCTTTTCGACGGCCGCGATCTGTCCGCGCTCGCTGACGAGAATCAGGTCGGCGTCGCGCACGATCCGGCGCGACAGCCGCCGCGAGCGGTGGGTCGTCGCATCGACGCCCCGCTCGGCGAGCAGCTGCCGCATCACCGGATCGATGCCGTCGCCGTCGTTCGCATGCACGCCGGCCGAATGGAACGTCGGGCGCGGGCCGCCGCGCGACGCGGCGTGCGACTTGAACAGCATTTCCGCTGCCGGGCTGCGGCAGACGTTCGCGTGACAGACGATCAGGATGTTCCGGAACATGGCGTCTCGTAACGAGTGACGGGAAACGGGTTACGCGCTCGCGGGCGCGGTGCCCGGCACACGCGCGGCGACGGCCTGGCGCGAGCCCGGCCGGCCGATCGGGTGGTATTCGATGCCCAGCTCGGTCATCGTCTCCGGCTCGTACAGGTTGCGGCCGTCGAAGATCACCGGCGCTTTCCACAGGCGGCCGAGCGCGACGAAGTCGGGGCTCTTGAAGATCTTCCATTCGGTGACGATCACGAGCGCGTCGGCATCGCGCGCGGCCTGCGCCTCGTCGTCGACGAAGGAGAGGCGCTCGAGCCAGCTCGGGTGATCGGCGAGATCGAGCGCGATCACGCGGCGCGCTTCCTCCTGCGCGACCGGGTCGTACGCGGCGATGCGCGCCCCGCGCGACAGCAGCTCGGCGATCAGCTCGCGGCTCGGCGCTTCGCGCATGTCGTCGGTGTTCGGCTTGAACGCGAGGCCCCAGATCGCGAACGTGCGGCCGGTCAGGTCCTCGCCGAAGCGGGCGACGATCTTCTCGGCGAGCACGCGCTTTTGCGTGGCGTTGACCGACGACACGGCCTTCAGGATCTGCAGTGCCTGCCCGTGCTCGTCGGCCGTGCGGATCAGCGCCTCGACATCCTTCGGGAAGCACGAGCCGCCGTAGCCGCAGCCGGCATACAGGAAGTGATAGCCGATGCGCGGATCGGAGCCGATCCCGCGGCGCACGGCCTCGATGTCCGCGCCGAAACGGTCGGCGAGGTTCGCCAGCTCGTTCATGAACGAGATGCGGGTCGCGAGCATCGCGTTCGCCGCGTATTTCGTGAACTCGGCCGAGCGCACGTCCATGTACAGCGTGCGTTCGTGGTTGCGGTTGAACGGCGCATAGAGCTTCTTCATCAGCTCGCGCGCGCGCTCGCCCGGCACGTCGTCGTCGCAGCCGATCACGATGCGGTCCGGCCGCGTGAAATCGTCGACCGCCGCGCCTTCCTTCAGGAATTCCGGATTCGACACGACCGAGAACATCTGGTCGCCGCCGCGCTTCGCGAGCTCCTCGGCCACCGCCGCGCGCACGCGCTCGGCCGTGCCGACCGGCACCGTCGACTTGTCGACGATCACCTTGAAGCCCGTCATGTAACGGCCGATGTTGCGCGCCGCCGCGAGCACGTATTGCAGGTCGGCCGAGCCGTCCTCGTCGGGCGGCGTGCCGACCGCGATGAACTGCACGTCGCCGTGCGCGACCGCGGCCTCGATATCGGTCGAGAAGCGCAGGCGGCCCGCCGAGCGGTTGCGCGCGATCACTTCCTTCAGGCCCGGCTCGTGGATCGGCACGCCGCCGTTGTTCAGGATGTCGATCTTTGCCTGGTCGACGTCGAGACAGAACACGTCGTGCCCGATGTCGGCGAGACAGGCGCCGGTGACAAGACCTACGTAACCGCTGCCGATGATAGTCAGATTCATGATGTGTCGGACCTCTTGACCAATGATTCGAAATTCGTAAAACCGCGATGCCTGCGTGGCGCGGCCTCGGTACTCAGTACGCGTTGCTGCCGGTGAAGCCTTTCCAGAGCGTCAGCACGACGATCTTGATGTCGAGCCAGAACGACCAGTTCTGCATGTAGTACAGATCGAGCTTCACGCGCCCCATCATCTTCTCGATCTGGTCGGTCTCGCCGCGAAAGCCGTTGATCTGCGCCCAGCCGGTGATGCCCGGCTTGATCCGGTAGCGGAACATGTAGCCCTTGACGAGATCCTTGTAGATGTCGTCGTGCGCGAGCGCATGCGGGCGCGGGCCGACGACCGACATCTCGCCCTTCAATACGTTGATGAACTGCGGCAGCTCGTCGAGGCTCGTGCGGCGCAGGAACCGGCCGACCGGCGTCACGCGCGAGTCGTTCTTGGTCGCCTGCGTGACCTGCCCGGCCACTTCCTGGTGCACCTTCATCGAGCGGAACTTGTAGATCTCGAACTCGTGCCCGTCGATGCCCTTGCGTTTCTGGCGGAAGAACACCGGCCCGCGCGACGTCAGCTTGATCAGGCCGGCAATCAGCACCATCACCGGCGCGAGCGCGGTGAGCGCGGCCAGCGCGAACAGCCGGTCGAACACGAACTTCGGCAGGATCCGCACATCGGTGATCGGCGACGCCGCGAGGTTGATCGCCGGCACGCCGAGCACCTCGACCACTTCCTGGTTGAAGAACGACAGCGTGCGCACGTCCGGGATGAAACGGATGTTGACGAAGTCGTGGCGGAACACGGTCACGATCTGGTGAATCCGGCGTTCCTCCGTGATCGGCAGCGTGAGCCACAGCTCGCTGATCGCGCGGCTGCGCACCAGCCACACCAGCGATTCGAACTGCCGCTCGATGCGCACGTCGTCGAGCGCGACCTCGCCCGGCGCTTCGCTTTCGTCGTATACGCACACCGGGTTGAAACCGGCCTCCGGCCGCGCCCGCATCTGCGCGATCAGCCGCCGCGCCGCCGGCGTCCCGCCGACGATCGCGACCGCCTTCAGGTTGTAGCCGCCTCGGCGCAGCTGCCGCAGCACGACGTGCACGCAGGTTTTCGAGCCGGCGAGCAGCGCCATCGTCACGAGCGCCCAGTAACCCAGCCACAGCCGCGACAGGTCGCCCGACTGGTGGAAGCTGAAGCTCATCAGGATGCCCGCGAGCTCGACCACGAGCCATGCGAACGCAACCCGGCCCACCAGCCCGACGAGACGCTTGCCGCGCCACGACTGGTAAATGCCGATGGCCGGAAAGAACACGACGACGAGCAGGCAGTCGAACAGCACCGTCGTGCGCTGCAGGTCGTTGAGCCAGATGCTGCCGTCGTGCAGTGCGGCGGCGATCAGCGCCCCCGCTACGACCATCGCGATATCGATGACTCTCGCCAGCACGCTCAACATGTCTGCTTCCTCTTTGAACAGGCGTTTGCCGAACAGCTCCTTGTGCGACCCGTGCCGCACATTCGATTCAAACGTTGCATGACGCTATTGAAGCGGTAAGAAAATTCCGCCTCAAGCGCACAAGTATTTCGAAAAATAATCGGAAATTCTTGCTGCGTAGTTTTTGAATTAAATCGGCAGCTTTTCCCGAAATGATCGCGAATCGGGAATTTTTCGGAAGCTTTACGGTTTCCGCTCACCCTTTGCGGACGGTCAACACCAGCCGATTCACCGATTTATTTTTTACTTTTTTATTTGCACCGGATGCTGGCGAGGAAAATTCTTCCCGGTGAATGCCCGGCGAATATCAGGCAATGGGCCCGGTTTTATTGTCGATTTACTTCATGCTACAACGGCAGGCACTGACTTCAACCGTGGAGAGTGTCAACATGAATGCTCCGGCCGTGGCTGCCGAAACGCGCCATTCCCCTTCCGCCGCACCCGCCGCCGGCACGCGCGTCGCCGTGCAACCGGTGATTCTCGCCGGCGGCTCCGGCACGCGCCTGTGGCCGATGTCGCGCGAGCGCTTTCCGAAACAGCTGATCGGCTTGCTCGGCGAACATTCGTTGCTGCAGTCGACCGCGCTGCGCCTCGACGGCCTGGCGGGCGATCATCCGCTGACCGACGACGTGCTGATCGTATGCGGCGAGGATCACCGCTTCACGACCGCCGAACAGCTGCGCCTGACCGGCAAGTCCGCATCGATCATGCTCGAGCCGATCGCCCGCGACACCGCGCCCGCACTGACGCTCGCCGCGCTGCGGCTCGTCGCCGACGGCAACGACGCGATCATGACCGTGATGCCGGCCGACCATGCGGTGGCCGACCTGCCGCGCTTTCACGCCGCGGTCGCGGCCGGCGTGCACTGCGCGAAGCAAGGCCGGATCGCGACGATGGGCATCGTGCCCAAGCACGCGGAAACCGGCTACGGCTACATCCGCGTCGGCGCGCCGCTCGGCGACGCCGCGACGGGCAGCCTCGACGTGCGCCGCCTCGATCGTTTCGTCGAGAAACCGCATCTCGAACTCGCTCGGCAGTACGTCGCATCGGGCGAATACTGGTGGAACAGCGGGATCTTCATCGTGCGCGCATCGGTGTGGCTGAAGGCGATCAACCAGCTCGAACCCGCGATCCACGCGGCCTGCGAACAGGCCGTCGCCCAGGGCAAGGCCGACGGCGATTTCTTCCGCGTCGATCGCGATGCATTCGCCGCGTCGCCGTCGAACTCGATCGACTACGCGGTGATGGAGCCGCTCGCGAGCCTGCCGCAACTGTGCGAGAGCGTCGTCGTGCCGCTCGACGCGGGCTGGTCGGACGTCGGCTCGTGGGATGCGATCTGGCAGATCTCGGAGAAGGACGAAGCCGGCAACGTCGGCCGCGGCCACGTGCTGCTCGAAGACGCGGAATCGACGTTCGCGCATTCGGAAAGCCGGCTCGTCGCCTGCGTCGGCACGCAGAACCTCGTCGTCGTCGAAACCCCCGACGCCGTGCTCGTCGCGGACAAGTCGCGCGTGCAGGACGTGAAGAAAATCGTCGGGCGCATCAAGGCGCAACGCGGCGCGGAAGCGTCCGATCACCGCAAGGTACATCGCCCGTGGGGCCACTACGACTCGGTCGACATGGGCGAACGCTTCCAGGTGAAACGCATCGTCGTGAAACCGGGTGCGCGACTGTCGCTGCAGATGCACCATCACCGCGCCGAACACTGGATCGTCGTGCGCGGCACCGCGCGCATCACGCGCGGCGACGAAACGTTCCTGCTGTCCGAAAACGAATCGACGTACATCCCGCTCGGCGTGTCGCATCGCCTCGAGAACCCGGGCAAGATGCCGCTCGAACTGATCGAAGTGCAGTCGGGCGCGTATCTCGGCGAGGACGACATCGTCCGCTTCGACGATACCTACGGCCGCCAGTAATACACGTGCGCCCGGGGCGCCGCTTCGACGGCGGCGCCCCGGGCGATGCAGGCAGGCATGGAAAGACGAGGCTTCCGCGCGGGCGTCGTGGCACACGACGGCCCGCCCGTTTCACCGGTGCGGCGATCAGCCTACGCGGTACACGTATTCGCGACGCTCCTGCTGCACCGGATCGTTGCGGCTTTCGGACAGCGCGCCCGTGTGACGCTCGGCGATGAAGCGCTTGATGTCCGACTCCGCACGCGCGAGCGCGGACAGGCCGGCCAGCACCTCGCCTTGCGGCGCGCGTGCCGGTTCGTCGCTCGCGCCATGGCGATCGATCCACTGACGTGCCCAGTCGAGCGCGAACTGCTCGGCTTCCTCGGCATCGGTGAAGCGCGGGCCGATCAGGCCCGAACGCTCGACGCGCCGCTCGTCCTGCGAGATCTCGGCCCACGCGCGATACATCAGGTTCTGCACGGGCTGCGCGATGCCGCGGATCGTATAGCCGCGATACTCGTCGACTTGCGGTTCGGCCGCGGCGAAGCTCGCCGACGACGCACGCGCATGGCGCAACTCCACCGATCGCGCGCCCGGCACCACGAACGACGCGTCGGACGGCCGCGCTTCGGCGTCGTCCTGCATGGACGACTGCGACGCGCCTTCGCCATCCCAAACGTTTGCGTGCGCGACCGGCAATTGCCACGACTCGGGGTTTTGCCAGAACACGCCGCGCAAGCGATCGTTGTCGGGCACGGGCTCGGCACGGCGTGCGGGCACGACCGGCACCGGCGGCGGCGGGATATACGCGAACGTGCGCCCGCTGAACTGGGTCAGCACGTCGATCATCTGCAGCAGCGTGCCGGACGCCAGCCATTCCTCGTAACGGCGACGGCACGTCGGCCCGGACGGATAACGACCGGGCAGCTTCGACCAGGCTTCACCGGTCGTCAGGATCCAGAGCACCGCGTTGGCGACGACGCGCGGTTCGGCACGCGGACGCCCACGACGGTTCAGCCGGATGGGTTCATCGGCGATCAGCGTTGAAAGACGAAACCACTCTTCATCGGTAAGCTCATCGAAGAACATAGTAGATCTCTCCACGCAGCCAGGCCGGGGCTGCGATTGGCGGCGCCATCGCGACACATCGCGTCGCGGGGCGGCCAGGTTGCACATTATGCTTATCCGGTGTTGTGCATGCCGGTGCGACACCGCACTTTCACGGTGCCGCCATTCCCGGCAATGGCGCACAAATCACGGTCTCACTCCAATGTGGGAATTTTTGTGCACGAAGCATACCATCCCTAGGGTTTATCTCAATATGACAATGACTTAATGTTACGCACTGAAACAACCTGCCAAGGGTGCGTAATGTATTTACGCTTGAATTTTTTTGCGGGATCTTTATGCCCGACGCTGCAAAGGCCCGTCTGGCGGGGCTCTACAGCGTATGAAGAATGCCCGCGAATGGGCATTTTCGGGTCGCTCCGACCCCTGCCGGCAACAATCCCGCGCATTGCTGCCCAACATCGGTAAATCAGGGAAAAAAGCGTAACAAGATATTCACGAATCGGTAAATCATTCAAATTTCGCCGATTTTAATTATCTCCGTGCACAATCTTTTTATTGTTTCTCTGCGAGTGATGAAAGCCCGGTGACGTGCGATGCACGTCTTTCGCTGCATGCAAGTTCGTGACGCCTGTTACATCTTCGCGGAGACAGGCGAGCGAAACGCGCCGCGCCGCGCGTGGAGATCGCGTTTCGGGTCGGAACGGAAAAAATGGAAACCGGTGCTCGGGACGCACCGGACGTGCGGCTGACGTGCGGCGAATGCGTCAGCGCAGATCGCCGGCCAGCGATGCGGTCACGTCCGCGTCCACGCGCTGCGCCGGCATCGTGTAGGCCGGGTGATCGCAGCCGATCGACAGCGCCGCCCCGCCCTTGAGCGCCGCGCGCATCGGCGCGTCAAGCTCGAAGCGCACGAAGTGCACGGCCGACGTCTTCTCGGCGTTGTCGCGCTCGAGATCCTCGTCGGCGATCGCGTAGATGCGCGCGTGCCCGTCGACCTGCAGGTACACGCGATCCTCGACACCGATCAGCCGCGCGAGCGCCGCGCGCCGTTCGACATCGTGCTCGTACTCGATCTGCATCGTCGCCTTCAGGTTCGTGCCGTCGGGCACGAGCGGCAGATACGCTTCCAGCTCCCCTTCGATGCCGGCCTGGTCGAAGATCTTCTCGATGTGCAGCATCTCCTGGATCTGATAGCGGATCGTCGTCTCGTCCTCGAACAGGAAGCGCAGGTGGTTGCCGAGGGCCACCGCGCGGCGGCGCTTGTACGCGACCAGCCGCGCATGTTCGGCCTTGCGGATCTTCGCGTACGCTTCGAGCGTCAGCAGGGAGTCGCGGGTCAACGTCATGGGATGTCCTCGTGGGTCGGCCGGCGGCGGCTCAGATGCCGTACGCGCGGCGCAGCAGCGTGAGCGGATGCGCGAGCGGCGCGGACGGCAGCCCGTTGTCGTCGATGCCCTGCACGATGTGATGGCCGGCCAGCGCGCAGTCCGACGACACGAAATCCGGCTGCGGCTCGGCCATCGCCTTGAACACGGGCCCGCCGATCCGCATCGCGTCCGCATGAAACTCCTTTTTCACGCCGAACGTGCCCGCGTGGCCCGAGCAGCGCTCGACGACGTTCACGCGCGTATCGGGCACGAGCGACAGCGCGTCGGCCGTCTTGCGACCGATGTTCTGCACGCGCGCATGGCACGGCACGTGATACGACACGGTGCCGAGGCCCGTCTTGAAATCGGTCTTCAGCAACCCGTCGCGATGCCGCGCGATCACGTATTCGAACGGATCCCAGAATGCGTCGGCCACCGCGCGCACCGCGGCGTCGCCGGGGAACATCAGCGGCAGCTCGCTCTTGTACATCAGCACGCAGCTCGGAATCGCGCCGATCAGTGCATAGCCTTCGCGCGCATAACGTTCGAGCACAGGCAGGTTCACGTCCTTCTTCGCGGCCACGCCGGCGAGATTGCCCTGCTCGAGCAGCGGCATTCCGCAGCAGGCTTCTCGCGTGACGAGCTCGTAAGGGATGTCGTTGTGCGCGAGGATCGCGAGCAGGTCGTGGCCGATGCCCGGCTCGTTGAAATTCACGTAGCAGGTCGCGTAGATCGCGACCTTGCCGGGCGTGCGTTCGCCGTCGCGCACGGGCAGGCCGTCCGACGGTTTCGCCGCGCGCCGGAACTTGCGCGGCGCGAATTCCGGCAGCCACGCATGGCGATCGACGCCGAGCGTCGCTTCGAGCGCATGGCGCGCGGGCGGCGTACGGTTCACCGCGTTCACCGCCTGCGTGACGATCGGGATGCCGGCAAAATGACCGAGCGCGTCGGTGTTCGACAGCACCTTGTCGCGCAACGTGGCTTCGCCGCGCTTGTAGCGCGCGGCCTTGCCGCGCAGCATCAGGTGCGGGAAGTCGACGTTCCATGCGTGCGGCGGCACGTACGGGCATTTCGTCATGTAGCAGAGGTCGCACAGGTAGCACTGGTCGACGACCTTGCCGAACGCCGCCTTCGGCACTTCCTCGATATCGCCCATCGGCGTGTCGTCGACCAGGTCGAACAGCGTCGGAAACGCGCCGCACAGCGACACGCAGCGCCGGCATCCGGCACAGATGTCGAACACGCGCGTCATTTCCGCGTCGATCGCGGCCTGGTCGTAGAACGCGTCCGACTGCCAGTCGAGCGGATGCCGGGTCGGGGCTTCGAGACTGCCTTCCTTGTGGGGCATGGGGCGCTCCAGCGTGGCGCGCATGCGCGCCAGCGCCGCCCGCGCGATGCGGGCAGCGATGAACGAACAGCCGGCCGCTTGCCGGTCGCACGGCCTGCCGTGCGGCCCGCGGCGGCCCGTCAGTCGACGAGACTGTCCAGCGCCTTCGTATAGCGGTTCGCGTGGCTGCGTTCGGCCTTCGCCAGCGTCTCGAACCAGTTCGCGATTTCGTCGAAGCCCTCGTCGCGCGCCGTCTTCGCCATGCCCGGATACATGTCCGTGTATTCGTGCGTTTCGCCGGCGATCGCCGATTCGAGATTCTGTCGCGATGAACCGAACGGCAAGCCCGTTGCCGGATCGCCGACGGCTTCCAGGTATTCGAGATGGCCGTGCGCATGGCCGGTTTCGCCTTCGGCGGTCGAGCGGAACAGCGCGGCGACGTCGTTCTGGCCTTCGACGTCAGCCTTCGAAGCGAAATACAGATAACGCCGGTTCGCCTGCGATTCGCCCGCGAATGCGGCCTTCAGGTTCTCTTCGGTTTTGCTGCCCTTGAGTTGAGCCATTTGCGCCTCCGTTCGAGTCGGCGCGGCCGCGTGCGAAGCCGGGCCGATCAGGTATGTGGGGAACGATGCGTGCGCCGCGGCGCGGCGCGCGCATCGTGCTCTTCAATCTAGGCGCTCGCGTTCGCATCCCCCAATAGGCTTTTTCAATCCGGACGATAGTCGGCGCGTTGCGCGGCGGGGTGGTGCGCGGGGTGGTGCGCGGGGTACGCGTGCGCGGGGTACGCGTGTGCGGGGTACGCGTGTGCGGGGTACGCGTTCGCGTTCGCGTGTGCGTGTGCGTACTGCGTGTGAGTGCTGCGTGCTGCGTGCGCGCCGTGCGCCTCACGCGTCGGTCGCGCGCCTGAGCAGCAATTCGCGCTCGCGCTCGTTGCGGGTCAGTTCCGCCGCACGCCGGAACTCGATCTTCGCCTCATCGGCGCGGCCGAGCTTCGCGAGCAGATCGCCGCGCACGCTCGGCAGCCAGTGATAGCGCGCAAGCGCCGGATCGTCGCGCAGCACGTCGACGAGTTCGAGCGCCGCGGCGGGCCCGAACGCCATCCCGACGGCCACCGCGCGATTCAGTTCGACGACCGGCGACGGCGCAACCTCGGCGAGCGCGTCGTACAGCGCGACGATCTGCGCCCAGTCCGTGTCCGCCGCCTGCCGCGCACGCGCATGGCAGGCGGCGAGCGCAGCCTGCAACGCATACGGCCCGCGCACGCCGCCGAGCTTCGCCGCCTGCTCCAGCGCCGCGAGGCCGCGCCGGATCAAGAGCGGATCCCAGCGGCTGCGATCCTGGTCGAGCAGCAGGACGGGCCGGCCCTGCGCGTCGGTGCGCGCGTGCATGCGCGACGCCTGCAGTTCCATCAGCGCGACGAGCCCGAGCACTTCGCTCTCGTCCGGCGCCAGCCCGGCCAGCACGCGGCCGAGCCGCAGCGCCTCGTCGCACAGCGCCGGGCGCGTCCAGTCGTCGCCCGCGGTCGCCGCGTGGCCTTCGTTGAACACGAGATAGATCACTTCGAGCACCGACGCGAGCCGCGCGGGCCGCGCATCGGCGGCCGGCACCTCGAACGGCACGTGCGCGGCCGCGAGCGTGCGCTTGGCGCGCACGATCCGCTGCGCGATCGTAGGCTCGGGCGTCAGGAACGCGCGCGCGATCTCGCCCGTCGTCAGCCCGCCGAGCAGCCGCAGCGTCAGCGCGACGCGCGCATCGGTCGACAGCACCGGGTGGCACGACGTGAAGATCAGCCGCAGCAGATCGTCGCCGATGTCGTCGTCGCTCGCGTCGGCGAGCGCATCCGCGATGTCGGGCACGACATGCGCTTCGAGCGCGTCCATCTCGTGGCCGAGCTGGTCGCGCTTCGCCGCGTGGAGCGACTCCTGCCGGACCCGGTCGAGCGCGCGGCGCTTCACGGCCGTCATCAGCCACGCGGCCGGGTTGTCGGGCACGCCGTCGACGGGCCAGTGCTCGAGCGCCGCGACGAGCGTGTCCTGCGCCAGCTCCTCGGCCACGCCGACGTCGCGCACCACGCGCGCGGCGCGCGCGATGATCTTGGGCGCCTCGATCCGCCAGACCGCTTCGATCGCACGGTGAGTCGCCTCGAGCGTCACGACGCCTGCCCCTGGGCGGACGCATCCAGCGGCATGGCCATCAGCTCCCATGCATGGCCGTCCGGATCGTCGAACCCGTGGCCGTACATGTTCGGATACTCGCGCGGCGCCTGCGGCGCGGACCCGCCGGCCGCGAGCGCCTTCGCGACGATCGCGTCGACCTCCGCGCGGCTGTCGCACGACAGGCACGTCAGCGCCTGCACCTGCGTCGCCGGATCGACGATGGTCTTGGCGGTGAAGGTCTGGAAAAACGGCCGCACGAGCAGCATCGCGAAAATCGTGTCGCTGATCTTGATGCAGGCGGCCTGTTCGTTGGTATAGGCCGGCACGACCTCGAAACCGAGTGCCTGGTAGAACGTCTTCGCGCGCGGCAGGTCGGCCACGGGCAGGTTGATGAAAACCA
Source organism: Burkholderia sp. 572 (assembly GCF_040545135.1). Taxonomy (NCBI): domain Bacteria; kingdom Pseudomonadati; phylum Pseudomonadota; class Betaproteobacteria; order Burkholderiales; family Burkholderiaceae; genus Burkholderia; species Burkholderia sp. 572. Next base: position 94,767 of record NZ_JBEPLH010000008.1, on the reverse strand, counting down.
TCTTGTGCATGACGGATGCTCCGGTGAACTTGGATTCGGGTGGATTCAGGCCTGGGTGCGACCGACGTGGAGATCGCGGAACCGCTCGACCGCGTCGCTCGGGGTGAGGTCGTCGAGCTCGAACAGCGGCCGCACCTCGATCTCGCAATCCATTTCGGCGCCGAACGGCGCGGGGAACCGGCGCGTCCATTCGAGCGCCTCGTCGCGCGAACGCACCTGGATCAGCGTATAGCCGGCGATCAGCTCCTTCGTTTCGGCGAACGGGCCGTCGATCACCGTGCCCTTGCCGCCCGTGTAGCGCACGCGCCAGCCGCGCGCGCTCGGCCGCAGCCCGTTCGCGTCGAGCAGCACGCCGGCCTTGGCCAGCTCCTCGTGGTAGACGGTCATGGCTTCGACCAGCCGGTTGTCCGGCAACGCGTCGGATTCGCTGACGGCGTTCGCCCGGATCATGATCATGAATCGCATCGTTTACTCCTTGTCATCGGTGGAAGGCGGCGCCCGTTCGGCGGCGCCTTATCCGGACGACGGCCGGAAGACGCCCGGATCGACACGTTCCGCAACCAATCAGGGTAAATACCGAGTCGCGGCATTCACAGGAAGCACGGGCCGACCGCGCGCACCTCGACCGTGCACCATTGCGCGGCCGGGCACTGGCGCGCGATCTCGATCGCTTCCTCGCGGGTGTCGACGTCGACGAGGAAGAAGCCGCCGACCATCTCCTTCACCTCCGCGAACGGGCCGTCGAGCAGGCGCGTCTCGCCGTCGCGCACCTGCACGCGCGTGCCGCGCTCGGAACGCTCCAGCGACTCGACACCGCGCAGCACACCGCGCGCCTTCAGCGTCTCGGCGAAATCGACCATCCGCGCGTATAGCGCCTGGCCTTCGTCGAGCGTGCGCTCGGCGCGCTGGTCGGTCGGCTCGACAATCAACAGCATGTAAGACATGGATTTCTCCTGTGGGAACGGGGCGCGGCAGCGTGTGCTGCGCGATCGGGATGCGCCGCCGATGCAAAAGCGTAACAGCCGCCGTGCGCCTTGCATCGTCGGCCGATCGGCACACTGGCCGGACGGCCAATTTGGCCGCTTCCTGACATTTTGCCGTCAAGATGCTTTCCCGAATCGTCGGATTTTGTTCCTGTGGACCGCCCCATGTCACGCCTGCTTTCGCCGCCTGCCGTTGCGGCGTTCATCGTCCTCTTCGCCCTCTTCGCCCTCCTCGCCGGGCCCGCCGCGGCCGCGCCGCCGGTCAGCGCCGGCTGCGGCGGCGCAACCACGCCGATTGCCGACCTCCGCGGCGCCAGCGGCCCGTCGCCGCTGGCCGGGCAAACGACCTCGATCGAAGCGGTCGTCACCGCGGCATTCGCCGGTGCCGACGGCCTGGGCGGCTTCTTCGTCCAGCAGGCCGACGCACAGCGACGGCACCGGCCGGGCGTCCCGGAAGGCGTGTTCGTGTACGCACCGAACGCGCGTGCGAAGGCCGGCGATCTCGTGCATCTCACGGGCCGCGTCGACGAGCGATACGGCCGGACGCAATTCACGCTGTCGGGCGGCATGACGGTCTGCGCACGCGGGCAGACCGTCACCCCGGCGACGCTCACGCTGCCGGTCGCCACGCTATCGGTGCTGGCCGCGCATGAAGGCATGCGCGTGCGCCTGCCGCAAACGCTGACGGTCAGCGATACCCACGCACTCGGCCGCTACGGCAGCGTCGTCCTCAGCCACGGCCGGCTGCGCATCCCGACCCACATCGCACCGCCGGCCGAGGCCGCCGCGCTCGCGGCAGCCAACGCACGCAACCGCATCGTGCTCGACGACGGCTCGAACCGCCGCGACCCCGCAACCGTGCGCTATCCGCCCCCCGCGCTCAGCGCCGCCAACACGCTGCGCGCGGGCTACACGGTGCGCGGCGTCGAGGGTGTGCTCGAACTGCGCTACGGCGCATGGCGGCTGCAACCGGTGGCCGGCGCGGCGCTGCTCTTCGATGCCGCCTCGAACCCGCGTACCGATGCGCCGGCCCGTCATCCCGATGCCGACGCGCGCATCGTGTCGTTCAACGTATTCAACTATTTCAATGGTGACGGGCACGGCGGCGGATTCGATGCCCCGGCCGGCCGAGGAGCGAAAACGCCCGCCGCGTTCGCGCGGCAGGAGGCGAAGATCGTTGCGGCATTGCGCGCGCTGCGCGCCGACGTGATCGGGCTGATGGAAATCGCGAACAACGGCCACGGCGACGCGAGCGCCGTGCGGCGTCTCGCCGCGCGGCTTGGCGAAGGCTGGCGCGCGGTCGATCCCGGCACTGCACGGCTCGGCCGCGATGCAATCGCGGTCGCGCTGCTGTACGACAGCCGCACGATCGAGCCGGTCGGCCGCGCCGCGACCGTCTCGCTCGGCGGCCGGCATCGCCCGCCGCTCGCGCAGACATTCCGGCGCATCGGCGGCACGCGCGCGATGACGGTCGCGGTCAATCACCTGAAATCGAAGAACTGCCCGGACGCGACCGGCGCCGATCTCGACCGGTCGGACGGCCAGGGCTGCTGGAACGCGGCGCGCACGCGGGCCGCCGTGCGCATCGCCGACTGGCTCGCCGGATCGCCGACCGGTGCCGCGGCCGATGGCGTACTGCTGGTCGGCGACCTGAACAGCTACGCGAAGGAAGATCCGGTTCGCGCGCTCGAGTCGCGCGGCTACGCGAACCTGGTGGCGCGCTTCGTCGGCGATGCTGCGTACAGCTACGTATTTCGCGGCGAGGCCGGCAGCCTCGATCACGCGCTCGCGACGCCGGCCCTGACCGCGCGCGTCAAAGCCGTGCACGTCTGGCACATCAACGCCGATGAGCCGTTTGCACTGCAACCCGTGCCCGATTACAAAACGGCCGCACTTCGGTCGTCCTATTACGCACCCGACGCGTATCGATCGTCGGACCACGATCCCGTCGTCGTCGACCTCGCACTGGACAACGGCCCGCGAATGCCGGTCGCAGGCACAAACCCTGCTCGCCCGTACGGCGTCGATTAGTGCATTTGCATCAGCCCATCGCCTGCAATGGCACTATTTACCTGGTACCCCGGGCGACGCCATATTTACCGGGCATTCACTTCATATCGCTTCTTGTTGCACGCGTTTCGCCCATTTGAGAATTTTTTTCAATCTTCGCGCGGCCCCGCGTGGCGGGGCTTCCAGGCAATTCCGCCAACGAATTGAAAATTTGTCTCGAAACTCAACCGGGCCAAGCGAATCACATTAGTTGCTGCGATTCGTCTTATCTTCAAATTGGCCTTGAATCGAAGGAGGATAAACACCATGGCGCTCACTGACTCGATCGAACACAAGCTGGACCGCGGCCTGTCCGACATTCGTCGCACGGGCCGGCGCGTGGGACGCACGACGCGCTCGGCCGCCCGCGACCTGCATGCCGACGTCACCGACGATCTGCGCGGGCTGGTCGATGAACTCGAAGATCTGCTGAAAAACGACGGCGACGGCGATATCGCCGCGCTGCGCAAGCGCGTGCAATCCAGGCTCGATGAAGCACGCGGCGCGCTCGACCATGCGTCGGGCAGCGCAGCCGCCCGGCTGCGCGATTCCGCCGAACGCGTGTCGCAGGTCGTGCAAGACAACCCGTGGCAAACCGCCGGCGTCGTTGCCGGCCTCGCGTTCGTTGCGGGCCTGCTCCTTGCCCGCCGTTGAACGGAGCCGGCCGTCCCGCCGCCCGCCCCGTCCGTCATCAATCAGACAAAGAAGGAGAAACGCCATGCAGAAGACCTTTGCCATGAAAGCCGCCGCCGCCGTCCTGCTCGGCAGCCTCGCGCTCGCCGGCTGCACGACCACCCCGGACAAGCCGGAGGGCGCCGCGGCCAGCGCGTCGAAGCGCCAGTCGATCGACGCCAGCGTCAACGCGACGCTCTCGCGTCTCTATTCGACGGTGCCGGGCTCGCGTGAACTCGTCGCGAAATCGCGCGGCGTGCTCGTGTTCCCGAGCGTGCTGCAGGCCGGCTTCATCGTCGGCGGCCAGTCCGGCAACGGCGCGCTGCGCGTCGGCGGCAGCACGGTCGGCTACTACAACACGTCGTCGTTGTCGGTCGGCCTGCAGGCCGGCGCGCAGTCGAAGGCGATCGTGTTCCTGTTCATGACGCAGGATGCGCTCGACTCGTTCCGCAAGTCCGAAGGCTGGTCGGCCGGCGCCGACGCGTCGGTCGCGGTCGTGAAGGTCGGCGCGAACGGCGCGGTCGACTCCAACACGGCCACCGCACCGGTCGAGGTGCTGATCCTGACCAACGCCGGCCTGATGGGCGACCTGTCGGTGAACGGCACGAAGGTCACGAAGCTCAACATCTGACGATGCGGCACGCGGCGTTGCGCCGCGTTTGCTTCCCGGCAGCGCCGCGGCCCCGGCCGCGGCGTTTTCGCATGTGCCGCGCGTAGCCGCTATGATGGCGGCACCTTTGCGGGCATACTCCGGTTCGGGCCGCCCGGCGGATGGCCGCCCGCAGCGCGTTGCGCCGGGAACCCGTGACGATCGCGAACCGATCGCGCACGGGGCAACGAGATTCAATCAAACCACGCATCAATCTGCGCGAATGTCATCCATGGATAGCGGACACGACCACCAAAAATTCTTCTATTTCCTGCTGGCCGCGGTCACCGTCGGACTCTGCTGGATTCTCACGCCGTTCTCCGGCGCCGTGTTCTGGGGCACCATACTCGCGATCCTCTTCCAGCCCGTGCAGCGGTGGCTCGCCGCACGCTTCGGCAAGCGGCGCAACCTGGCCGCGCTCGTGACGCTGTCGCTGATCGTGCTGATCGTGATCCTGCCGCTCGTGTTCGTCGCCGCGACGCTCGTGCAGGAAATCGCGTACGTGTACCAGGAAATCAAGACCGCGCAGCCGAACTATTCGCAGTACTTCCAGGACATCATCCACGCGCTGCCTACGTCGATCCAGCACCTGCTGCAGAAATACGGCCTGAGCAACCTCCCGGGCATCCAGAAGAAACTGACCGATGGCGCCGCGCAGATCAGCCAGCTCGCGGCAACCCAGGCGCTCAGCATCGGCCAGAACACCTTCCAGTTCGTCGTGAGCTTCGGCGTGATGCTGTACATGGTGTTCTTCCTGCTGCGCGACGGCGGCGAGATCGGCCGCCGCGTGCGCCGCGCGCTTCCGCTCGACGACGAGCACAAGAACCTGCTGCTGGCCAAGTTCACGACGGTCGTGCGCGCGACGGTGAAGGGCAACATCGCGGTCGCGCTCGTGCAGGGCGCGCTCGGCGGCCTGATCTTCTGGATCCTCGGGATCGAAGGCGTCGTGCTGTGGGGGGCGCTGATGGCGTTCCTGTCGCTGCTGCCCGCGATCGGCGCGAGCCTCGTATGGGTGCCGGCCGCGCTCTACTTCCTGATGATCGGCGCGGTGTGGAAATGCGCGATCCTCGTCGCGTTCTGCGTGGGCGTGATCGGCCTCGTCGACAACCTGCTGCGCCCGATCCTCGTCGGCAAGGACACGAAGATGCCCGACTGGGTCGTGCTGATCTCGACGCTCGGCGGGATGGCGCTGTTCGGCATCACCGGCTTCGTGATCGGGCCGCTCGTCGCCGCGCTGTTCATGGCGAGCTGGGACATCTACGCACGCGCCGAACAGGGCGAATGACGCAACGCGTGGCCGCGTGCCACGCCCCTGCGGACATTCGCCGTCACGGATGACGAATGCGGATCACGACGGGCGCCACGGCGCCCGTCGCGTCATCCGCCGCGAGCGTCATCACGCCGCCATACGGACCCACGCGATACGGGCGGCCCGATACCAGCGGCACGCTTCGATCGTCGCGCGCATCGCGCCACGTTGCGCGCACCCCCGATGCGGCATCCGGTACGAACGGCGCGCCGTCGGGCCCGACCAGCGCCACATGAGCCCCCGGCAAGCGCCGGCCATGTGCATCGAACCGCAGCGTGGCCACCGCCCCGCCGCTCTCCACCTCGCGCCCCGGGACCGCCACGCCCGACCGCGCGTCGAGCGTCACGTCGTAGAGATCGACGAGCGCGCCGGCGAACCGCACGATACCGCCCGGCGCGGCATGCCCGGCCGCCATTGCGCTCGACATCGCAAGCGCAACACCAAGCCCGATCGCCATCCTCGGCACAGTACCGGCGCGCCGCACCGTTCGATTGCGCGTCGCCGCCGATGCCGCCCGCTTCGCGTCGTTTCGCATGTTTACGCTCCTCTTCCGTGTAACCAGAAAAAAAAAGCGACGTGACGCGTCGGTCACGCCGCCATCTGCTGGCAATCACTTTAGGGAGACACGCCCCGACAATATATGAGACAAGTCCGAAACTTAGGCCCGGTTGATCGAACGCATCACGTTCGACACGCCCTCGCGGCAGCGTGCGAACGACATCGCACGCCGTGCCGCGGGCCGGTCACGCGTCCGGATCGACGCGCAGCACGAGCTTGCCGCGATGGTCGCCGTCGAACAGGCGATTCAGCACGTCGGGCGCGTTTTCGAGACCGTCGGCGACCGTCTCCTCGGCCTTGAGCCGGCCGTCGCGCAGCCAGCCCGAGAGCGTCTGCACGGCCTCGCGGCTCTTGCGATAGTCGAGGATCAGGAAGCCGCGCATCGTCAGCCGCTTCGAGATCAGCACGCCGACGTCGTCCGCCGCGCGGCCGCTGTTGTAGTTCGAGATCACGCCGCACAGCGCGACGCGCCCGCCGATCACCATCCGCGACAGTACCGCGCGCATCACCTCGCCGCCGACGTTCTCGAAATTCACGTGCACGCCGTCCGGCGTCGCGGCCTTCAGCTGCTGACGGAAATCGTCGGCCTTGTAGTCGACGGCCGCATCGAAGCCGAGCGTCTCGGTCAGGTAGCGGCACTTGTCCGCGCCGCCGGCGATACCGACCACGCGCGCGCCGTGGATCTTGCCGATCTGGCCGGCGATCGAGCCGACCGAACCGGCTGCCGCCGATACGACGAGCGTCTCGCCCGGCTGCACCGGCGCGATGTCGGTCAGCCCGTAATACGCGGTCAGTCCGCTCATCCCGCACGCGCCGAGCAGCGTCGGCAGCGGCAGGCCCGACTGCGCGGGCAGCTTCACGAGCTGCGCGGCCTGGTCGGCCGGCACGACCGCGTAGTCCTGCCAGCCGACGAGCCCCTGCACGAGATCGCCTTCCGCGAAACCCGCGTTGCGCGACGCCACCACGCGCCCGATGCCGAGCGCGCGCATCACCTCGCCGATCGCCACCGGCGGCAGGTATTGCGGCACGTCGCTCATCCACACGCGGTTGGTCGGGTCCATCGACAGGTACAGCACGCGCACGAGCACCTCGCCGTCCGCGAGCGCCGGCACGGGCGCTTCGACGAGCGAGAAATGTTCACGGCCGACCCGCCCTTCCGGGCGCGTCTTCAGCAGCAGTTGGCGGTTCACGGGTGTGGACACGATGTTCTCCTCCGGTCGTTGTTGTTCGGGATGCGCGTCAGACCGCGCACATGCCGCCGTCGATCACGAGTTCGGCGGCCGTCACGAAGCGGCTCTCGTCGGACGCAAGATAAACGGCCGCGTGCGCGACGTCGTCCGGCTCGCCGAGCCGGCGCAGTGGAATGCCGCGCGCGAGCTTGCGCGTCGCGTCGCGTTCGCCGAGCGTCTGGAACAGCGGCTCGACGATGCCCGTGCGGATGAACGCCGGGTGAATCGAGTTGCAGCGCACGTCGAGCTCGCGGCGTGCGCAGTCGATCGCGACCGACTTCGTGAGCGACGCGACGGCCGCCTTCGACGCGTTGTACGCGGTGAAATCCGGCTCGACCTTGAACGCGGCGACCGACGAGATGTTGATGATCGATGCGGGATGGCTTTCCGCCAGATACGACAGCGCATGCTTGCAGCCGAGCACGATGCTCTCGACGTTGATCGCCATCACGCGCCGCCATTCGTTCAGCTCGATTTGCGCGGGCGAGCCGATCGAGCCGACGCCCGCGTTGTTGACGAGTACCGACAGCCCGCCCATCGCGTCGACCGCCTGCGCGAGCAGCGCCTGCCAGCGCGCCTCGTCGCGCACGTCCTGCGTCGCGGCGAACGCGACCGGCGTCGCATGGCCTGCATTGAGTTCCTGCGCGAACGCGTCGAGCACCGCCGCGTCGGCGATGTCGGTCACGAACACGCGCGCGCCCTGTTCGACCATCCGGCGCGCGATCGCGCGACCGAGGCCGCCCGCGGCGCCCGTGATGTATGCGCACTTGCCGGCAAGGCGCGAAGAAACGACTGTCATGTGACCATCTCCTATCGTGAATCGTCGTCGCGGAACGCTGCCGCGACGGATGTTCCGTGCCGGTTCCCGCCAGCGCGGGCCGGTTGACCATGCGTCGCCATCACGAGGCGCCGCACGGTTTCCGCGAGTATATCGAGATGAGCGTGACGCGCGCCGGACACGCCGGGCAGCCTGCCCCGGTTGAACGACAGCCAGCGTACGCGAATGCCGCCGATCGATGAAATGAATATTCGTTATGCCCGGTCATAGGCTCGACGCATGACCTTCGCGTGACGTCACGCACGCGCAAGCCGGCGCGGCCGGTCACGCAGACCGGCCGGTTCGTCGAATCGTGTCATGGCGAGGGTCGCGTTCCGCGCTTGCGAGGAAGCAATCGGGAAAACGGGCGGCGAGGAATCGCGCGACCGCCGGGCGAATGCGGAAGGAAATCGGAAGGAAATCGGCAGGAAAGCAGCGCCGGCGCACCGCGGCCGGCGACCGTCAGAAACCGTCGCCCGACGGCGCGCGCACGAACGCGCAGAGTTGCGGCGAATGCGTGTCGATCATCTGCTGGAACGGCGCGCGGTGCCCGTACGCGATGCCTGACACGAGCAGCAGGCAGACGGCCGCGACGCGCGGCGAGAATGCGCGCTGCCGCGCACCGTCGTAGCCGCGCAGGAACACCAGCGCGACCAGCGCGCCGAGCATCCAGCCGACGATCACTTCAGGAACGGTATGCGAATGATCGAACACGCGCGCGACGGCCGTGACCGCGCCGATGGCCAGCCCGGCCGCGATGCCGGGCACCTTGCCCGTCCGGAACGCCTGCCACAGCATCGACAGCGCGACGGTCCACACCGACGTCGACAGCATCGTATGGCCGCTGATCACGCGGAAATCGAATTGCGGAAGCTCGATGCCGCACCCGGCATACAGGATCTTCGTGGCGCCGACGACGCCCATGCCGGCGGCGAGCAGCACGCCCCAGCGGGCGGCGAGGCGCCAGTCGGTCAGCGCGAGCCAGGCCGCGCAGGTCAGCGCGATCGGCAAGGTCAGCGCGGCATCGCCGATGTTGCTGATTTCACTCCACATAACGGACTTCGGACGACGATCGAAAGGCCGCAGTTTACCGCATGCGCGCCGCGCGACTGTGTCAGCCTGTGACAGGCTGTATCAGCCCGCGACACCGGTAATCAGCAGCAGGTTCGTGCCGGTGATGACGACGAACAGCGCCCACGCGGCGGCCTGCATCCCGCGCCCGATCGTGTGCTCGCCCATCGTGTTGCGATCGCTGACCGAGCGGATCAGCGGCCACATCGCGAACGGCAGCTGCAGGCTCAGCAGCACCTGGCTCCATACAAGCAGTTTCCCGACCGAACCGTCGCCGAGCCACAGCACGCCGATCAGCGCGGGCACGAGCGCGAGCCCGCGCGTGATCAGCCGGCGCTGGTAGCACGGAATCTTCGTATGCAGGAAGCCGTCCATGATCACCTGGCCGGCGATCGTGCCGGTGAGCGTCGAACTCTGCCCCGACGCGAGCAGCGCGATGCCGAACAGCAGCGCGGCCGCGCCGCCCGCGATCGGCGTAATCAGGTTGTAGGCCTGCTCGATGTCAGTCACGTTGTGCTGGCCCGTCGCATGGAACGCCGCGCCCGCGACGATCAGGATCGCCGCGTTGACGAGCATCGCGACGAACAGCGACACGCAGGTATCGATGCGCACCAGCGCGAGCGTGTCGCGAATCACCCCGCGCGCGCCGCCGACCACCCGCCGCGTCTGCACGACCGACGAATGCAGGTACAGGTTGTGCGGCATGATCGTCGCGCCGACGATGCCGAGCGCGAGCACGATCGCGTCCTTGCGGTCGTGGCCCGGATCGCCCGGCACCAGCCCGCCGGCCACCGCGTGCCAGTCGGGCGGCGTGATCGCGACCTGCGCGACGAAGCAGAACGCCATCGTCGCGATCAGCGCGAGCACGATCGCCTCGATCTGCCGGAACCCCTTGCCCTGCAGGCCGAGCACGATCACCGTGTCGAGCGCGGTCAGCACGATCCCCCACGCGAGCGGCACGCCGAGCAGCAGCTTGAACGCGAGCGCGCAGCCGAGCACTTCCGCGATGTCGCACGCGATGATCGACACTTCGGCGGTCACCCACTGCACGATGCGGCCGAACCGCCCGTAGCGGTCGTAGCTGGCCTGCGCGAGATCCCTGCCCGCCACGAGGCCGAGCCGCGCCGCGAGCATCTGCAGGAAGATCGCCGCGAGGCTCGAGAACGCGACGACCCACAGCAGCGAATAGCCGAACTGCGAGCCGGCCTGGATGTCGGTCGCCCAGTTGCCGGGATCCATGTAGCCGATCGCGACCAGCAGGCCGGGGCCGAAGAAGCGCTTGAGCTTCTGCCAGCGCGGCGCGCCGGCATCGATCGTGATGCTGCCCTTTACTTCCGACGGGCAGAAAGGGGCGGTGGCAGTGGTGGGGAGGAAGGACATGGAAACCGGGAATCGAAATCGCGACAGGACGATTCTACGGGTATCCGTCCGGTTTTTTCCCGCGCGGCGGCGCACGGGGCGCATTGCCCCCCGGCGCCGTCGCAGGCCTCCCCGTGCGCATCGGCCGGCGGGGCGCCGCGAGTGAGGATCCTTTCACGCTCGGAGACGCGATATTCGGTCGGCGACATCAGCATGCGCTGGCGGAACAGCTTCGCGAGCCGCTCGCCGCTGCCGAACCCGGTGCGGCGCGCGACCTTGTCGGCCGGCAGCGTCGTGTGAACCAGCATGTGGCAGGCGCGCTCGAGCCGCACGTGCTGGACGAATTCGGTCGGCGTCACGCCGATCTCCTTCTTGAAGCGCCGCAGGAAATTGCGCTCGCTCATCGCGGCGGCCTGCGCGGCGTTCGCGATCGAGATGCGGTTCACGCTCTGCGCGCGCAGCCGCTGCGCCGACATCCGGATCGAGGGGCTCGCGCTCAGCTCGCGAAAGGCCCACATCGACTGCGCATAGCGCTGCTCGACCGGCCGCAGCATGTTGCTGGCGATCTCCTGCGCGGCGCCGTCGCCGAGATCGACGCGGAACATGTCGAGCACCGCGGCGAACACGTCGGCTTCCCCGGCCGGCAACTCGACCGTCGTGGCGACCCGGCGGCCGGCCCGGCCCGGCCGCCCTTCGATCGCCGCCGACGGTCGCTGCATGGCCGCGAGCGTCGGCAGGTCCATCGCGTCGACGATCCAGCGCGCATGGCGGCGGATGTCGGTGAGGCGACGCTGCAATGCGTCGTCCCAGTTGACGGCCGCACGGTCGCCGTGAAGATGAAAGAACGCGAGCGCGCGGCGACCGTGCTCGTCGCCGAGCGGATCGGCCGCGATGCTCACGCCGGACGACGACTGCAACAGCCCCCCGCTTTCGGATACGTACTTCAACTGATAGTCGGCACTGTGTGCGTGCAGGCGATTCGCCAGATTGAAAGCCTCGCCGATACGCGCGGCCTGGGCCAACGAAAACCCCGTACTCAAATAGATAACGACCCACCTCTGATCTGCTGCATTCACTGGCCAAGCCCCCGACTTGTTTCGACTTCTTCTAATACCGTCGAACTGTCAGGCTTATATTTGGTTTGAATGCGTGCGACAGGACGGCTATCCCGAAATATGAAGCGACGGCATCTTAGCCGAACGGGTCGCGGCTTTGGCGCGAAATGGCCGACATGGACAGCATGATGGCGGATTACTACAGGCTGCCAGGGGTTGCCGGCGGGCCGGTGCGGAATTGCACGGGCCGATATCGCCAATTGTTACGATTGTGTGCATCGAAATCCGTGCATTTTCACGACGACGAATTGCGTCGGGTATCCGGATAAATGCACAGCCGAATATCGGCGCAAACGATATCCCCATGTATTCAATACCGTCGATCGCCACGCAGGAAAGCCCGCGTATCCGTTGCCTGCGCATCCTTTAGAATCGCTCCACCATTCATCACGCCACCCGCGCCCCGTGCCCGCCGACCATCGTCTCGACCTGAACCTGTTTCGCGTGCTCGACGCCGTCTACGTGCATGGCGGCATCGGCGCGGCCGCCCGCGCGCTGCATCTCACGCAGCCGGCCGTCACGCACGCGCTCAACCGGCTGCGCGCGCATTTCGACGATCCGCTGTTCGTGCGCCAGGGCAACCGTGTTGTCGCAACCGAACGCACGCGCTCGATCATCACGGACGTGCAACTGCACCTGAAGGGCCTGCAAGGCACCGCGCGCGCGCCGTCGGCATTCGATCCCGCGACGCTCGACCTGAGCATCGCGGTGGGCATTCGCGACGTGCTCGAATCGATCGCGCTGCCGCGGATCGTCGCGGCGTTCGCCGACGAAGCGCCGGGCCTGCGGCTCGTGAGCCGTCGCATCGCGGTAGCCGGGATCGAACGCGAACTTGCATCGGGCAATCTCGATCTCGCCGTCGATCGCCGCGTGCCGACCGGCCCGCGCATTGCCACCGAACACCTGCTCGACGATTCGCTCGTCGTCGCACTGCGACGCGATCATCCGCTTACTCGCGAGCCGTTGCGGCGCGGCGACTATTTCGCGGCGCAGCATGTCGCGGTGTCGTCGCTCGGCGAGCCGCAATCGCTCGACGTGCTGCTCGGCAACGACGGCCGCTTTCGCGATATCCGGCTCACCTGTCAGCACTATTTCGCCGCGTGCCAGATCGCCGCGACCGGCAACCTGCTGGTCACGCTGCCGCACACCTATGCGTTGCGGATGGCCGCGATGCTGCCGATCGTCGTGCGACCGCTGCCGTTGCGGCTCAAGCCGTTCCCGCTCCTCGCGTACTGGCACGAATCGCGCGACGCCGATCGCGCGCACCAGTGGGTACGCGAGCGCATCGCCGCGCTCGTGCGCAGCAGTGCCGGCGGCGCGGACGCGTAGCCGCATCGCGCGCGCCATCGCCATCGCCATCGCCATCGCCATCGCCATCGCCATCGCCATCGCCATCGCCATCGCCATCGCCATCGGGGCGGTATGCTGACGGCTGCGCGCCGCCGCGCGGCGTCCACTTTCCGCTTCCCGACTCCCTTTTTCTTTTCCCGCTGACCGGAGACTTGCCATGTCGCTCATCCACGCCGCCGCCGTCCTCGACGCCGATGCGCCCGATTACGTCGTCCAGCTTCAGGCCGGCACCCACGCGCTGACCGGCGACGAAGCCCCACGCGAGGGCGGCCAGGATCGCGGGCCGGCGCCCTATGAATTCGTGCTGGCCGGCCTTGCGCAATGCACGGCCGCGACGCTGCGCATGTACATGCAGCGCAAGGCGTGGCCCGCCGCGCGTATCGGCGTGCGCACCGAGCTGCATGCCGATCGCGAAGGCACGCAGTACGTGCGCCGTGTCGTGACGCTCGACGGCCCGCTCGACGATGCGCAACGCCAGCGCCTCGCCGAAATCTGCGAGAAAACGCCGGTCACGCAGTTCATCAAGCGCGGCACGCGGATCGACACGACGTTGAACTGATACGCAACGCACACGACACACGATCACCGCGCACATCACCGCGCAAAAGGAAACGGGGGGCCGCGCACGATGCGCGGCCCCCCGTTCGTCGATCCCGTCAGGCGCTTACAGTCCGAGCGCGGACAGGTCGAGCTTGCCGTCCTGCATCGGCGGGCACCAGAAATACGCGCCCGTCAGCGGCCGCGTGAAGCGGAACAGGCCGTCGACGATCCCGTCTTCCGCGCCGCTCATCCGGCGCATCTGCACGTCGAACGCGCGGAACGAGCAGCCGAACGCCACGAAGTAGAGGCCCGCGCGGCGCGCGTCCGACCACGGCGACGAACGGCGCAGCATGAACGCTTCGGGCTCGAAGCTTTCCTGCGCGGTGCGCTTCACGTGCGCGAACTCGGGTGCGTCGTCGAGTTCTTCGTTGTCCGAGCGGCGGCGCCCGATGATGTTGTCCATGTCGCCCGACGGAATGCGCTCCATCTGCTCGAAGTCGTGCAGCCATTGCTGGACCGCGACGAAGCTCGCACCGTCGAGCCCCGCGCCCTGCCCGGTCACGATCGCCGCGGCCACGGCTTCGTCGCCTTCGGGGTTCTCGGTGCCGTCCTCGTAGCCGGACAGGTCACGATCGTTCGAATAGCGGAAACCGTCGACCGCATCCTGCAACGCGAACGCCGGCGCCAGCGCGCGTTCGATCGCCCGCGCGCGCAGCACGATCTCGCCGCGATCGTCGCCGCGCAGCCAGACCCACACGTCGGCCGGCGTCGCCGGCAGCGTGCGGTCCTTCACCGCGAACGCCGGGAATCCGGTCAGGCCTGGCACCGGGTGCCCGAGGTGCGCCGCCAGCGCATGTCCGAACCCGACGACCGTGTCGCGTCCGTCGACGATCTCGCGCAGCGCGGCCAGCGCCGCCGCCACATTGCCGTCGTTCGACATCGTGAAAGTGAGGTATCGGGCCGCCGTATCGATCGGGGTCAGGATGCCTTGCTGAACGTCGCTCATCGTTTCCTCAGGAATGTATCGTGGTGAATCTGCGAGGGCCGCGGCGCGGTGCGCCGCAAACGTCGAAGTGTAATCGATGCGTGTGCCGGCCCCTGCGCTGCCGCACTGTGGAAGGCCCGCAAAAGAAGGGCCGAAGCCCTGAATACTAACCGTATCGACGCTGCAACGCCGCATTCGTCAGACGTTGCGGGGCGCGCGGCACTGCTGATAGAATCTTTCCACGTCTTTTCGGCGTCCTTTCAACCGTTCACTTCAGGGGAGGTGCAGATGTTCCGAATGCCAGCAACCTTCCCGAACGTGGTCCCACGGCGCAGCTGATCCAGCCCGCCGTCCGCGCCGGCTCCCGAGTTTTCTACTAACCCGTCAGCCGCGCCGTTTCCCGACAGCCCGTTTCGTTTCGCCGCACGGTTTCCGCGCGGCCCGGCTGTTGCGTTTTCGATGTTCGCCCAACCGGAAAGCCCCGTCGCGCGATGCGCCGGGCAACGATAAATGACCAGAAAAACCACCCTTCTGGGCGGCCAGGCATTCCAGGCCGTCTTCGGCTTCACCTTCCGTTACTGGCGCAAGCAGCCGGCCCGCACCGCCACGGTCGCGAGCCTCGCGCTGCTCGCCGCGCTCGCCGACGTGCTCACGCCGCTGTTCGCCGGCCGCCTCGTCGACGCGCTGTCGACCGGCCTGACCGACCGCGCCGCCGCGTGGCATGCGGCCCTCGTCGCGTTCGGCACGCTCGCCGCGCTCGGCCTCGGCGCGACGGTGCTGCGACAAGGCGTCTACCTGAACATCATCACGCTCACGCTGAAGATGATGAGCGAGATCGCGGCCGCGTCGTTCCATCGCGTGCAGCGCTTCTCGACCGACTGGCACGCGAACAGCTTCGCGGGCTCGACCGTGCGCAAGATCACGCGCGGCATCTGGGCGCTCGACCTGCTGAACGACACGGTCCTGATCGCGCTGTTGCCGTCGGTCACGATGCTCGTCGGCGCGACCGTGCTGCTCGGCACGCACTGGCCCGTGATGGGGCTCGTCGTCGGCGCGGGTTCGCTGCTGTACATCACGGTGACGGTTGCGGTGTCGCTCGGCATCGTCGCGCCGGCCGCCCGCCTCGGCAACCTGTGGGACACGCGCATGGGCGGCGCGCTCGCCGATGCCGTGAGCTGCAACGCGGTCGTGAAGGCGTTCGGCGCGGAAACGCGCGAGGAAGCGCGGCTCGCCCGCGTGATCGGCAAGTGGCGGCAACGCACGCGCCGCACGTGGGTGCGCGGCACGCTCAACGGCGGGTTGCAGGGCGCGATGCTCGTCGCGATGCAGGCCGCGATGATCGGCGTCGCGCTGCGGCTGTGGGCGAACGACGAGGCGAGCGTCGGCGACATCGCGTTCGCGCTGACGATGTTCTTCATGCTGCAGGGCTACCTGCGCGACGTCGGCATGCACATCCGCAACCTGCAGCGCTCGGTCAACGACATGGAAGAACTCGTCGCGCTCGAACGCCAGCCGCTCGGCATCGACGATCGCCCCGGCGCGCCGGCCATCCGGATCGGGCAAGGCGAGATCCGCTTCGAGCACGTGACGTTCCGCTACGGCAACCATCCGGTGCCGCTGTACGACGATTTCTCGATGCGCATCGCGCCGGGCGAGCGGGTGGGCCTCGTCGGCCACTCGGGGTCGGGCAAGACGACGTTCATCAAGCTGATCCAGCGCCTGTACGACGTGTCGGGCGGCCGCATCACGATCGACGGCCAGGACATCGCGCAGGTCCGGCAGGATTCGCTGCGCAGCCAGATCGCGATCGTCCAGCAGGAGCCCGTGCTGTTCCACCGCACGCTCGCCGAGAACATCGCGTATGCACGCCCCGACGCGAGCCGGGCCGACATCGAGCGCGCCGCGCGGCTCGCCAGCGCGCACGACTTCATCGCCGCGCTGCCGGACGGCTATGACACGCTGGTCGGCGAACGCGGGATCAAGCTGTCGGGCGGCGAACGCCAGCGGGTCGCGATCGCGCGCGCGTTCCTCGCCGATGCGCCGATCCTGATCCTCGACGAAGCCACGTCGAGCCTCGACAGCGAAAGCGAGCTGCTGATCCAGCAGGCGATGGAGCGGCTGATGGTCGGTCGCACGACGCTGGTGGTCGCACACCGGCTGTCGACCGTGCGCGCGCTCGACCGGCTGCTGGTGCTCGACCGCGGCAAGGTGATCGAGGAAGGCAGCCACGACGCGCTGATCCGCATCGACGGCGGCATCTATCGCCGGCTGTTCGAGCGGCAGGCGCTGGAACTCGCGAAGGGGCTCGCCGATTCGCCGCGGCGCACGGCGGACAATCATGCCGGGCCGCTCGGCGAGCCGGCTGAGGCGTGATGCAAGAAAGGCGCGACGCGCGCCGGTAGTGCGGTCATCACCGCCGGCGCGCGTCGACAAATGGATCCGGATCGAGGCCGTGCCAGGTGCACGGCCTTTTTTTCGGCCGCGAATTCCGCCCGCCCCTCCGCAAGCCGCGCGCCGCCAGGCCGCCTCTTCCGGTATCCCTTATCATGTGGGCCAGCAAGTTTGCGACAAGGGATCGACCATGTTTACAGGAATTGTCCAGGGCGTTGCCACCATCAAGACCATCGCCGACCACGGGGAACTGAGAACCTTCAGCATCGAATTCCCGGAACGGTTTACCGACGACATCGAGATCGGCGCCAGCGTCTCGGTCGACGGCGTCTGCCTGACGGTGACGACCATCCATTCGCCGGAACTGATCGACTTCGACGTGATGCTGCCGAGCCTGAAAATCACCACGCTGGCCGACCTCACGACAGGCGCGCGGATCAACGTGGAGCGGGCCGCGAAGGACGGCGCGGAGATCGGCGGGCATCCGCTGTCCGGCCATGTCGACTTCACCGGGACCATCCGGCACATCGCATCGTCCGAGCATAACCGGATGGTGCGCATCGGCGTGCCGGACGCATTCAAGCGGTACGTGTTCGCGAAGGGCTATATCGCGATCAACGGCTGCAGCCTGACGGTGTCCGACGTCAACCGCGACGAAGGCTGGTTCGATGTCTGGCTGATTCCCGAAACGCGTCGCGCGACGACCTTCGATGCGAAGGGCGTCAACGACACGGTCAACATCGAGATCGAGCGCAGCACGCAGGTGGTCGTGGACACGATCCGGGAATCGGTCAAGGAAACGCTCGGCGAACTGAACGGTGTCGTCACGGCGTTGCTGGCCGAAAAAGGCATCGATATCGAGGAATTGCTGGCGCGCCATGTCGCGCGCCTGCCGAAGCAGTAACGGTTGCCGGCGCGCTAGGTGATCCGCTGGATCACCGAGTACCGGTCGCCGTCGCAAAACACCTCGACCCACGGCTCCGCTTCCTCGAACGTCCAGAGGACGAGATCGAGATCGACCGGTTCGTCGTCGTCGGGCCAGCGCATGTTCCACCCGCCCGCGACGGCGACCGCCCCGCCCGTGTAGAGCGGGCATTGCGCCATCCACTCACGCTCGTAGTCATGCGCCGCGATGCCCTTGAAGTTGCTGTTGAATCCCCAGTCGCGTTGCCAGCCGTGCGCGTCGAGATAGGCGTCGATCGCGGCTGAGCCGAAGCGGAACACCGCTTCGACCGGCGGGAGCGACGTAGCGTCGGATCGGCACAGCGGGCGGTCCGACCGGACGGGCTGCGCGGCGGTTTCCGCGCGGCCCGATGTCCCGCCCTCATCGAGATACACGTTCAGCCAGGTGCCGTCCCGCTCGACGGAGACGCACGGCGCGCCTGCTTCAACGCCATGCCAGTAGCCGGTGACGGGTTCCCCGCCACTCGCGAAGCGATATTGACGGCATGGCCTGGCGAGGCGCCGCGCTTCGATCAGAAAGTCTTGCAGCGTCATTGAATGTCGTTCTCCCGGTTTCCGGCACCGCGGGTGCCGCCTGGATGCGTCGGGCCGCCGCCCGCGACCGGACACGGATCGTGTTCACTCGACGGCATCGACGCCACGATGAAGCGTTCGATGTCGCCCGCCACGCGGTCGGGCGTGCCGTCACTCGAGAACCGCCTGCAGTTCAGGCGCATGAAGGCGGGAAACCGGTCGCGGATCTTGCGCATCTCGTCGGCTTCGTTCGCGTTCAGATAAGGCCGGGACATTTGCCGGGCCACGACCGTTTTCGCGCAGCGTTCGAGATCGAACGAAGGCAACAGGAGCGCGGTCAAGCCGTCCTCCTCGATGTCACGGCGAAGTGCCGGATAGGCCGGCGCGACATCGTCCGGATACAGCATGAACCCGGACGACACCGCGCAGATCGCAGGCGCCGACAGGTCACGCTTGAGTTGCTCGTACAGCCGGACGTTGTGCGACGCATATTCGGCATAACCGCGCTCCCGGATGAAATCGGCAATGTTCCCGTGCTCCGCCAGGAAACATCGATCCACATCGACGAACCGCCAGTTCAGGCGCTCCGCGACGATCGCGCCGACCGTGGTCTTGCCGGCGCCGCCCGGGCCGATCAGATGTACCAGCAACGACACCTTCCCCCTCCCGCAAGCACCGCGACGCATTGCCTCGCCCGCATCATTCGGCTTCGGCCTGCGCGCCCTTGCCCACCGCCACGCGCTGCGCGCGATAAATCCCCGCGTGCCCCGAGAACAGATACGCAACGACACACGCGACGATCGCATACACGCCGATATCCGCCCCGAACAGTTCGATCGCCATGATCGTCGACGCGATCGGCGTGTTGGCCGCGCCCGCGAACACCGCGACGAAGCCGAGCCCCGCGAGCACGGGCACCGGCAGCGCCAGCACCTGGCCGAGCGCGTTGCCGAGCGTCGCGCCTATGTAGAACAGCGGCGTCACTTCGCCGCCCTTGAACCCCGACGCGAGCGTGACGACGGTGAACGCGAACTTGCCCGCGAAGTCGTAGAGCGGCAACGGGCCGTGAAACGCGGCCTCGATCGTCGGGATGCCGAGGCCGAGATACTGCGGCACGTTCAACGCGATCGCAGCCGCGGCGACCAGCAGGCCGCCGAGCACCGGCTGCAGCGGCGCATAACGGATGACGCGGCGGAACCACGCGGTCAGCGCATGCGTCGCGAACGCGAACAGCCGCCCGACCACGCCGAACGCCACGCCCGCGACGACCGTCACGGCCAGCCCCGTCGCCGACACGGCCGGCACGAACGGAATCGCATAGGCCGTGTGATGCACGCCCCACGCGCGGCAGACGACATCCGCGACGATCGCGGATGCGACACAGGTCAGCAGCGCGTCGTACCGCACGCGCCCGATCGCCAGCACCTCGAGCCCGAACACGGCGCCCGCGAGCGGCGTGCCGAACACCGATGCGAAACCGGCCGCGATGCCGCCCATCAGCAGCACGCGGCGATGTTCGCGATCGAGACGGAACACGTGCGTGACGCGATCGGCGAGCGCGCCGCCCATCTGCACGGCCGTGCCCTCGCGGCCGGCCGAGCCGCCGAACAGGTGCGTGACGACGGTCGCGACGAGCACGAGCGGCGCCATCCGTTTCGGCACGAGCGCCTTCGGGTCGTGGATTTCGTCGATCAGCAGGTTGTTGCCGCGCGCGACGGACTGGCCGAAGCGATGGTAGATCCAGCCGGTCGCGAAACCGGCTGCCGGCAGCCCCCACAGCAGCCACGGATGCGCGACGCGCGTGCCGGTCGCCCAGTCGAGCGCGATCAGGAACAAGGCGGAAGCCGTGCCGGCCAGTGCGCCAAGCAGGGCCGAGAGAGCGAGCCAGCGGCACACGTAGCGCACGGTCGCGAGAAGATCGGCAGAAGTCGTGAAGAACATGATTTCCAGATTCGACGGAACATCAAAACCTGGGCGGCAGAATACCGCATCGACGGCCTGCGACCTCCTGACGACCCAGGAACACGCAGGCATCATCAGCCGGGCTTACCGGCGGTTGAGGGCCGCACCGTGCGCAACGCGCCGCGTACGACCGCAGGGAGGCATGCCATCTCCGCAGGCCGCCATTGTACGCGAGTGCGCGCCGCCCGCAATGCGGCCGACGGCGCAGCGCAACGGGACGGCGTCGCCGGCCCGTCGAGCGCCGTCAGTCGCGCAGCGGACGCGTGATGCGCGAGATCAGCTGGGGCGCGATCCGTTCGAGCGGCAGGATTGCCGACGCCGCCCCGATCGCGGCGGCCGCCTTCGGCATTCCGTACACGGCGCTCGTCGCTTCGTCCTGCGCGATCGTGTGGCAGCCCTTCGCGCGCATCGCCTTCAGGCCGAGCGCGCCGTCGCGCCCCATGCCCGTCAGCAGCACGCCAAACGCTTCGCCCTGCCAGCCGTCGGCGACGCTGTTGAAGAACACGTCGATCGACGGCCGGTACGGCGTCTCGACCGGATGCCGCGTATAGCCGAGCACGCCGCGCGGCGACAGGTAAAGGTGATCGTTGGTCGCCGCGAGCAGCACCTCGCCGGCCTGCGGCACGCTGCCCTGCCGCGCGACGCGCACCGGCAGCCGCGTATAGCCGTCGAGCCACTCGGCCATCCCGAGCGCGAACGCCTGGTCGACATGCTGGACGATCACGATCGCCGCCGGAAAGTCGGCCGGCAGCGCGCGCAGCAGCGCGGTCAGCGCGGTCGGCCCGCCCGCCGACGCGCCGATCGCGACGAGCGTCGGCTGGCCGCGCTCGGGCGCCGGCCCCGGCGGCACGAGCGCCGCGGAACGGCTTTCGAGCAGCCGGCCGATCTGGTCGATCTTCGCGAGCAGCGCCTGCGGCGACGCGTCGGCCGACAGCCCGAGCGCGAGCGTCGGTGTGTCGACCGCATCGAGCGCACCCGCGCCCATCGCCTCGTAGACCGACGACGTGTTCGCGCTGACGCTCGCCGTCACGATCAGGATCGCGCAGGGCGCGCGCGCCATGATCCGGCGCGTCGCCGCGACCCCGTCGACCTTCGGCATCACGAGATCCATCAGCACGAGATCGGGCGGATGCGCGACGCAGAAATCCACCGCCTCGTCGCCGTCGGTCGCGACCCATAGCACGCGATGGTCGGTACGCAGCGCGATCACGCGGCGCAGCGCCTCCACGGCCAGCGGCAAGTCGTTGACGATGCCGATGTTCATCCTCGCGCGTCCCCGATCAGGTCGTGCACGGCGTCGAGCAGCGCCTCGTCGTGGAAGCTGCTCTTCGCAAGGTAGTAGTCGGCGCCCGCGTCGAGCCCGCGACGGCGATCCTCGTCGCGATCCTTGTACGACACGATCATCACCGGCACGCGCTTGAGCATCGGATCGCCCTTGATCAGCGTGACGAGTTCGATGCCGTCCATGCGCGGCATGTCGACGTCGGTGACGACGAGATCGAACGCATCGCTGCGCACCGCGTTCCAGCCCTCCATCCCGTCGACCGCGACCGTCACGTCGTAGCCGCGCTTTTCCAGCAGCTTGCGTTCGAGCTCGCGCACCGTCAGCGAATCGTCGACGACGAGCACGCGGCGGCGCCGGTCGGCCAGCGCCAGTTGCGGGTCGCGCGTGAGCCGCGCGAGCTGCCCGCCGCGCACGAGCTTGTCGACCGAGCGGATCAGGTCCTCGACGTCGACGATCAGCACCGGATCGCCGTTCTCGAGCAGCGCGCCGGCCGCGATGTTCTGGATCTTGTGCAGGCGGCTGTCGAGCGGCTGCACGACGAGCATCCGCTCGCCGAGGAAGCGGTCGACCGCGACGCCGTACAGCTCGGGTTCCCCGCCGACGACCACGACCGCCGTGCTCGTGCGCGCGACGTCGGGCTCACCCGCGTCGAGCAGCTGATGCGCGGCGACGAGGCCCGCGCGCCGGCCGTCGAACGGGAAATGCGGCTGCCCTTCGAGCACGTCGATATCGTCGTGCGAGAGTTCGAGCGTGCGGCGCACGTGCGCGAGCGGGAACGCATACGGCTCGCCACCGACCTCGACGAGCAGGCTGCGGATCACCGACAGCGTGAGCGGCAACTGCAGCACGAAACGCATGCCCGCGCCCGGCTCGTTGAAGATCCGCACCGCGCCGCGCACGCCGCGCACCATCTCCTGCACCGCGTCGAGGCCGACGCCGCGGCCCGACACGTCGGTCACCGCATCGCGCATCGAGAAACCCGGCAGCAGCAGGAATTCGAGCAGTTCGGGATCGGACAGCCGCGCGGCCGTCTCGTCGTCGGTCAGGCGCTGGCGCACGACGGCCGCGCGCAGCGCGTCCATGTCGACGCCCGGGCCGTCGTCGATCACGCTGACCAGCAGCGAGCCGGCACTGTGGCGCGCCTCCAGCGTCACGCTCGCCTCGGCCGGCTTGCCGCGCGCGCGCCGCGCCTCCGGCGAATCGACGCCGTGGTCGATCGCGTTGCGCAGCAGGTGGCCGAGCGGCGCGTCGAGCAGGTCGAGGATGTCGCGGTCGACCTGCGTGCCCTCGCCGACGATCGAGAAACGCACCTGCTTGCCGAGCGAGCGCGCGAGATCGCGGACGATGCGCGGATACGCACGCGTCGCGTCGCCGAACGGCCGCATCCGGCATTGCAGCGCCTCGTCGTACAGCTGCTCGGCGATATGCGTGCTGCGCCGCTCGAAGCGGTCGAATTCGTCCATGCGCTCGGCGAGCGAGCGCTGCAGGTCGTTCAGCATGTGCCGGACTTCGTTCATCGACGCGAGCATGCCCGCGTCGAGATCGTCGGCGAATTGTTCATACATCAAATCGAGCGAGCGGGCTGCGTCGCGCTGGGCGCGCTTCACGCGCAGCATCGATTCGGCGAACGGCTTGAGCCAGCGCGATTCGACCAGCGATTCGCCGGACAGGCTCAGCAGCCGGTTCAGCGTATCCGCGCGCACGCGGCGCATCGCGCCGGCGCCGGCCACGCGGCCGGCCTGGGCCGGATCGGGCACCGCGCTCGAGACCGCAAGCGGCGGCACCGCGGCACTCGCCCCGACAGGCTCGTTCGCGGCACCGTCGTGCTCGCGATACGGCACGACCGTCGGCGGCGCCTGCGGCGGGACGACGCCCGACACCTGCATCGTCTGCGCGCCGTCGGCACCCGTGAGCGCCGCCGCGAACACGTCGATCTCCGTCTGCGTCACGGGCTGCGCCTGCGGATCGCCGACGCGCACCAGCAAATCGACGCCCGCCAGCAGCACGTCGACGTGCGTGGCCGTCAGCGCGATCGTGCCGGCCTGCGCGGCGACGAAGCACTCCTCCATCCGCCCCGCGATGTCGACGCCGAGCGGCACGCCGACGATGCGCGCGGCCCCCTTCAGCGAATGCGCGGCGCGCATGCATGCCTCGAGCGCGACGGAATCGGGCTCGCCCGATTCGAGCGCGAGCAGCCGTTCGGACAGCGCCTGGGTCTGCGTGCGCGTCTCCTCGCGATACAGCTCGAGCAGCGACAGGTGGCTCAGGTCGTCATCGCCGCTCATCGCATGCTCCGTGTGACTGCGTCGAACAGGCGGTCGTCGTCGAGCAGGCCCACCGACTTCCCGCGCCACGACAGCACGCCGCGCGACAGGCCGGCGCTCGCGCGCCCGACCGTGGCCGGCACGGGCACCCAGTCGGATGCGCCGAAGCGCAGCACGCCCTCGACTTCGTCGACCGGAAACACGACCGGCTCGCCCTGGTGCGCGGCGACCAGCAGCCGCGTGAAGCGGCCGTCGTCACCGCCCTTGCCGCCCTTGCCGACATCGAGTCCGAGCAGCGCGCCGATCGAGATCGCGATGCGCAGCGTGCCGCGGATGTTGACCACGCCGCGCACGGCCGAATTGCGGCGATGCGGCAGCGAATGGATCGGGCGCGTGCCGGCGATCTCGCGCAGCACGCCGATCGGCAGCGCGAGCCATTCGTCGGCCACGCGGAACGCCAGCGCCGCATGGCGCGTATCGGCGTCGGCGTCGCGCACGTGCGGCGTGCCGGGCGCGCTCATCCGGCGCGTGGCGTCGGCCATCTCCGCCCCGTCGAGCGGGCGCTCGAGCAGCTTCGCCGCGTGATACGCGTACACCGGGCAGTTCAGGCAGCGCAGGCACTCGTTCAGCCGCTCGCACGTGCGGTCGCCGCGCGTGCCGATCCGGTTCCAGCAATCGTCGACGTCGATCGTCGTCTCGTCAATGGCAGCGGCGGCGCGGTTCATGAATTCCTCTGGTCATCGCGGTGTCGGTCCCCAACCCGTAGTCTTGTCAGCCGGCCGAGCGCCGTGCACGCTCGAGCAGCCATTGCGCGCCCGCGCGATCGCCGCCGACGTCGAGCAGCGTCGCGAGATGGGTCAGCGCTTCGTGATGCGTGGGCCGCAGGTACAGCGCCTTCCTGTAGAAGTCGCCGGCTTCCGATGCGCGCCCGCGCGCATCCGCGATCAGCCCGTTCAGGTAGAACGCATCGGCGTGCGGCCCGACGCGCGCCGAGAACTGCGCGAGCACGCGCTCGGCCTCGTCGAACGCGCCGGCATTCGCCAGCGCCTGTGCGTCTTCCAGCGTCGGCGCGGGGCCTTCGGCCACCGGTGCGACCGTTGCAACGGGCGCAACCGGTTCGGCCGCCGCTGCCGGCAGATCGGCCCGCGCGTCGAACGCGGCCGCGTGCATGGCCGGCGGCGGTGCCGCGAACGGCTCGCGTGCGTCGCCGAGCCAGGCCGGCGGCGCGACCGCCAGCACCGGGCGTGTCGCCGCGGGCGGCGCGACCGTGAAGCGCTCCGCGCGCCGGTACGGCGCCGCCGCCATGGACAGCGGCGCCGCCGGCCGGGCCGCGTAGGTATCGGGCGCCGCGCCGGCGGGCTCGCGATGAAACGCGAATGCGAGCGGCACGCGCGCCGAGCGCATCCCGTGCCGCATCGCGACCCCCGTCTCGGCCGGCCCGACGAACAGCACGCCGTCGTCGGCAAGACGCTCGCCGAGCGCGCGGATCACGCGATCCTGCGCGTCGCGATCGAAGTAGATCAGCACGTTGCGGCAGAACACGAAATCGTAGCGAAGGCCCGTGTCCGCCGCCGGTTCGACGAGGTTCGCCTGACTGAACTGCACACAGGCGCGCACGCGCTCGTCGAGCAGCCAGCCCTCGCGGGTCGGCGTGAAGTGCCGCGCGCGAAACTCCGTCGCGGTGCCGCGAAACGCGTTGCGCCCGTAACAGCCGAGCCGCGCCTGCTCGATCGCGCGCGTGCTGAGGTCGATCGCGTCGATCGTGAAACTGGCCGGGTCGAGCCCCGCGTCGAGCAGCGCCATCGCCGCCGAAAACGGTTCCTCGCCCGTCGAGCACGGCGCGCTCAGCACGCGGATCACGCGGCCGGGCAGCGCCGCGAGCCGGTCGGCCGCGAGCCGCGCGAGCGTCGCGAAGGCCTCGCGGTCGCGGAAGAACCAGGTCTCGGGCACGACGAACAGCTCGATCAGCGCACGCCGTTCGTCGGCCGACGCGTTGAGCTGCTGCCAGTAGGCGTCGAGCGCGTCCTGCGTCACGGGCGGCCGCGCCGCCGACGACAGGCGCTCGCCGTCCGCCTGCAGCGCGTGCACGCGCTCCGTCAGCGCGCGGGTCAGGAAATCGTTGCCGAGCGAATCGGGGTCGATGCCGGTCTCGCGCAGCAGCCAGCCGCGAAATCGCGATTCGGACTCTTTCATGCGGACTCTCCCCCGTGGCCCGGCAGGCCGTCGTCGAACAGATACAGGCGTGCAACGTCGTCGATCAGGTCGGCAACCGATACCTGCTGCACGACGCCGTCGGGCGTATTCGCGACGGGCCCGAGCCAGCGCGTGCGCGCGGTCGAGATGCCGCTCGCGCGAAACGCCGCGCGATCGATCCGCATCGTCTGCGTCGCACGCTCGACGATCAGCCCGATCGTGCGCTCGCCGCCCGCCTCGCGCGCCCGGTAGCGAACCATCACGAGCCGCGTCGAGCGCAGCGCATGCGCGCGGCGCCCGAGCGCCAGCATCGGCACGTCGATCACCGGCACCGGCTGGCCGCCGCGCATCAGCAGCCCGGCAATCCATTCGGGTGCGCCGGGCACGGCCTTCGTGACCGCGAGCGGCAGCACCTCGTCGATGCCGGCCGCGTCGAGCGCATAGCGTTCGCCGTCGAGCTCGAACATCAGGAACAGCGCATGCGCGCCGTTCTGCGTGTCGGCGCGCGTCACGCGTCGACCTTGAAGCGCGACACGCTGGTGCGCAACTGGTTCGCGACGAGCGTCAGGTCGTCGATCGCCTGCGACGACTGGCGCAGCGACTCGGCCGTCTGCTGCGCGGCCTCCGACAGCTGCGACAGCGCCTGCGTGATCTGCTCCGCGCCGTTCGCCTGCGTCTGCATCCCTTCGTTGACCATCTGGAAGCGCGGCGAGAGCGTCTGCACCTCGGCGATGATCTGCGACAGCTGCCCGCCGACCTGCTGCACGTCGAGCATCCCCCGGCGCACTTCCTCGGAGAACTTGTCCATCCCCATCACGCCCGCCGATACCGCCGACTGGATCTCCTTCACCGTCTGCTCGATATCGTAGGTCGCGACCGCCGTCTGGTCGGCGAGGCGGCGGATCTCGGTCGCGACGACCGCGAAGCCGCGGCCGTATTCGCCGGCCTTCTCGGCCTCGATCGCGGCGTTCAGCGACAGCAGGTTGGTCTGGTCGGCCACCTTGGTGATGGTCGCGACCACCTGGTTGATGTTCAGCGCCTTCTCGTTGAGGATCGCGAGCTTCGCGTTCACCGAGCCGGCCGCGTCCATCACGCTGCGCATCGTCTCGCCCATCCGCGTGAGCCCGCTCTGGCTCACGCCCGCGAGTGTGGCCGACTGCTCCGCCACGCCGGCCACTTCGTTCATCGTGCGCACCAGGTCGCGCGACGTCGCGAAGATTTCGCGCGAGGTCGCGCCGATCTCGGTCGTCGTTGCCGCGGTTTCGTTCGCGGTCGCCTGCTGCTCGCGCGACGTCGCCGCGATCTCGGCGACCGACGTCGTCACCTGCAGCGACGACTGCTGCGCACGCGCGACGAGCTCGGTCAGTTCGTCGGCCATCCGGTTGAAGCCCGTCTCGAGCGTGCCGAATTCGTCGCGACGGCGCAGGTCGAGGCGGCGCGTCAGGTTGCCTGTACGCATCACGTCGTGCACCTCGACGAGCCGCGCCATCGGGACGGTGACCGAACGGTACAGCATGTAGCCGAACCCGAGCGCCGACAGCAGCATGATCGCCAGTGCGGTCGCGAGCACCACCTCGGTGTCCTGCACGGATTCACGGATCAGCTTCGCCGACTGATCGGCGAACTTGCGGTTTTCCTGCACGAGAATATTCGCATTGCGCACGACCTCGGCCCATGCGGGCTGCACCTTCACATACCCGGCGACCGCGTCGTCGTGCGATTGACGGTGCCGCTGCACCGCTTCGTTCAGCAGCGGCAGGTAGTGGTCGTAGGTGCCCCGGAAGGTCGCGAAGCGCTGCCGGTCGTCGTCGCGAAATATCGAGTTCTGGTACTCGACCGACAACGAATCGATGTCCTTCGCCGCTTCGGCGATCTTCGCGAGATCGCGCTGGACGCTTTCGGGATCGGTCTCGACGAACGTCGCCTGCTGCAGCAGCATGAATGATTCATTCACTGCGCCGCGCAGCGACGACGCGAGGTAGACGCCGGGCAGCGAATCGTGCTCGATGCTGACGGCTTCGCTGTTGATCGCACGCAATCGCTCGTAGGACACGCCGGCTGTCACCAGCATCAGCACGAACAGCACGCCGAAGCTGAGCAGGATGCGATTGCCGAGCGTCAGCCGGGCAGCGCCGATCGTCGGATGCAGGCTTTCATTGGTCGCGCGGGGCGTCACGGTGGCCATGTTCGTTATGGGCTTTCTATATCAGCGTTGAAAAAATCCGCGCCCGCCTGCGCGCCGGACGGCGCGCCACGAGCGCATCAGGGCTTGCGGGCGGCGCGGCGCCGGCAGGCCGCGCCGCGAAATCACCGCTCCGCTTGCGCCGGCAGCCGAAGCGCGACCATGAAGCCGCGCGCCGTATTGCGCATCAGGATCTGGCCGCGATGCCGCGCCGCCGTCGCGCGGACGAACGCGAGCCCGAGGCCGAAGCCGCCGCGCGCCGCGCCATGCGCGGACTCGAGCTGCACGAACGACTCGGTCGCGGCCGTGCGCTGCTCCGGCGCGATTCCCGCGCCGGTATCCTCGACGCCGATCACCCATGCACCGTCCTCGCCGCTCAGCGTGCAGTGCACGTCCGTGCCGACCGGGCCGTACTTCAGCCCGTTGTCGATCAGGTTCGCGACCGCGCGCGTCAGCATCATGCGGTCGCCCATCGTCACGCACTCGGTATCGGGCACGTGCGCGGTGACCCGGCTGCCGAGCCCGGCCGCCTTCTCCCACAGCTGGTCGACGGCGTCGAGCACGATCTCGTTGAGGCTCACGACCTCGTGCGCGCGGCGCTCGGACCGCGCGCGGGTCAGGTGGATGAAGCCGTCGGCAAGCGCGAGCGCGCGCCGCGCATGGCCGGCAATGCGTTCCATGATCGCCGGCATCTCGCCGTGCTCGGCGCGGTAGACGTCGAGCAGCGCGAGGATCGACGTCTGTGGCGAACGCATGTCGTGCGACAGGAAGTCGAGCGCCTCGTCGCGCTGCCGGGACATCAGGTACGAATTCGAGTGATAGCGGATCCGTGCGGCCAGCTCCATCGCGTCGGGGAGCTTCACCAGATAGTCGTTCGCGCCGGCGATGAACGCCTCGCGCTTGACGATCGGCTCCTCCTTCGCGGACAGCACGATGATCGGCACGCGAGCCGTGCCGGCGTCCGCGCGCCACGCACGGACGAGATCGAGGCCGTCGATCTCCGGCATCACGAGATCCTGCAGGATGACCGTCGGCTTCACGTCGCGCGCGACCGCCATCGCCCGGTGCGCGTCGGTGCACACGTGCAGGTCGATGTCGTGTTCGCTGCGCAGCGCGCGGCGGATCACCTCGCCGACGAACGGTTGATCGTCGACGAGAAGGACCGATAACCCCGATTCAAGACAATCCGAGGCATTATCAACGCTCGATTCTTTCATAAATACAGTTTCAAACGCCGATTCTCCAATCGATTCTTTCATAGGAGTTGTTTATCAGACTTGGGACGCTATCTTAATTCGGCGGTTGAAAAAACCGCCCGATTCCGCCGATTTGGCCTGTCGGCATTGGCCTTGCAGGGCTCCGGACGCCGATTTCTCCCCGTTGGCGGCCGCATTACCTCCGCATCCTTTCTCTCAATAAACATAACCGGCTGATTCTAAATGAAATTAGAACACAGCATCTATCTCCTTCCGGTTTAGTTTTGCCAAATATGCAGAAAGAGACGGAATCAGTTAAATCAGATCATTTCCGGATTCGAAAGACGATAACGTTTGCGAGACCGGCGCCATAAGGTTTGCATGCGCTGCAAGGCTGGTTGTCCGCCTCATTTGGGGCCGGATGGAAATGCGCCGAATCGGCGGGCGCGAGGAAGAAAAAGAGCGCGCCGGGCAACGATCTGCCCATGCGCGCTTCCGGTCGGCCGGCAGCGGCCGCTGGATGACGGCATGACGGTGCCGTGCAGCCTTATCCGCGCGCGTGCTGCGCGGACACTTCCTGCAGGTCGAGGTCGCGTTCGAGCGCGTGCAGCATTTCGTCGTGGATGCGGCCCGAACGGTGCAGGCGCAACAATTCGGCGCGCCCGGCCCTGATCGCGGCCAGCACGACGTCGTAGTGCGCGGTGCGCACTTCCGCCGGGTACGCCGGCTCGTCCTTCGCCCGTTCGGTCAATTCCGCGCGATACGTGTACTGCTCGAGCAGGCGCGGATGGATCACGACCCCGTTCTCGTCGCGCACGAGCGGCTGGATCGCCGCGAGTTGCGCGGCCTCGACGTACGCCCACGTCTGCGGCTCGGTCAGGTGGTGCGCCGCGCGCTCTTCGCGCTGCGGCAGGCGCAGCAGCCGGATCAGCGGCCCGATCGTCGTGCCCTGCAGCAGCACGGTGACGAGGATCACCGCGAACGACGCGACCAGGATCACGTCGCGGCCGGGCATCGCCTCGGGCAGCGACAGCGCGATCGCCAGCGTGACGACGCCGCGCATCCCGGCCCAGCTCATGATCGTCGCGGCCTTCCAGTCCGGCGCCTCGCCGCGCCGCGCGATCCCGCGCACCGGCCATTTCAGCGCCTCGACCGCGTAGATCCACACGAAGCGCGACACGATCACCGCCGCCAGCACCGCGAACATCGGCGGCACCATCGTGGCGAGCACCTGCTCGAAGCCGCCGAGCCGGTGGATCGCGCCGCGCAGCGACAGCCCGATCAACACGAACACCATCGCTTCGAGCAGGAACACGATGACCTGCCAGAACGCGGTGCCGCGCGTGCGCACGGCCGCCGAGAACACCTCGTGCTGATGCCAGCCGACGATCATGCCGGCCGTGACGGTGGCGATCACGCCCGATACCTCGACCATTTCGCCCGCGATATAGGCGATCCAGCCGGTGATCACCGCGACGGTGATCACGAGATAGTCGTCGTCGAGCTGCTTCAGGAACCACACGACGAGCTTGCCGACCACGAAGCCGATCGCCACGCCGCCGAGCCCGAGCTCCGCGAAGCGCACGACCGCGTGCTCGAGGCTGAATGCGCCGGTGAGCGCGGCCGCGACCGCGAAGCGGAACAGCACGAGGCCGGCCGCATCGTTCAGCAGGCTCTCGCCTTCGAGCAGCACCATCAGCCGGCGCGGCAGCGCGACGCGTTCGAGCACGGCCTTCGCCGCAACGGCGTCGGGCGGCGACACGATCGCGCCGAGCGCGAAGCACGCGGCCCACGGCAGCGACGGCGCCACCCAGTGCACGGCGAAGCCGACCGCGAACGTCGTGAACACGACCGCGCCGATCGCCAGCAGCAGGATGCCGCCGACGTTGCGCTTGAACTCCTCCCACACCGAGAAGTACGCGCCGTCCATCAGCAGCGGCGGCAGGAACACCAGCAGCACCAGTTCGGGATCGAGATCGATCGGCGGCAGGCCGGGGATGAACGCGATGCCGATGCCGCCGATCAGCAGCGCGGCCGCGGGCGGCAGCCGCAGCCGCTTGGCGACGCATTCGAGCGCGACGATCGCGAGAAATGACAACAAAACCAGCTTGAATGCCGAGACGGGAGACATGAATCGACCTCGTGAAGAATGAATTCGCGCTTTCCGGCGTCGTACCCCGGTCGGCAGTTTCGCGCGATTACATCACGAGGCGAGTCCCGTAGTCGAGCGCGTTCCGGCAGCCCGCCACGCGACGCCACGCGGGCACGATACGGGCCCGGCGGGGCCCGGCGCCGGCCCGCTGCGCGCGACGCCATGAAAAACGGCACGCGGGCCGGCCTTGTCGCCCACCCGCGTGCCGTCGCGGCACCGCGCATCCCGCCCCGCGTTACCGGCGCCGCACGACCATCAGCCGCGGCTCGGTCATGTCCTCGATCGCGTAGCGGATCCCTTCGCGGCCGAGGCCCGAATCCTTCACGCCCCCGTACGGCATGTTGTCGACGCGGAACGACGGCACGTCGTTGATCACGACGCCGCCGACCTCCAGCTCGTCCCACGCGCGCTGCGCATGCGTGAGCGAATCGGTGAACACGCCGGCCTGCAGCCCGAAGTCGCTGTCGTTCACGCGGGCAAGCGCATCGTCGAACCGGTCGAACTTCTCGAGGATCGCGACGGGGCCGAACGCCTCCTTCCGGTACAGGTCCTGCTCGTGCCCGACGTTTTCCAGCAGCGTCGCTTCGAACATCGCGCCGTCGACCTTGCCGCCCGCAACGATCTTCGCGCCCGCCGCGACGGCCGCGTCCATCCATCCCGACAGCCGGCGCGATTCGGATTCGGAAATCATCGGCCCGACGAACGTCGACGGATCCTTCGGATCGCCCATCTTCAGCGAACGCGTCTTTGCGATCAGCTTCTCGCGCAGCGCGTCGTACAGATCGGCATGGACGAGGATCCGCTGCACGCCGATGCAGCTCTGGCCCGACTGGTAGTACGCGCCGAACGCGAGGCGCTCGACCACGTAGTCGAGCCGGTCGCGTTGATCCGCATCGACGATCGCGGCCGCGTTGCCGCCGAGCTCCAGCACGACTTTCTTCTTGCCGGCCTTCTCCTTCAGCGCCCAGCCGACGGCCGGCGACCCCGTGAACGACAACAGCTTGAAACGCTCGTCGGTCGTGAACAGGTCGGCGCCGTCGCGATGCGCGGGCAGCACCGAGAATGCGCCCTTCGGCAAGTCGGTCTCGGCGAGTACCTCGCCGATGATCAGCGCGCCGATCGGCGTGCGGCTCGCGGGCTTCAGCACGAACGGACAGCCGGCCGCGAGCGCGGGCGCGACCTTGTGCGCGGCGAGGTTCAGCGGGAAGTTGAACGGCGAGATGAACGAGCACGGGCCGACCGGCACACGCTTCGTGTAGCCCGTATAGCCCTGCGCGCGCGCGGAGATCTCGAGGTTGATGATCTCGCCGTCGATGCGCACCGACTCCTCGGACGCCACGCGGAACGTGTCGATCAGCCGCGTCACTTCGCCCTTCGAATCGTTGATCGGCTTGCCGGCCTC
Organism: Burkholderia sp. 572; assembly: GCF_040545135.1. NCBI lineage: Bacteria > Pseudomonadati > Pseudomonadota > Betaproteobacteria > Burkholderiales > Burkholderiaceae > Burkholderia > Burkholderia sp. 572. Next base: position 61,578 of record NZ_JBEPLH010000008.1, on the reverse strand, counting down.
GATGCACAGCGCCTCGGCCAGCTCGTCGAAGCGCTCGCGAAAACGCGCGACGCAATGGTCGAGCACGGCCTGCCGCTTGTAGGCCGGCAGCTCGCGCATCGGCTTCGCGGCGTCGACCGCCGCGCCGATCGCCGCGTCGATGGCCTTCGCGTCGGCCAGCGCGACGCGCGTCGCGACCTTGCCGCTGAACTTGTCCGTCACGTCCAGATCGGTGTTCGCGTAGACGGCTTCGTTGGCGAGGTAGTACGGATAGGTTTCCTTCAACATGGAACGACTCCTTCCTGTGGACGGGACATTCAGAGTTGCGCCGACAGGCGCTTGATCTCGCGGTTCAGCACGCGCTCGTTGTCCGAATAGTCGATCGGCACGTCGATCACGTGCACGCCCGGCGTCGAGAAACACTCGCGCAGCAGCGGCTCGAGATCGTCGGCCGATTCGACGCGGTGCCCGTGCGCGCCGTAGCTTTGCGCATACGACACGAAATCGGGGTTCTGCAGCGTCATCGCGAAATCGGGGAAATTCATGTTCTCCTGCTTCCAGCGGATCATCCCGAAGGCGTCGTCGCGCAGGATCATCACGACGAGGTCGAGCTTCAGCCGCACCGCCGTTTCGAGCTCCTGCGAATTCATCATGAAGCCGCCGTCGCCGCACACGGCGATCACCTTGCGCTGCGGGTGCACGATCTTCGTCGCGATCGCCGACGGCAGGCCGGCGCCCATCGACGCGAGTGCGTTGTCGAGCAGCAGGGAATTCGGCTCGTGCGCGCGCCAGTAACGCGCGAACCAGATCTTGTACATCCCGTTGTCGAGACAGACGATGCCGTCGACCGGCAGCGCGTTGTAAAGATCGTTGACGATCCGCACCGGGTACATCGGGAAGCGCGGATCGTGCTGGCCCTTCTCCAGATGGGCGTCGAAATGCGCCTTGATCATCGTGAAGCGCGAGAAATCCCAGTGCGGCTGCGGCGCGAGCGCCTCCTTCATCTGCCACACCGCGTTCGCGATGTCGCCGACCACCTCGATCTGCGGGAAGTAGACGGGATCGACCTGCGCGCCGAGAAAGTTCACGTGGATCACGGTCTTGTCGTCGGTACGCATGAAGAACGGCGGCTTCTCGATCACGTCGTGGCCGACGTTGATGATGCAGTCCGCATGCTCGATCGCGCGGTGGACGAAGTCGCCGTCGGACAGCGTCGCGTTGCCGAGCCACAGCGGGTGCGTCTCGTCGATCACGCCCTTGCCCATCTGCGTCGTGAAGAACGGGATGCCCGTCTTGTCGACGAATTCGAGCAGCATCTTGCAGGTGGTCTTGCGGTTGCCGCCCGCACCGATCATCAGCAGCGGATGGCGCGCGGCCTGGATCGCGTCGACCGCATGCGCGATCGCCTTTTCCTCCGCCACCGGCCGCCGGCTGTAGCTGCGCGGGATCGGCTTGCCGTCGCCCTCCTCGTGCGCGATGTCTTCCGGCAACTCGAGGTGCGCGGCGCCCGGACGCTCCTCCTCCGCGCGGCGGAACGCCTCGCGCACGGCCGACGGGATGTTGCCGATCGACACGATCTGCCGCGTGAACTTCGTGAGCGGCTGCATCATGTCGACCACGTCGACGATCTGGAAGTGGCCCTGCTTGCTGGACTTGATCGGCTTCTGCCCGGTGATCATCAGCATCGGCATGCCGCCGAGCTGCGCATACGCGGCGGCCGTCACGAAGTTCGTCGCGCCGGGCCCGAGCGTGGCGATACACACGCCGGTACGGCCCGTCAGGCGGCCGTAGGTGGCGGCCATGAACCCGGCCGCCTGCTCGTGCCGGGTCAGCACGAGCTTGATCTTCGATCGCCGCAGCGATTCGAGCAGATCGAGGTTTTCTTCGCCGGGAATGCCGAACACGTACTCGACGCCTTCGGCTTCCAGCGCCTTCACGAACAGATCCGATGCTTTCATGGGGGACTCTCGGTTGATGCCGCCTGCCCGGCCTACGGACACGCAGCGTTCAGAACGCGCGCCGGCCTACGGCACGCGGACGCTTTACCTACTGGACACAAACCACGGCACTGCCCGCCGCGCAACGAGCGATGCGCGGCGGCGCCTCCGGATAGCGGAGGACAAACGGATCCGCCCGCGCGCGGCAAGCGCGCACGGGCGGCAAAGACGTGATTGATTGTAGACGGATTCGCAGAACTCCGACTTCGGCCGAACGGCCATTTGGCACGCAAACGAAGCGGGCAGCCCTAATGTAGCGGCTACCGAATAACCCGACCCAGCCCGACCCACCTGTGAACCATGGTTGACATACCGCAATCAATGCCCTACAGTGCGCCTACGTTCAGCATCCGGACCACCGACGTCTTCGACGCATGGTTTGCCGGCCTGCGGGATCGCGTCGCGAAGCGCCGCATCCAGGCACGCATCGACCGCCTGTCGATGGGCAATCCGGGCGACTGGAAATCCGCGGGCTCGCCGGTCGTCGAAATGCGGATCGACCACGGCCCCGGCTATCGCGTCTACTACGTCCGGCGCGGAACGATCTGGGTCATCCTGCTCGGCGGCGGCGATAAATCGACGCAACAGGCCGACATACGCGCCGCGCACGCGATGCTCGCGCACCTCGACATGGAGTAATCGATGGACAAGATCAGCACCCGGCCGTGGGACTCGGCCGACCATCTGAAGACCGAAGACGACATGGCCGACTACTTCGAAGCGTGCCTGCAGGAAGCCGGCGACGATCCGGCCTTCATCGCACACGCGCTCGGCGTGATCGCACGCGCACGCGGCATGTCGCAGGTCGCGCGCGACGCGGGCCTGTCGCGCGAAGGGCTGTACAAGGCGCTGTCGCACGACGGCAACCCCAGCTTCGGCACCATCCTGAAGGTCATCAAGGCGCTCGGCCTGCAACTGCACGGCGCGAAAGCGCATGCATGACGCGCGGGCGCGGCCCGTCGCACCCTCCGCGCCCTCCCGCGATATCCGTGGCCGCGTCAGTGCAGCCAGCCGGCTGCCCAGCGCGGCACCAGCGACACCAGATACAACCCGAGCCCGATCAGCCCGCCGACCAGCGTGCCGTTGATGCGGATGTATTGCAGGTCCTTGCCGATGTTCAGCTCGATCTGCCGCGACATCTCGCGCGCATCCCAGTTGCGCACCGTATCGCGGATATGGCGCATCAGGAAATCCGCGAAATCCGGCGCCATCTCGTGCACGGCCCTCTCGACATGCTCGTTCAGCGATGCACGCAATGCCGGACTCTCCGCCAGCCGCGCACCGAGCCAGCCGCCGAGCGTCGCCGCCTGCCGGTGCAGCGCCGAATCGGGGCGCGCGAGATCGGCCTTCAGCCACGCGCGCAACTGATCCCACAAGTCGCGGACATACTCGTTGAACGCGGCGCCGTCGCGAACGTAACGCTTGATCTCCTCGCCCTTCGCGATGAACGCGGGATCGTGCTTCAACCGCTCGGTCAGCCGCACGACCGTCCGGTCGAAGCGCTGCCGCAGCTCGTGCTCGGGGTCCGCCGCCACGCCTTCCAGCACGCGGCTCACCGCGCTCGCGAGCATCCGCGCGCCGTTCTCGCCGAACCACTGCGTCGGCATGATCTTCTCGACCTTCGGGTACTGCGTCTTCAGCCATTCGACGATGAAGCCCGCGATCACCTCGCGGTTTTCTTCCTTGTCGAGCACGTCGACCACCTGTTCGATCGCGTCGTCGAGCAGCACCTGGTGGCGGCCGTCCTTCGTCAGCGTGTCGAGGATCGCGCCGGCCGATTGCGACAGGTCGACCCGGTCGATCACCGCGCGAAACGCATCGTGGACGAACGACTGGATCCGCGCGTCGTCGGTCATGTCGAGCGCGAAACTCATCAGCTTCGTCACATAGCCGCCGAGCGCGTCAGTGTTTGCCGGCTCGCCGAGCCACGCGCCGAGTTTCTGCGCGGGATCGTGCTGGCGGATCTGCGCGGCGAGCGCGTCGGGGCCGAGGAACTTCTCGCGCACGAACACCGCGAGGTTGTCGGCGATCTTGTCCTTGTTCTTCGGAATGATCTCGGTATGACGCGATACGAACGGGATCGGTACACGGCGGAACAGCGCGACGACCGCGAACCAGTCGGCGAGCGCGCCGACCATCGCGGCTTCGGCCACGGCCTTGAAGCCGTCGACCCACGGGCCACGCGGCAGCAGGATCGTCGTGACGAACACCGCGACGGCGGCCAGCAGCAGCCACAGCGCGCGGCGCTTGCTGCGTTTCAGTTCGAGGGCTTTGTCTGGCGTCATGGCGGCAGGCGAATCGGCGATGCCGCTAATATCCCCGATTTCGCACCGGCCGACAAACGCGCGGCATGAAACGCGACGGCCCCGCGCGATCGCCGCCGAGCATGACGTCACCCGCCACGTCGCGCAATCGTCCGGCAAACGCGCGGCCGGCGACGTCGTCGCCGACGCCATCCGTCCACCGCGCCCGCCATACTCGCCGCGCCTGCCGCCGTTACAGGAACGTCTTCAGATTCACCGTCGGATCGGCGAGCTTCACCGGATCGGGCACCGCCCCCGCCGCGATCAGCCGGCGCGATGCGCCGATGTCGCGCCCCTGGTTCGCCGCGGCCGCCGCGACGATCCTGCCGTCGTCCCCCAGCCCGAACACGGTGAACGGCCCGTTCGCCGGATCGCCGCGCACGACGATCGTGCGTTCGCTGCCGAACAACCCGAGCATCTGCAGGTTGCAGTCGTACTGATCGGACCACAACCATGGCAGCTCGGCATAGGTTTCGTCGGCACCGAGCAGGTTCGCCGCCGCGACAGCCGGCTGGTTTTCGGCCACCTGCCACGATTCGATCCGCACGTGACGCCCGAGCAACGGATTGAAGTGCATCGTCACCTCGCCCGCCGCGAAGATCGCGGGATCGACCGTACGACAGCCCGCGTCGACACGTATCCCGTTGTCGACATCGAGCCCCGCTGCGTGCGCGAGCTCGACATTCGGCACCACCCCGATACCGACCACGACGAGATCGGCCGGCACGTCGCCACGATCGGTCTCGACGATCGCGCCGCCACCCGGCGCGCGACGGATCGCGCGCGGCAGCGTCGCCATCCGGAAGACCACGCCGCGTGCGTCGTGCAGCCGATGCGCATACGCGCCGACGACTTCCGGCAACGCGCGCTGCAGCAGGCGCGGCGCCGGATCGATCACCGTCACGTCGCAACCGAGCTGGCGCGCCGCCGCCGCGACCTCGAGGCCGATGAAACCGCCTCCGAGCACCGCCACGCGGCGCCCCGGCGCGAGCTGCGCGCGCAACGCACGCGCATCGTCGACCGTACGGACGTAATGCGGCGTGACGCCTTCGTCGATCTCACCGGCGAACGTGCGCACCCGCGAGCCCGTCGCCAGCACGAGCCGCGCATAAGGCAGCGTTGCGCCGTCGTCGAGCCGCACGCGCAACGCATCGCGCTCGATCGCCTCGACGCGCGTGCCGAGCCGCAGCTCGATGCGCTGCGCGTCGTACCACGCGGCATCGCGCACGAACGCACGCTGCTCGCCGCCGTCGCTCAGCAGCGCATCCTTCGACAGCGCGGGCCGGTCGTACGGCAGCTCGCGTTCCGCGCCGATCATCACGATGCGCGCCGCGGCGTCGCGCTCGCGCACCGCTTCGGCCGTGCGCCGCGCCGCGTGGCCGGCGCCGACGATCACGAACGGATCAGCCGACATTGACTTCCACCTGCCCGTCGACGATCCGGATCGGATAGGTACGCACCGGCTCCGTGATCGGCGCGCATTTCGGCGCGCCGGTGCGAATGTCGATCAGCCCCTGGTGCAGCGGGCATTCGACGCAGCCGTCCTCCACATACCCCTCGGACAGCCGCGCATGGCCGTGCGTGCAGAGATCGTGCATCGCGAACAGTTCGTCGCCGATCCGGAACACGGCGATCGGCTTCTGGCCGGCGACGCGCGCCGCCGGTTCGTCTTCGGAGAATTCGTCGAAAGCGCCGAGCGGATGCCACTCGGCGAGCGTTGCTTCAGTCATGACTGTTCCTTGCTTCCGTATCAGATCGGGGTCGCGAGCAGCGTCTGCACGCGCGACGTGTCGTAGATCACCCGCTTGGTCTTGTAGCGCAGCCCGTTCGGCGTGCGCACGACCGTGTCGTAGTACTTGCCGGCCTGGTACACGTTCGACTCGCCGTTGCTGCGCGTCTGCACGACGACGTAGTTGCTCTCGGTGTCGATCTCGCCGTCACGTTCCGCGACGATCGTCAGGCCCGACGTCATGTGCCGGTACGTATGCTCTTCGTAGATGTTCGCGTGCCGCAGCGACACCACGCGGTCGCGCAGCATCCGCTGGTTCGTGCAGTGGACGATCCCGACCGGCAGCCCGAGGTCGGCGTTCTCCTTCGGCACGATTTCGTACGTGCAGTCCTCGGTGAACATCGTCGGCCATTCCTCGAGCCGGTTGTTGTCGAGGTGCCCGATATAGCGGTTCTGGAGCATGTAAATCTCGAACCACGTCTTCATGTCTTCCGTCAGGTTTTCCATCGTTCCGCGCTCCCGCTTCAATAGCCCATCAGCTTCTGGTAGCCGACCCAGAACTTGCGGATCAGGCTTTCGGTGATCACCGTGTCCTGCTGGTCCGGATTGCCGCGCGACATCTCGATCACCGACGTCGCGTCGCCGTCGCGCACCGTGCCGCGCTGCACGAGCTCGGTCGCCTCCGTGTCCTCCATCGAGATATAGCCGGCCGGCCCGACGAGGTTCGCCTGCTTGATTCGCAGCGCGCGCAGCTCGGGCGTATCGTCCGCGTAGCCGAAGAAGTGGAAGATCAGCTCGAAGTTGTCGGGGCCCTTCGGCAGGATCTGGCGGGCGACCAGCGTGTTGTGGATCTGCTGGATCACGAGCTGCGGGAAGATCGGCTGGATATGGTTCGTGCAGTCCTCGTCGTATTCCGACACGAGATCGAGAATCGATTCGTCTTCCAGATGGAAACCTTCGTCGAACGAGCGAATGTTCTGCTGCTTGTACGCGGCCGACGTATCGTCGCCCGTCTTCGTCACCGTGATGATGCTGTGCAGCCCGTGGTTCGCATCCGGAATCGAGCGCGCCTTCATCCCGACGCGAAAGATGTTGAAGGTCGTATGGAACAGGTGCAGCATGCTCGCGTGATACGGGTCCTTCACGTTCTCCATGTACAGCTTCCAGTTCGACTTCGAATACTGGCGCGTGCAGCCGAGATACTCGATCGGCTTGTGGAAGATCCGGTCGATCCACGGGCGCATCTGCTCGCCGAGATAGTCGGGCAGCGGCATCACGTCGTCGCTGAAGGTGGCGAACACGAGCCCGCGATAGCTGTCGACACGCAGCTTGCGCAGCCCGTGCTGCTTCGGGTCGAAGTCGGCCGGCATCCCGGACATCCCCTTCTGGCCGCGCCGGAACGGCACGCCGAGCAGGTTGCCCGCGTTGTCGAAGCTCCACTGGTGATACACGCACGTATGCGAGCTCGCGTTGCCGCGCGACTTGCGGCACACCTGCGCGCCGCGGTGCGCGCAGCGGTTCACCCACGCGGAAAGCGCGCCGTCCTCCGTGCGCGTGACGACCACCGGCGTATCGCCGACGAACGTGCTCTTGAAATCGCCGGCGTTCGGGATTTCCGCTTCCAGCGCGACGAAGTTCCACGTCGGGCCGCGAAAGATGCGTTCCTGCTCGCGTTCGTAGACGGCCTGCGAGCTGAACACCTTGTACGGCACGCGCGAGCCGTCGTCGTGCGGAAAGCTCACGTCGGACGCGTCGTCGCGCGAGGCGAACACGACGGGCGATTCTGTCTGCTCCATGTCGGACTCCTTGTGGTTCCGTTTCATTAACAAGATGGAGTCCATTTTTGAAAGGCTAATATTCCCCGTCTATCCGGAAAGTGCGATTGCGGCGGCGCAATATCCACTTTCGGCGGATTTCTGAGCTAGCATGACGGCACACACGACCCTGCGCACGATCGCGACCCATTCATCGGATCGAAGCGCGCGTCGCTCATACAAAGGCTGAGGCCCATGTCCCCAACGTCGTTCGAGCCGCTCGCGCTGCGCGCGCACCGGCTGTTCGAATCCCGCGATCTCGACGAGACGCGCGAGCGGATCTCGCGCGTGATGCAGCCGCATGCGCTGCTGCCGAACGGCCGCACGCATGGCGCGTCGCACATGGATTTCGTCCGGCTCGGCGGGCTCGGGATCGGCACGATCGCATTCGGCGACGCGATGCGCGTGCAGGTCGACGCGGTCGACGGCTACTACCTGCTGATGTTCTGCCTGTCCGGCCAGGCCGAGGTGCGCGCGATGGGGCGGCAGCTCGGCGTCGACGGCCAGACCGGCGTGCTGTGCGCGCCCGGCGAGCGCTTCGACGCGGTGCTGTCGGCCGATTGCGAGCAGTTCGTGCTGCGCATCGACGCGGCCACGGTCGGCTCGCTGACGGGCGACCCGCGCGCGACGCTCGACCCGGTGCTGCATGTCAGCGACGCCGCGCTCACCGCGTGGCGCCAGCAACTGATGCTCGTCGCCCGCTCGCCCGAGCTGCTCGAGCGCGCGAACGCGAACCCGCGCGTCGCGTCGCAGCTCGAGCACCTGCTGATCGACCTGCTGATCGAAGGCCACCCGCCGTCCGTGCTGCACGCCTCGCACCGCGACCCCGCGCCGGGCTTCCTGCGGCGCGCGCAGGAGTTCGTGGACGCGCACTACGCGCAGCCGCTGCAACTCGCCGATATCGTCCAGGCCGCCAACGTGCCGGAACGGACGCTGCGCGACGCGTTCCTGCAGTTCCGGGGCATGAGCCCGATGCAATACCTGCGCGCGACGCGGCTCGACCATGCGCGCGAGCTGCTGCGCGGCGCGGCGTCCGACCGGCGGATCGCCGATGTCGCGCTCGATTGCGGGTTTACGCACCTTGGCCGGTTCGCGATCGCCTATCGGGAAAAATTCGGCGAGTCTCCGTCTGAAACGCTCGACGTGAAGCGATAGCGACGCGCACGCTGGCGCGGCCGGTGGCATGCGGCTTGTGGCTTGTGGCTTGTGGCTTGTGGCTTGTGGCCTGCGACTCGCAAAACCAGCGCGGCACTTGCATCGACGCGCGTGACATTACGACACCCCCTCCGCATCCACCGGCGCCCGCCGAAACAGACCGTTAGTTGCGATACTTGAAAGCGGCGACGCCCGTCAGGCCGACGCCCCGATCATCTCCCGCGCAATCGCGCAGAACGCGGCCGTGGCGGCGCTTTCGCCGTGCAGCCGGCGGCTCATGATGATCGGCGACGTCGCGGCCGGCTCCGGCAACCGCCGGTAGACCACGCCCTTCACGCGCACGCCCTCCACGCTCTCCGGCACCAGCGACACGCCGACCTGCGCGGCCACGAGCCCGAGCGCCGTCTGCAGCTCGCGCACCTCGTGCACGGCCGCCGGCACCAGCGCGCCGTCGCGCAGCGCCGACAGCTGCTGATCGGCGAAGCTCGGCCGCGGCGTGCTCGGATAGACGATCAGCGTCTCGTTCGCGATATCCGCGAGCACGAGAGGCCGATCGGGATCGGCGAGCGGATGCCCGACCGGCAGCGCGGCGATCAGCTTTTCCTCGATCAGCGCCTCGCGCACCAGCTGGTCGTCGTCGAACCGCAGGCGGCCGAACCCGACGTCGATCCGCCCGCCCTTCAGCGCGCCGAGCTGTTCGAGCGTGAACATTTCGATCAGCGACAGTTCGACGTCCGGCTGCGCCTCGCGAAACGCGCGGATCACGTCCGGCAGCGCGCCGTACAGCGTCGACGGCACGAAGCCGATCACGATCCGCTCCGACAGCTGCGCGAGCCGCCGCGTCAGCGGGCCGAGCTCGTCGGCCTGGTCGACGAGGCGCTTCGCCTGCGCGTAGAACACGCGCCCCGCATCCGTCAGCTTCAGCGGCCGCGCGCCGCGCTCGAACAGCGGCAGCCCGATCTCGTCCTCGATCGCCTGGAGCTGGCGGCTCAGCGGCGGCTGCGTCATGTGCAACCGCTCGGCCGCCCGCGTGATGTTCATTTCCTCGGCGACGGCGATGAAGTAGCGGAGCTGGCGCAATTCCATTTCATGCCTCAAAGGTATGGAAGTAGTCGGAAAGAGTGTTGGACGACGCGGGGCGGGAATTCCTACCATGTGCACCAACAGGAGGAATCGCATGATAGCAACTGCCGCCACCATCGAACGCATCGAGACTTTGCTGGTCGACGTGCCGACGATCAGGCCCCACAAATTGTCGGTCGCCACGATGAATTGCCAGACCCTCGTACTGGTTCGCGTTCGATGCACGGACGGTATCGAAGGCGTCGGCGAGGCGACGACCATCGGCGGCCTCGCCTACGGCGAGGAAAGCCCCGAAAGCATCAAGGTCAACATCGACACCTATTTCGCGCCGCTGCTGCAGGGCATGGACGCGACCCGCCCGGGCGCCGCGATGGCGCGCGCCCGCAAGCTGTTCCAGGGCAACCGCTTCGCGAGGTGCGCGATCGAGACCGCGTTGTTCGACGCGCAGGCGCGCCGCCTCGGCGTGCCGCTGTCGGAACTGTTCGGCGGCCGCCGGGCCGACGCGGTGGACGTCGCATGGACGCTCGCGAGCGGCGACACGCAGCGCGACATCGCGGAAGCCGAAGCGATGCTCGACGCGCGCCGCCACCGCGCGTTCAAGCTGAAGATCGGCTCGAACGCGGTCGCCAGCGACGTCGCACACGTCGTCGCGATCAAGCGCGCGCTCGGCGAGCGCGGCGACGTGCGTGTCGACGTGAACCAGGCATGGAGCGAAACCGACGCGATCTGGGCCGGCGCACGGCTCGCGGAAGCGGGCGTGAGCCTCGTCGAGCAGCCGATCGCCGCGACCAACCGCGCGGGGCTGAAACGCCTCACGCAGCTCGCGCAGGTGCCGATCATGGCCGACGAGGCGCTGCACGGCCCCGTCGATGCGTTCGCGCTCGCGCAGGATCGCGCGGCCGACGTGTTCGCGGTGAAGATCGCGCAATCGGGCGGCCTGCAGGGCGCGGCGAGCGTCGCGTCGATCGCGGCGGCGGCCGGCATCGAGTTGTACGGCGGCACGATGCTCGAGGGCGCGGCCGGCACGATGGCGTCCGCGCAACTGTTCAGTACGTTCGACTCGCTGAAATGGGGCACCGAGCTGTTCGGCCCACTGCTGCTCACCGAGGAAATCCTCGTCGAGCCGCTGCGCTACGAGGATTTCAAGCTGCACCTGCCGGCGACGCCCGGCCTCGGCATCACCTTCGACTGGGCCCGCATCGAACGCATGAAGCGCGACGCCCGCTGATCCCCACACGACAACCGAAACCGGAGACACACATGGACAAGCAAGCCATCGACGCCCTGCTGAAGACGTTCGACGACGCCGCGGAGAAGCCCGGCAACCCGCGCGTGCGCGCGATCGTCAACCGGATCATGAAGGACATCTGCTACACGATCGAGGATTTCGACGTGCAGCCGAGCGAATTCTGGACCGCGCTCAACTACCTGAACGAAGCGGGCAAGGAGCTCGGCCTGATCGCCGCGGGCCTCGGCCTCGAGCGCTTCCTCGACGTGCGGATGGACGAAGCCGAAGCGAAGGCCGGCATCGAGGGCGGCACGCCGCGCACGATCGAAGGGCCGCTGTACGTTGCCGGCGCGCCGGAATCGGTCGGCCATGCGCGCCTCGACGACGGCACCGATCCGGGCCAGACGCTCGTGATGCGCGGCAAGGTGCTCGGCCAAGACGGTGCGCCGATCGCGAACGCGCTCGTCGAGGTGTGGCATGCGAACCATCTCGGCAACTACTCGTACTTCGACCAGTCGCAGCCCGCGTTCAACCTGCGCCGTTCGATCCGCACCGACGCGGAAGGCCGCTACAGCTTCCGCAGCGTGGTGCCGGTCGGCTACAGCGTGCCGCCGGGCGGCAAGACCGAGCAACTGCTCGACCAGCTCGGCCGCCACGGCCATCGTCCGGCGCACATTCACTTCTTCGTTTCGGCGGACGGTTATCGTAAGCTGACGACGCAGATCAACATCGAAGGCGATCCGCACCTGTGGGACGACTTCGCATTCGCAACGCGCGACGGGCTGATCCCGGCAGTGAAGCAGGCCGAAGGCGCGGAAGGCAAGCCGTACGGCGTCGACGGGCAGTTCGCGCTGATCGACTTCGATTTCTCGCTGCTCAAGGAAAAGCAGGACGTGCCGGCAAGCGAAGTCGAGCGAGCCCGCGCGCAGGCGTGAGCGGCCTTCCCGTTCGACGAATCGACAACGCAAGGAGTGCAGGATGCTGTTTCATGTGGAAATGACCGTCCGTCTGCCGACGGACATGGATCCGGTCAAGGCGGCCACGCTGAAGGCGGAAGAAAAGGCGATGTGCCAGCGGCTGATGAACGAAGGTGTCTGGCGTCATCTGTGGCGGATCGCGGGGCAGTATGCGAACGTCAGCATCTTCGACGTCGAGAGCGTGCAGCAACTGCATGACCTGCTGAGCCAGTTGCCGCTGTTCCCGTATATGGAGATGGAAGTGCGCGCGCTGTGCCGGCATCCGTCTTCGGTGCGGGAAGACGATCGGTAATTCCCCAGCGGCCCATGCTGCCGGTTACCCGGCACATGGGCCCGCGCGGGGACTGAAACGCCCTGCGTTTGCACGCGATATCAGCTCTCTATCGCCGTCTCCGCAGCTCATCTAGAAGACGCTGACTTCGTGACTTCTCCTGCCACCTGTAGCCCGTTCAGCGACAGATCCATTCGGAGCGGCTTATCCGGATCGAGCTTCTTTTTCTCAATCACCCGCTTCCAATCTCCTGACGCTCCGGGGGCGCGGTACAACGCAACGATCGCCACGTACTTCGTCTCGCGTTGCATGGGCTGCGACAAACTCGACGACGCGCCAGGATTCACAACCGTCGACATATCTGCCTGCAGATCCGGCGCGAGAACAGTCCGATCGCTCTTCAACAGGTCCGCGTACGTTGCTTCATCGAATATCTTGCGATCCTTCAACTGATACACGCGAACGGCCACCGATGTCGCTCGCCCCGCCTCATCCGGATTCAGTGCAGCCCGTGCCGTGAAATCGACATTCAGCACCTTCACCTGCTTGAAAAACACTGCACGATAGGCATTCGACGATGCATCCGAGACGGACTGCCAGGCACCGCAGCCCGACAAAAGCACTGCTGCGGCAACGGTTGCCGCGCTCATTCGATTGAACATGAAGACTCCGGAATCAGATCGTGCGTGGCACGGGATGCGAGTTCGATTGACGTGTCGGAAATGCCTCGTAGACACCGAGCGGGATATCGATCAAGCGCGCGTCCCCGGAGGGCAACACCGTAGTCCAGCCGAGACGCGGCGCAGGATCTGCACGCCCTGCCCCGACAACCGGACTCGGAACGAAGCGGGACGACACTTCCATTCGCAAATGCACATCGGCTTTCACGCCGACATACAACCGAATGAATGCCATCAACTCGCGATGCAACGACGCGCCTGGCAACAGATCATGCGCCTGCTGCACATCGTCAGGCCGCAGCGTCACACGCACCGCACGGCTGCGATACGCGATGCGCCTGCCGAGCACGTAACCCCCGCCGAGACCGACACGCCGGTCGTCCCGTGAAGCTGCAATCGCCGCGCGTGTCGACGTCAGGGGTCTCGGCTGGCCGGCGCTCGTCTTCACAGCCCAGAACTCGTCGACGCGAACGCCGACGCGCGGCGCGGCAAGCGCAATGACGCCGGCCAGCCCTTCGGATGTTCGCGTGCGCTGAATCAGGAGACCGAGCAGCGCCAGCATTCGCGATGCCGGCAAACCGGCGCGCGCGGGCTTGTCGCCCCATCCGAACCCTGCCAGACACAACAGGCTCCGGGAATAATCGTCGACACCGCCGGCCTGAAAACGCTCGGGATAGCGGTATTTCTTCCATGTGCGGTACAGCAGCGTCGCGATGCGATGATTGAACGGGTCGAGAAACGCCTCGACCGCTTCATGCCCCTCTTCGCGAAGCGCGATCTCGTCGATCGTATGCGACGGCATCGCCGCATCGACCCCGTACAGCCCCATGAACGTCGTGCGGATGGTCGGTGGCGCATCGCCATCCTCGTCGTCGATCTCGACCACCGCCATCTCGCCGGCCGGAAAGCCCAAACGAGGACGCGGCCGGAATCGCACCGGCTCGTGTTCCGGCGTATCGCGCGTGCCGAATTCGGGCGCGTCGGGATCACCGGCTTCCAGCAGCCGACAGAACTGCATGAAGCTCATCTTCGGCGCACGCGCCAGCAGGCTCCCGACAATTGCCGGAAGCGCTTGTGCATCGGTCGCTTCGATGCCAACCCGATTGAATGACCGCCTCATAATGCCGCCCTCTGCACCTTGCCGCGCGGCCACTCGGTCCGAAGCTGGGACGGCAGGCTGACGATCGCCAGCTTCGTAAAGAGGTTGATCTCCGCATATGCCTCGAAGAACCGATGCAGCAATTCCCCGAACAGCATCACGTCGCCTTCGCCGGAAAACGCGTGCGAGTCGAGCGTGATCTCGATCAGCACGCCCCGCTCGACCGCACCGCCCGACACCTCTTCGATCAATTCCTGCGACACATGCAGAATGCCCGCGAGCCGTCGACGGTTCAGCTCGTCGTTGGTCCAGTCGTAAAGCGCCAGGGCGCCGCGCAACACTTCCGCGTTCATCATCGACAGGAAGTTCGGCGCCAGATGCGACAACACGCGCCACTGAAAGCGATCCTCCGTCGGCGGATACAGCGGCAACGTCGGCGACACGAGATTACGCACGCCGGCAACACTTTGCGTGCTGACCGCGATCTCGTTGAGACTTGCCTCGCGCAAACCCTTGCGCGGCAACATCCCGTTCGTGCCGGTCACCCGCAAGGACAGGCTCTCCTCCGGAAGCGTATCCATCGTTTCCCATGCATGGCCGCCGAGAATCACCCAGGTTTCGTACAGCCCCGACACGCCGGGACGCACGCGCGTATGGAAATAGCGCTCGGGGGCCTCGTGCCGCAGCATGCCGCCGCGGTGACGGAACGTGACGAACGGCACGTACTCGTATCGTTCGGCCGTATCGTGGTCGAATGTCGCGATCGCATCGACCGAATACGTTTCGACATGCTCGCCCTGATGGCCGGCCGGCACGACGCGATATTCAGTTTCGTGATGATCGATCTCGATCGGCTCGGCATCGAGTTCGAACAGGTTGATGACCGACGTGCAGAACAACCGCACGTTATCCGCGCTGAAACGCTGGTCCGACGGATACGCGTGCTTCAGCACGATTTCGAGTTCGAAGCGGGTCGCACCTTCTGGAAGCTTCGCGACATCAAGCCCGCACAAGTCGACGAACAGGAACTTCTCGCGGAACGTGAAGTACTCGAGCAGGAGCTGATATCCGGAGAACGCAGCATCGGCCTTGGGCCACAGCCGCTCTTCCGTCGAGAAGCCCGCGGGCTCGATCGTGACATCCGCGAGCGGCACTGGTTCACCGTCGCGAATTTCCGGGACGCGCCAGTAGATCGTGTCGACCTGCCTTGTGAGCGCGAGATGCATCGCGAATGCGGTCGGAAGATCCGCGTTCAGATGCACACGCAGGCGCGACAGGTTCGTTTCGTTGCGGAGTGCGGATCCCTCCAATGCGAAGCCGATCCTGATCACCGACCGGCCGTCATGGCGCACGGCCGGACCGGCGTGGGTAATCGTAACCGGCTGAAGCGCGACGGGTTGTGTGGTCCGATACAGACACTGGATCGTTCGCAGCGCCGAACCCTCGACACCGCCGGGCGACGGGATATTGATCGGTGCCGACCTGACGGGTGCGCCGGCCGGCACCACTTCGGTCTTCTGCAGTTTCTCCGCGAACGGCATCAACTCCACGATCGACAGCGACGGAATCATCCGTAGATAGTGCGGCCACAACAGGCTGACGAGCCCTTCGGTCAGTTCGGGCAATTCGTCGTCGAGTTTTTGTCGGAGCCGGCCGGTCAAGAACGCGAAACCCTCGAAGAGCCGCTCAACGTAAGGATCTCGATCACCTACGCGATCGAGATTGAGCAGACGCGCGCGATCGGGATGCGCCTTCGCGAACTCCTTGCCGGATTCGCGTAGATAGCGCATTTCCGCTTCGTAGTAGCGCAGGATGGAATCGTTGTTGTCCATGAGAATCCGTTACGAAAGAGTCAAGGCGCGAGCGGGATCGAGCACGGTGAGTTCGGCCTGCAGTTCAGCAACACGACGCATGAGCGCCGGCTTGTCGGCGTCTTTGCGGCTGCTCATCGTTTTCAATGCCTTGACGAGTTGTTGCTTGACTTCGAACGTCAGTGCCGGCTCCCAGCGCATCAGCGGCAGTGACCGCGACGATGCATCGAGCTCGGCAAGCAGCGCGAGCGCCGCATCGGGACGGCCGCCATGATCCGCCAGCCGTGCCATCACGAGCCGCTGAAGGTAGCGATGCCGATCGGTTTTCATGCCGGGCAGCGCTTCAAGCCAAGCGAAGGCCGTCTCGATACCTTCGCGCGCAGCAAGTTCGCGTGCCTGGGTCTCGATTTCAGGCCAGTCGCCAGCGGCGTCGCCGTCGCTATCCGCGGAGACCGGCAGCGGCGCCACCGTCTCGCCCGCCTCCAGGTCGCGCACGACCGCGTGCCGGGCGATCCATTCGAGCGTCGTGTCGTCGGCGAACGGCGTGCCGTCGCTGAATGCCAGTCGTTCGATGCCCGGAAGTCGTTCGAGAAACAGCGCAAAGTCGGCGCGCAGCAGTTCGCGCCACGCGCTGTACGGCGTGCCGACGTGATCGAGCGCGACATGCTGGAAGTACTGCAGATCGAACCACAGGTGATTCACGCCTTCCATGAATGCGCCCTCGACACGCTCCAGCAACTCGTGCCAGTGCTTCTGCAGCACAAGGCGCTTCATCTGCTGGCGCAACTCGGCGCGCGGCGGCGCCAGACGCGTATGCGATGCGGCATCCGACGGCGGTACGTCATGCAAGGTGTCCCAGCGAACGCTGCGCACGAGGCGCACCGACGGCAAATAGCCGTTTTCCTGATCCCGCAGCCACGTCGACATCGAACGTGCCTGATCGAGCAGGTCGCGCGTCGACGCGATCGCCCCGCTCGACACGGAAACCGAAGCGATCTTTTGTGGCGGGACCACGCCCGGATTCGCACCGCGAGTTGGTTCCTCCTTGCGCTCGAAACGGGTAACCAGCGGCTGCAGATTCGGCCGCGCGGCTTCCGGCCAGTTTCCCGTTTGTTCGACAAGCACGTCGAGCGCAGCAAGCGCACGTTCGAGATCGGCCGGCGCAAAGTCGCCGCGGCTGTCCAGCGTCTCGATCATGCGCGACGTCGCCAGCATTTCCAGCGCCGCCCGCTTCGCCTCGGCCCGCGCGGGCAGCACAGCCTCGCCGAACCGGTCGACTAGCGAAGCAGCCAGTTCGAGTCCGTCGGCAAAGCCGGCCGGACCGTCCTGCCGCAACCTCGCAAACGTGTAGTAGCCGACCAGACGCAGATCCTTCCCGGTTTCCTTGAGCAATTGCTCGCAGGTGCGGATGATCAGGCCATCGTCGATTCCCGACAGCTTGTTTGCCTCGTCCGTCAATTCGAAGAACGCATCCTCGTAGCCGGGATCGCGTCCGCACGCGTGTTCGCCCGGTATCGGGGCCAGCCATGCCGCCCAGGTGGTCTGTCGAGATTCCTGCAGCGAATCAACGCGAGGTCCGCCGACGAGTGTCTTTACGAAATTGGCAAGCGTCATGGCAGGTCTCAGAACGTAAATGCGTCGCCAAGCAAACGGAGGGCGTGTCCGAACGGTTTGGTGGAGGCATCGGAAGATGTGGAATTCGTCGCCAGCGAAGACACCGCCATTCGCGGATCGCCCTTTGGTGGTTTCTCGACGGGCGCGCTCGGACGCGCTTCCGCTATCGCGGTCGTCTCACGGGGCGCCTTCCTGGACTCCACCGGCATCGCTTCATCCGGCCACTTCATCGCACCCGGCAGCCCCGGTGGCAACGGAACGGCAGCGTGCCTGGCTGCGGCAATCGCGGCAGCCGGCAACGGCGGCGGACTGGCCATCGACACCTTCGGCCCGGCGCTTGCCGCCCCGGTCACGAAAATCCGTGCAGGCAGCACGAAGTTGCGCAACTGGAGAACGTCGAGCGGGCCGGCGCCCGCCTCGCTGCGCAGTTGCACCTTCAGCGGGATGCCCTGGCTCGTATCCGGCGTCCAGGTCAGCAGGTAACGTGCGTTGTCCTGTTGCGTGACCTTCGCTCGCTCGAACAGGCGCACCAGTCCGAAGCGCCCCTGCGAATCGAGCGCCGTCCGCAAGCCACCCTGCTCCGTCTGCCATTCGATATGCGACAGGTTTTCGAGCGACTGGCCGGGCCATTCGAACGACGTCCATTCCTGCTTCTGGTTGAAGTAGTGCAATTCGCGGCCGGACAACACGAATCGCATGTCGGTGACGCCCGGCGTCGGCACCGCCTGCAACTCGTAGCGCACGCGTGCATCGCCGGACGGGAACAGCACCGTCGAAATGCGCGTGAGTTTGTTCAATCCGCTCAGGAAGCCCGGATCGATCGTCAGCGCGCCGGAATCGGTGCCCTGTGCGGGCACCCAGCGGTCGCCCTGCCGCTCGATGACGCCGGCGAGCTGCGTCGTCACGAATTGTGTGATCACGCCGCCATCGGGCCGCATGAAGCGCGCCATTTCGGGCAGCGACGCGTCGTTGTCCGAATCCGCGAACGGATAACGACCGCCGAACGACTTGTTCCAGTCGGCCACGATCGCCGCGCGCCAGATCTCGTTCAGGCTCGACGCGGCCGGCTGCACGATGACCTGCCATGCCTGATCGAACGGAGCCCGGAACAGTGCGCCGAAGCCGGACCATTGCTCGCCGAGGCTCGCGGCGACCCGGCTCGCATAGTCGCGGCTGTCGGCGATGTCGGATGTCTTGCCCTGCAACACCGACTGGGCGGCCAGTCGCGCAACCGCATCCGGATCGGCGCTGGAGACGATCTGCGACGTCTTCAGGCGCATGGCCGTGATGCGCTCCAGATAGCGGGCGAGGCTCAGGTCGCCTGTCGCGGCCATTTGCGCGGCGGCGGTTTTGCCGTTGGCCGGCACGCCGGAGACGAGATCGCTGCCGGTCAGACGCAGGATCGGGCCGAACGCAGCCGCCAGCGGCGCGAGTTGCGGTTTGACCTGCTTCGACGGATCCTTTTCGTCGGCGCCGACGAGCTGCTGCGCCTTGCTGATCAGCGTGTCGGACAGCGACTGTGTGTTGGCTCCCGTTCCCGCCTGATAGACGATCGCGTTCATCAGCGCGACGAGCGGCGAACGTTGCGGATCGCCCAGCAAGGTCAATTGATCGGCCGTGGCGGAAAGCGTCGGGGCCGGTTGCCAGCGCACGCTGTTGAGGAACAGTGCCCAGGCGCGTGCATAGTCGTCGAAATAGCGTTGGCGCAGTTCGTCCTTTAGTGTCGACGAAGGCTGGCCTTCGGCCCTGGTGTCGGAAAGCACCCAGTCGCTTGCCACGTCGTGTTGCTCGCCGGCTTCGTCGACGGCCTTGGCGATCCGTTCGTCCCATGCTGCGCGCGTGAATACGCCCGGTATGGTCATGGTCGTGTTGAACAAACCGCGGCTTGTTGCGCCACCGGCCCCGGATTGGGATGCCGCGTCACCCAGCAGCGTGGCGAGCGATACCGGCGGATACTTCGGCGTCGCTTCGTCGAGGATCTGCTGGTAGACCGCGTCCCGCGAATTCTGAATGCCGCGCACACCGATCACCGTCTGGCGAGTCGCTGCGATCAAGGTGCTGTCCGGGACGATTGCCAACGCAGCCGCCGTCGATTTCGCACCGGGTCCCAGATGGTTCGTGAAGAATGTAATGGCTTGCTGCCGCAAGTCCTCCCATCTGCCCGGCGACAACGATGAATTGACAGGGCGCGCCGGCATGGACGTCGCAACGAGCTGGGGTGTCAGGAATGCAGCCACCGCGCGCTCCGGCTTCGCGAGCATCAGATAGGTCTTGAGCGTGTCGTACGCGGCCTGTACTTGCGCATCGCCGCCGCTGGCGATTTCTGCGTCGGATAGCGACGCCAGTTGATGCAATCGCGCCTCGAGCTGCCGGCGAATCGGACCGACGAGAATGCGGTTTGCCGCATCGGCATAGTGCGGCCAGAGGGCATCGAGCAATGCGTGGTCACGATTCAGGCCGAAGCGGGCACTCAGCGGTGCGCGGGTGCGCTGGTAAATTTCAAGTGTGTCGATCTGTCGTTCAAGATGGGTAAGCGTCTGCAGGGACCGTGTCGGATCCTTGGCTTCCTTGAGATTCACGACCGTATCTGCCGCACTCCCGATCGCTGCGCGGTTGACGAATCCGGACAGCATCGTGCCGGCAATCCAGCAGCCGATCACGGCTGTCGCCATCCACGCTGCCGTGGACGACAGCGAAAAGCCGACTCGGCGACCATGAACCTTGCGACAGTGATCGGCGACGGTTTGCCAGATCGTTCGATGTCGAGGATCGAGTGGCGAGTCGTCGTCGCTCGTATCGCTTGATAACGGCAGTTCGAGTTCGCGCTCCTTAAACAACGGGGCGAACAGCAGGCCGTGAACCCCATGTTTCCAGATACGGGATTGGTTAGCTTCCAGCACGAGACCCGTCAACGCAGAGTGCAGATTGCCAATATGCTGAGACAACTCGACGGGATAGCGATCGCGTGCGTCTTTGGTGAGGCGTACAACTCCCGTGCTCGCCAGATCGTAGGTGAGATCTTGCAGCGACGAATCGATACCGTCTGCGTTCAGGTGCGCGTTCGACCAGGTAAAGCCGATTGCTTCATCCGGGCTTGATGTCATGCCGCCGAAATCGGTGGCGTCGAGCAGATATGCGGGCGCCGCCCAGCGCAGGGCACGCGCGTGACGCGCCAGTTGCCGGCAAACGCCATCGACGTCGAACGGCGCGTCCGCCGAACTGCGGTTGCGTGTCACCGTCACGATCGCGTCAATCGGGCGGTAGTGGCGCAGACGGCGGATCTGATCGAGCCATTCCGTCTCGAGCGTGTCGCGGGTTTGCCTGGCGTACAGCAGGATCGTATCGCCGTTGATTACGTACCCCGTGTCGGCAAGTCCCGGTGCCAAGCGCTTCACCAGCGGCAGGTCACCGGCGACTAGCACCCATCGTTCACGATAGCGCCAACGCCAGCCGTGACGGTCACGCAGGAGATTCCGCAGCGCCGTAGCTCTGTCGACCGGCCCCGGTGGACCGCTCTGATCGTTGTGGTTGACGGACGCTGCGCGTTTTCCGGCATCGTAACGAGCAAACCAACGGGATGCTCTCAGCGAGGCAATCGAAAGCAGCACAAACTCGAAGTACTTGATCGACAGGATCACTATCAGCAAACCCACCACCAGCGAAAGCTCGATGATGATCCGGGTATCGCGCGACCATCCGTGACGGGGCCCCTCTATCCATACCGCGCTACTCAGCGCCAGAAAGACGATCAGCGCCGCGATACCTATGAAGAGGCCTGCCGGCCGAGTGTTGTTGTCGTTCTTGTTATCGTTCATGTCTGCTTTCTGCACATGAGGGCGATCAGTTCTTCACCTTCGCCACACAGCACTAGTTGCGGGTCGCCCGTTGTCCAGGCACTTTCTGCAGCAAGGGCGGCAGCCAACCACGACCCTGCGCCGGAACAGTCGCCCACCGACGTCTCGAGCGAGAGCCATCGCGTTTCGTCGGGAAACGATGCGGCTTGCCGAACTGCACCGACTCTCTCGCCGGTCAGGCCATGCGTCCACACTGTGCGCAGACGGTCGCGCGAGGTTTGTCCCCAGCGCGCGGCAAGCTCAAGCGTTCGGGCGGCGGTATCGAGCGAGCCTCTGGCGGGGCGATGCAACCGCAACCCGACTGGCATGGTCGGTGACTCAAGGCGCGGGTGTCCGACGAGCAGCGCGACACCCGCCTCTGCAACGCCATCGGACAGGACAGAACTGATTGCATCGCGAAGCTCAACGGCGACCAGCAGGTGGACCGTATTCACAGCTCGGTTGTCCAGCCAAGCGTCCGTTCGGAAGAGCGAAATCGTGTGCTCACCCGGTGTGACGTCCACCTTCAACGCAGGCACTCGTTCAGTGAGCACTTCCCGTAGCCGGGTCTCGAAAACCTCGGATTTCAGCCTCGATCGATGATGAAGCTCGATCTGAAGCGTCGTTCTCGGTGGAAGCGTATTAAGCTGCGGCAGGAGACGGTCTATCAAGCGTTCGAGCAGCCACGTACACACGGCATGATGCCGAGCATGTTCAGTGAGTTCGTTACCCGGATGAAAATGCATCTCCGGGATGTCGAGCCAACGTGCATTGACTTCACTATCCGCGACTGCGCCGCTCGGCCGAAGCTTCGCCAATTCAGTTCCCGTCAGTATTCCTTCAAGCGAGTTCTCCGAATCGTTCGCGGCGAAGCACCATGCATGGCCCAGTATCGCAAGCGGTCTGCTCGACATCGCGTGACATGCCTGCTCGGCTTCATCACTAACGCGGTTCATCGCGATCGCCTGATTGCGACCGGTGTAGCCATACGCGAGCCACGCGAATAGCAGGAAAGCCCAGACCAGGAAGGGATAACCAACGACACAGAGCCAGAACCACAGCGTATTCGTCGTGCGGTCCGTTGGCCAAAATGTGATCGTCAGTCCTGCCCCGGCCCCCATGACGAGCACCAGCAAGGGCGTCCAGACGATCATCGAGGCTCGGGGCGGAGGCGGCACATCCACACGCGGCGGTACGCGATTGAAATCGACGGGCATTGCTTACTTAACCTGAGCTCCGGTCGACGAGGCAATGAGGGCCGCCCCACACCGCGTGCGATCGCCATCGCGCGATAGCGGCGTGGTGCCATCCTTCATCCTGCCGCTGCCTTCGACGATTTCGTTGTCGCCGTGGATCGGACACGAGACTTTGTCACCCACACGGGCGGCCCGGCGACCCTTTACCTTAACGCGATCCGAGCCGGTCAGGATCTTGCCGCCGTGGCTCGTTGCGTCGCCTTCGTATGCGAGATTTTTCATTTTGCGTTTTCCATTGTTCAATATATGACACTCAATACTGAGACGATCCCGCAGATTTTCCATCGAACTTATCGCAGCCTTCTTCGCCAGTATTTCTTGACATCCGCAGCTGTCCCATATTGGAACCTTGACCCTCTACCTTTGACGTAGCCCTCGATTCCCGCCATCGCCTCATCTTCAGAAATACTCTTATTTTCTACCAGCCCGTCATTTTCATCAAAATAATAGGCGTACACTTGATAAAATCTCCCATAAGTCATCTCACCACGATTATTTATATTCCACGAAACAATTGAAAACACATTAGCTCGACCACGAAAATTCATAAAAAATATAGACTCGACAGTCGGCACGCCCCCATCAAGCGCGTATCGAGCGAATTCCGTCTTTTTACACCCATCTTTTGTAGGTCGATAGAAATTCAGAACCAGTGGATATTCGGCATTGCCGTTTTCGATAGAAATTCTCGAGTTTTTTACTAGCGCCGATGCATCGAAAACGTCGTTCTCCACCTTTTCCTCTGGGCAATTAACGACACGTTCTGCTCCATATCCGCTCAGCGCGAAAACGAACAACACTGCACTTGCCACTAGCAACTTGTAAGCAGACATTTTATGCCGCCCCTCTGAGAAGCCCAAGAATCGGAGCCACATTTTTGTATGCGACGACGCGTTCCGAATAACCAATACCGTCACCAAAACCGCGTGAACACATTCATAATCAGCGACCTCGAAAGCACCCAAAAATTACCAGAATCGATATCCGTTTTTTTACAAAATCACGCAACCATTTAGAGAACATCGAGCATGCTCACCCACAAACATCAAGCCGCCCCAGGCAAATCAGTCGCGTATCAATTTATTTTTGAGCCCCACCTTCCGCTTCAAGCGCGGCACACGTCAACCACATCTTTATTGGCCTTATGCCTCTAGAATAATTAATTTTGCACCACCCAGCCGTAACCTCTTCAACCACCGCCCCATCCCCTTCAATCAGGTATTTTTTTCTTATTTCTAATACTAGACCCGTCAAATAGATATGTCTTCGACTTCACTCTGACAGGAATGCCCTCCCCCTCACTCATCAACGAAGCAAAATGGGAATCAAGCGCTTGCCGAACATCCTTTCTGGATTGGTAAGGAAATTTCCAAACCCGCTTCTGACCGTCGGATAGCCAACTGTAACCAACCCCAAACCATTCAGTAGAGCGTTCGTCTTGATGCAAGATATCCCCGATTGGTTCAAAAACAGAAACCGAGTAAAATCTACCGGACGAATTCGACTCCATAAGCGAGTACCGAACTTCAAAAGAATGGATTACAAAGACTTTTTCTTGACGATCGCGCCCAACTCTCATCGAAAGGGCATCAACAATTTCACCAGGCGTGTCATCATAAAGCAGCCCTCTCCCCTCCGCCTCCACCGGTACATTTCCATTCGCGGCATAATATAACGAAATTCCATCAAGGCCGATTGGCGCCCCAGTTTTATTATCCAACATAGGTTTCCGAACAAAGCAAACTGCCCCAACCTTTGTATTCAATGATGGAGAAATTTGCTCACCCAGAAGATCGGAACACGCACTCTTCGCGAACACTGAGTTACTCATTAGCGCGACCGCCAGAAAAACAAAACCCCAAATCATCATTAAATCCAGATCGAACACTCCCTTAACCCGACACCACTTATTATGTCCACCAAGGGAATCCCGAGTTCATTACATATACCCTATACACATGAAGGACGCTCTTTCGTGCAATCTTGCCTTTCTCGAAAAGACATCCCTCTTATTCAATCCCATACAATTCTTTGTTAAATTTTACCGATTTCATTACCGAACATCGACTGATCGGTACTTCTCTCGAGAAATCGACTGATATGCACTTGCGCGTATTGATGCATTATTACTGCACGCAAGACTGGAGATTTTTTTATTTTCTTTATACACAACAATCCCAGCAAAAAATTCCGGACCATCGTCGACCTTGATGACTTTGTCGTACAAATAATATGTGTAGTCCAGCCGAGAAAATCGAATATGAGTCTCCCCACCCCCTGCATACGGCGTATTTGACAAGAAGAATACATTCCTCTTATTTTTCTTATCCGAAATCTGCAAATTTATCTTCCCATCAACCCCATTTCGATAGATCAGGGCGCCATTCTCAGTTGATTGACAAAGCGATGAAACAGAGGCTTTAAGTTCGCAATTGAAGACTGCTGCCTCTCCCGTGCGGCACAACCCTTCTGCATGCGCAGCCGCCACCGAAACAAGACCCATGATCGAAGCCGTGACTACTTTATAGACATCCATGAGTTACTCCGTCGAAAGACCCAAGAGAGGCGCCACCTTATTGTAGCGGCTGAGCCGATCATCATATCCAGTCTGCCCGCCATTTACGATCTGCGTCACGTCGCGAACCGTCCCATTATCGGAGATCGAGTTTAGATTTTTCTTTGCCCAGAAAGTGAAGGCAGACTCGACCGCATATTCCAATTGAGACGCGACAAGATCGGGATTTTTGACGAAGTCTTGCTGATCATCAGGAGATCGTCGGTTATGCTCGTTTTGAAATGACTCGTAGCCAACCTTGCCGGTAACTTGTATGAACCCGCGCCCACGATATTTATATCCATCACCACTATCCTCGTCGCCATTATCCAATCTGTCCGCGTACACATAATTTGCGAGACGCTCTGGGTTATGAGCGTAATATGCTTCGTCACTCCAAAGCTTTTCTCGCAGACGACCATGCTTACAATCGTCACATTTTTCATCATAATTCTTCTTCCCACCCTTACATCCGAACATTTTTCGCATGCCCGCGGGCTTGTAACTCAACCCTTCTTCGGTGGCTCGCAAATGGCTCTCGTGTGCTGATTGCGAAAGAAAATGCCCAATTCTTTTTGGTTTATTAATTTTATATATCAAGGCATATTTATTCAGGTAAGGCAAAATACTTTGGTGGTATTCGATCGAATTCGATGGCTCGACCGCCATCAGCATAGCGAGCGTGATCAACTGACTTCCAAATTGGAAATTTGCGGCTAATCCAATGGGGTGGATGTGAAAAACATTCGCCCGAGGGAAAACCGGGATGCCGGCCTGCACATCATCCCACCACGCCAACTTCTCAATTCGCTTCTGTTCTTCCTCATGCTGCAGCCTCGGCCCCGTCTGCTTTTCCAACTCGGTGATCAGTTGCTTCCATTTCGACGGATTAGCCCACTCGCTCTCGTGTTTCACGATCAGCCGAGACGCAGCCTGCATCAACCAGGGATGTCCTCCACGCTCGATCCGCGACAGCGCGCATAGCTCATCAGCTGCATGCTTACCAACGCCCTTGGTAAACAGCGCGTCATACACCTTAAGCATCAACGGACTGAGCTTCGAACGCGAAGCAAGGTCGTCAACATTGGCGCCGCTCGCATAATCAACCCACGCCTGCGTTGTCGCAAAGATCGTATGCGCCGGATCATGGGTATCTGCCAGGCACTCGAAATCAATCCACTTCTGTGCGAATTCTCGGGTCACCTGGCCGCCCGCGTGGTTGAAGTCGCACACCCAACCGTCAATCGGTTGACCTTGTGCATTCACACCGTCAACGTGCCACCAGTTCACCGGATAACCCGGATCCGGATTCGGACGCGGCTCGGCAACTCGTCGATCCGGGTCACGCGCCAGTTCGGCAAGCGAATACACCTGAACGGCATCCGTCTTTCTCAACTGTGGGTCAACACCAGGGACAAATTTTTTCTTGTCTTGAGTACGTTGATACAGCACCGTACCCGGCGCGATCCGCAGGATCGTCGGCTCGGATGGCAGGCCCAGTGCAGTCCAGTCCTCCTTGTTCGGACTGTGTTGATTGACCCATGCACGCCCCTTTTCGAGAAACGACTGGACGCTGTCATCGCAGAAGACTTCGATGTGTGCCATTCGGGTTCCCGAACTACACTGGTTCAGCGAGTCGTAGCGCCCCAAATGCCCAATCAGGTCTCCTGCCTTGACTGGAATGCCGGACGCATCACCCGGTGCACCTTGGCCAGTCGTCACGACAACCCGATCAAATATAGAGTCCTCGACAGTCTCTTCGGCGACCGGACCACCGTTTTCCTGGCCGAGAAAGACCCACTTGCCGATCGCACTCGACGGCTCGACATATTCACCTGCTTTCTGTGGATACGGTGATGTCCCACGAAGATCCGTCAACTGCCCCCACGGCTTTCCGTTCTTCGTCTCAATCTTCCCGATGCCGACGTTGGCTCCTTGCGGCAGAATCGCGATGGGGCTACCGCCCGGAGTCTTGCGAACACGTAGCCCCTGCTGTGCCGGATCGGGAGCCTGCCCGCTTCGGCCAGACGCTTGCTTGTCCTGCGCATATTGCGTCACCAGCCATTGCCGCGGCCAATACGACGGCTTTTCCCGCTTTGGGAAGTTTGCGTAGTCTTCCCATGACATCAGGTGCATGTATAGGCTGTAAAACGTCAGCTTCGTGTCCCGTGGGAACTCCATCGTGTGCCGCACCAGCGCAAAGGCCGTGCTATACGGTGCCTCGTACGGCGATCCACCATCTGCCGTTGCAACCTCGCTGACTGGATAGGCCTTATTGGCGCGAAACGCGATCAACACGCCATCGGCGATGCACCGCAATCCTCCGTCGAGGTCCAGCGACTGCCCAGCACCAGCCTCCGTGATATGAATGCCGCCATGCCACATGCCGTTACTGCTCGCGAGATAGGTACCGGACGACTCACGCTCGGCCAGCAACCGATAAATGTCATGCTCGTTGGTGAATCGAGTGGATGCCTCGGACTCCCCCTGCCCTTTGCGCAAAAACGGAAACGCGAACGACAATTGCTGCAAACCGGCTTTGGCAGGCTGCTGCGGCGTCGGTGATTTCTTCGGTGCGGCTTTGGTCGCCATGGTCGGGCTTACTCCGAAAATCCGAAATTCAATGTGTTCTTCACATCGTTGAGCGGCACCGTGGACCAGGTCGGAAATTTGAAACTACCGCCGGCGGCGTCGTTAACGATCAGGTTGCCTTTCAATTCGATCTCGCCCGCAGGACTCCCGAGAATGATCTTTCCGCCTGCCAGCTTGATATAAGCGCCCGCGCCGTCACCAATCGTGACGCCCTTTCGACCCGTTATCGTGACTTCTCCGTCCGACGAGCTCATCAGCATGTCCTGCATCGCCATCAGCTCCATGCCGTCGCCTTGTGCCTGAATCTGTACCTTGCCCTTTGCCGCGAAGAGCCGGATTCCGAACTTTGCTGCGAGGAACGACATCGCTTCGCTGGCCGCCACCGTGATGCGTTTCATCACGCCGATGTCGAGCCCTTCACCGGCCGTAACAAACATCTGTTTGCGCGCAGCGATCTGAACGTGCTGCCCACTGGCGATGCCAACACCTTCTGGAGCACTCGCAACAATGACTGGCTTCTGGAGGCGGCTAAGCTTTTGCTCGATCAGCACACGTTGCTGGTTAGCCTCAGCCTGTAGTGCCTTGGCCGCGTTCGCGGCGTCATTGAGCGAACGCAGAATCTCTTTGGCCTGCGCGAACGTCGCGTCCGCACTCTGCATGGCAAGCTGCTCGCCGGCCGCGCCTGGCTGTGCCTCGGCCGATACGAGCACCCCGTCTGCCGCCCTGATCGACGCGTGTCCATCGGTGGCAAGTTCGGCACCCTTTCCGCGCGCTTTGCGATCGATATCCACCATGAAGCCGAGATTCAGTTGGCTCGCGCGGAACGGCGTGATCAGATGGACGTGTTCGTTGCTTTCCTTATCCTCCATCCGCAACTCATTCTGAGCGGCGGTACGAATCAGGTTCCGCGTATGGTTCAGGTTGTTGACCAGATCCGGATGCACGCTGTCGTGCATCGCCCCGATGATCACCGGCCGATTCGGATCGCCGTCCGTATGGACAATGGCCACTTCCGCGCCATCGATCAGCGGAAAGTGATGTCCATAGTTGTCGCCGCTATACGGCTTCGCAAACCGCACCGGGCGGCTCGTCCCACCCGGGCTCCATTCATCGAGATCGAACGGCAGCTTGATCACGTACCAGCCCTGCTCGGTCAGATACGCATACTTGTAATTGCCCGGCGACGTAATCCGTGCAGGCAAGATCCCGTCGACCACCGGCCGCGAAACCGACGCCATAGGCGTGCGCCATACCCGATCCGACGGAATCCCCTCGAACGCCACCCAATACGCCTCACTGCGCCCGCCGTGCGACTCGACCGACGTCACGAAAATCCCGTGCTTCGCATCGACCGGATTCGGCTCGACCCGCATCACCTCGCCGGCTTCGAGCCAGAACGGATTGCCCGTCCCCTTGAAGATGATCTGTCCGGCCAGATAAGCCTCGTGCCGCAACCGAGCCACGCGCTTGCCTTCCTCCGGCGTCTCGTAGTGCTCGCCCCAGCGATAATCGACTGCGTTCGTCGTCTTGTCGTCACGCGCGACGTTTTCCTCGACCAGTAGCGACACCCCGGCCTGCCGATGGTTGTAGTCATGCAATCGCACCGTTTCCGGCACACGCTGCATTTCACGCCCAAGCGTCTTGATCGCATCGGCCCCGACGCTCTCCAGCCCCGAATCGCGACGATAGGGAACCGTGCGCTGCTTGCGCGAATAGGCATCCAGATCGTCGCCGAACACGACCACCGCGCAATCCTTCTTCTGTTCCCACCGGAACCAAATCCCAGCCTCGGCGCAAATCCGCCGGATGAATGCGAACGTGGTCTCGCGATACTGCGTCACGTACTCGCGACGCTTGTACTCGCGTCGCAACCGGAACTGAAAATCGACGCCCGCGCGATACCCGTAATGCCGCAACGTGTCGGTCACGATCTCTTCGACCGACTGCTTCTGAAACAGCCGGCTGGTCACCCCGCGATCGAGATCGGCCAACGTCGGCTCCAGCACGACCCGATAGCGCGTCTCGTCAGCCGACGTCCCGAGCTCATCGAACCGGGTGATGATCCCGTGAACCGTATATGCCGGCGGCTTCGTGCTGAATTGTCCGGCGTTCTCCCCGAACATCTTCTGCAGATACCCCATGTCCGGATCGACCGGATCGACGATGAACTTTGCCGGACGCCCCAGCACCTGATCCATCGGAATGCCCGCGACCGGGCTCGTGAATTCGATCTCATACCGGTACAGCTGACTGATCCGGTCCAGCCCAGTGAAAGTCAGGATCGAGAACGGCGCCGGTTGCGGCGCCAGTTTCAATTCATAAGCCTGCGAAGGCAGAAGCATCGACATGGAGTCTCTCGGTTGCGCGAACATGCGGCACGCCGGGGCGATTTTCGCCACCCCGGGCGCCTCATGGAACTAACGCCTGATCAGTTCTTGGCCTTCGGCATCTGCGACACGAGCGACAGCCCGATGTCCATCCCTTCGACCTGGAAGTGCGGCACGATGAACAGCTTGATCCGGAAGAAGCCAGGGTTGTCGTCGATATCCTCGACCGTCACCTTCGCGTCGCGCAGCGGGTGCGATGCCTGCAACTCGTCACCCGGATCCTTCATCTCGGTCACGAGCCCCTTGATCCAGCCGTTCAGCTCGAGTTCGAGCAGACGGCGATCCTTGGTCGTGCCGATGTTTTCGCGCTGGATCAGCTTCAGGTGGTGCGCGATGCGCGACAGCAGGAAGATGTACGGCAGCCGCGCGTTGATGCGGCTGTTCGCCGTGGCTTCCTTCGTCTCGTACAGCGCAGGCTTCTGCGTCGAGCTCGCGGAGAAGAAGCATGCGAAGTCGTGGTTCTTGTAGAACGACAACGGAATGAAGCCGAGATTCGCGAACTCGAATTCGCGCGTCTCCGGGATCAGCACTTCCGTCGGAATCTTCGGCTGATAACCGGTGCCGAGGTCGTACAGGTGAACCGGCAGATCCTCGACCTTGCCACCCGCCTGTGGCCCGCGAATCTGCACGCACCAGCCGTTGCTCACGAAGCTGCGCACCATGTTCGCCGCGAACGCAAACGATGCGTTCACCCACAGGTATTTGTTGTGATCGGGGCCCTTGACCGCTTCCTCGTAGTTGAACGCCCGCACCGGCGCCGTATCCTTGCCGTACGGCAGCCGGCCGAGCACGCGCGGCATCGTCAGGCCGACGTAGCGCGCGTCGTCGGTATCGCGGAAGCTCTTCCACTTGATGTATTCGGCGCGATCGAAGTAATTGCCGATGTCCTGGATCGCCGCCACTTCCTCCATCGACTGCTTGCCGAAGAACGCCGGCCCGACCGAGCCGATGAACGGCATGTGCGCGGCGGCGGCGACCTTCGAGATGTTCCGCAGCAGCGCAACATCCATCGGCGAATTTGCAAACTCGAAGTCGCTGATCATCGCGCTGATCGGCTGGCCACCCGGCGTGTCGTATTCCTCGATGTACGTCAGGCGATACAGGCCGCTCTGGATCAGTTCAGGCGTGTCCTCGAAGTCGCGCTGCAGCGCATCCTTCGACACGTCCAGCACCTCGATTCGCGCGTTCTTGCGGAAATCGGTACGGCTCACGAGCATCTTCAGGCCGCGCCAGCGTGCTTCGAGCGCCTGGAATTCCGGCCCATGCATCACCGCGTCGAGCTGGCGGCCGATCTGCCGGTCGATCTGGCCGATATGGAAGTCGAGCAGAGACTTGTCCAGCCGGTCGACCGGCTGGCTCGCCTTCGCGACGAGTTCGAGGAACGCGCCCATCCCGCGCGCGATGCGCTCGTCGGCCGACGCCTCGGACAGCATGTCGTTGTCGCGGAACGCCTCGAGCGGGCGCGCTTCGTTGACGGGCTTCAGGTTGATCTTGCTGCACAGCGATGCATAGACGCTGTCGATATCCCCGTGCGGGGCGTCCAGCACGACGGTCTCGGTCGCGCCGGCGTGCTGCGTTTCAGTGGGTTTCATCTCGAGTCCTGTCTGCGATCGAATCGCTACGATGTTGCGGAATGCGCTGAACGCGCGCTTTGCCCAGCGTCGCTCACGCATGCCCTTCCGGCTGCGTCGCGGCGGTCGCGATCTGCGCGAGTTCGCCACGAAGCTTCGCGGACAGGCGGTCGTCCTTCAGCACCTTCTCGAACTCGCGACGGAACGTGCCGTTGTCGAGCAGGTTCGACTTGAGGTCGCGCAACAGATTGCGCATCGCGAGCAGCGCCTGAAGCTCCGGAATCTGGCGCGCCACCTGCTCGGGCTCGAAATCCTTGATCGACCGGAACGACAGGTTGACGGGCAACTCCGAACCATCGCCGGCCAGCGTGTTGTCCGCAGCGATCTTGAGATCCGGTGCGTAGTCGGCCAGTACGGCATCGAAGTTGTTCTTGTCGATGTTCACTTTCTTCCGCTCGGCCAGCGGCGCCTGCTCGCGGCCGGCGCTGAAGTCGCCCGCCACCAGCAGCTTCAGCGGCAGCTCGACCTTCTTTTGCGCCCCGCCCGTATGCAGATCAAGGGTGATCGACACCCGGCTCTTCGGGATCTCTCGCTGAAAGCTATCCAATTCGTTCTCCTTATCTAAGGAAGCTTGAAGACTCCGCGATGCGCACCCGCAACCGCCGGTGCACTGTCGTGCACGTCACCTTTGCTGAACCCCGCAACACGTATTGACGGACGACCGAATCGGATATTCGCGGCACGACATCCGATTCAGGCGGCAAAAAATATCACGCCCTTTCACATGAAGTAAACCACCAAAATCAAAAAACGATCACTAACCGCGCGCGGAATTTCCGGAATAAGACTAGTCCAAATACGAAATCCAGCCCCCACCCCACCGGGCCGAGACCAGCCCAAACAGGCAACCAGTCTCAAATAATAAAACATGCCACGCAAGCGATTGATGTTTATGAAAAAATACCAACCACACCGATCACATTCATCTCAATAAAACAGCTCACCCATAACCCGCGCGCGCAAAACATTCACCCACCCAAAAAATCTCAAAATTAATCACCCTCTTGTCTCAATATAAACGACACATTCTTTAAAGAATCGCAAAATCACGGGGTATACGAAATCAGGAAATGCTGTATAGAATCGGCGCCTCATAATTCCTAATCGATATAGACCACACCATGCGGATCGAAAAGCCGCTCTGGCATGAAGGGCTGATTCTTACGCAGCAGCATTTCCAGCAGCAGGACCGCTGGAACGGGTTCGCGCTGCAACAACTGGCGTCGGCCATCGCCGTATCGCCATGGGGAACGCTGAACATCGACGTCGACGAAGAAGCACTGGCCTCCGGCCGCCTGAAGCTCACGCGGCTGCAACTGCGCTTCCCGGATGGCACGCCGCTAGACACGACCATCGCAGACGCATTGCCGCCCGCTCGCGACCTCGTCGGCGAAATTCCTGCCGATACCCAGACCGTCGAGGTGCTCGCCGCACTCGCGCTGCCCGATGCGAACGGCAGCAACTGCCGTTTCGACGAAACGGCGCTGGCCCGCCCGCGTCGCGCGTACCGCGAATTCGTGAAGGTGACGGACCTGAACGGCACGGCGGAAACCGAAATCGCCGCCGAGCGCCACGCGGTCCGGTTGCTGTACGGCTATGAATCGCACGCGGACGATACGGCATGCGCGATTGCCCGCCTGACGCGCACGACGAGCGGTCAGTTCCAGATCGATCGCGGCTATGTGCCACCCTGTCTGTCGCTGTCGGGTCATGCACTGCATATCGAGCGCATCCGGCGGCTTGCGGATATCCTCGCCGCCAAAAGCGCGCTCCTCGGCGCGCGTCGCAGCGAGCGGATCGAGCAGGTGGCCGAATACGGCGTCGCCGACGTCCAGCTCTTCTGGCTCCTGCACTGCATTCATCAAGCGTGGCCGCAATTGCGCTTCCTCGCGTCGCATCCGGCGCAGCCCACGGATCGCCTGTACCAGGTACTCGCCCAGTTGGCAGGATCGCTGACCACGTTTTCGACGCGCGTGTCGCTGACCGACATTCCGCCCTACGACCATGCCGGTGCACATGAGGTCTTCGCGACGCTCGAATCGCTGATCCGCGATCTGCTGGACGCGATCATCCCGTCGCGCGTCTTGTCGATCGGGCTTTCGCACACGACACCGACAACCTGGGCCGGCCAGTTCCGTGACGAGCGCATCATCGAAGGCTCAGCGGACTGGTACCTGTCCGTCAACGCCGCGCTGCCGGCATTCGAGCTCGTCGAACAGTTTCCGCGCCTGTGCAAGATCGGCGCGCCGGACGACGTCGAGCACATCGTCAATTCCGCGGTGGCCGGCATTCCGCTCAAGGCGGTGCAGCGAGTGCCGGGCGCCATTCCGGTCCGGCTGGACAACCACTATTTCGCGCTCGATGCGCATGACGCCGCTCATGCGCGGATGCTCGCCGCACGCGCGTGCCAGATCTACCTGCCCGCGTCGATTCCGGACGCGTCGATCGAACTCTATGCGGTGCTGCGCTGATGAATGCCATCGTCTCCACTCGTCACGAATCCGCGCTGCTGGCGCGGGAGCCATCGTCCGGCCGCTCGCCCCGGCCTTCGATGCGGGCGCTGCTGCGCGATACCGCGCTGCTCGTTACCCACCTGTCGAACGGTGGGCAGATCGACAGCCAGGAGAACCTGCGTCAGCAGTGCATCAGGCTCATCGCGCAGTTCGCGACGGCACTCGATGCGCAAGGGATCGCCGCCGATATCCGGGACGACGCCGTCCTCGCCCAATGCGGGCTGATCGATGAAGCGGCATTGCGTTACCTTCCCGCGTCGGACAAGGGGAACTGGGAGTCCCGACCGCTGCAGGTCGAGCGCTTCGGCACTCACGACGCGGGAACCCGCATCTACGAGCGCCTCGATCACCGGATGCGCGAACCCGCCCCGAACGTCGACCTGCTCGAATGCTATGCGGCCGTGCTCGGCCTCGGGTTCCGCGGCCGTTACGCTGCCCGTTCGGGCCTCTCGGCGGAAGCCCACGACGGCGAAGCGAAACGTCAGGCCGTGATCGCTGCGTTGGTCACTCAGATCGATCAGTTGCGACCGGTCGCGCAGCCGGGGTTCGTCACCGACCGCTCGAACGCGCGGCTGATCGATCGGCTCAGACGCCTGTCGCCGTGGGCGATTGCGGGGACGGCATGCGTGATCGCGATATGCGTGTGGTTCGCGTGGGATCGCATCCTCGACGCGGAACTGGCACAACTCGTCCAGAAAGCGAAGCGGCCGTGACTTCCGATACTGTTCTCCCGCCGGCGGCAACACGCGCCGACTCCGATGCCGCCCGCGCGGCCCTGTCGGGCCTCGGCTACCCGCTGCGCACGGTCGTGATGATATCAGCCGCATTGGCCCTTGCCGTCATCGGATGGGTTTTGCCCGTCGACCGCGGCGTCATGTGGGGATGGGGTGCGATCGTCGTCGCGCTTTCTGCGCTGATCGTCTGGTTGCGTTCGCGCAGGTTGACGCATGCTCGCGAACGGAACGTGCACGTGCTTGGGCAACTCGGCGCGGCGACCGCCGACCTGCCCGTCGCGCTGCGCACCAGGATGCCGCTCGCCCTCGTCACCGGGGACAGCCTGCCCGCCCTGTTCGATCGCGACGCAACCCGGTCGCGTTTCGTCCACGTCGGCGACGGCGCCATCTGGTTGCGGGCCGATCGCCCCCAGGATCTTCCCCGTCTCGCCGTCGCCGTCCGCCAGTGGCGGGACGGTCATGCGCCCGATTGCGTCGTGTTGTCGGTCGCGCCGGGACTTCATGCGAACGACGATGTGGTGTCGCAAACGCTGCGCGTCATCCGGCAGGCGGTTGCAGACACGTCGCGCCTGCTTGGCGCATCGCTGCCGGGCTACGTCGCGATCTATCAGCGGCTCTCCGATTCAGCCGTTTCAGCGGGGCCTGCGCCCCAGTGGTATGGCGTATCGGCAGGCTCGCCGATCGCGGACACGCACCGTTTCGACTCCGCGATCGACGCAGCCGAATCCGATGCCCT
The DNA here is from genome assembly GCF_040545135.1 of Burkholderia sp. 572. Classification (NCBI taxonomy): domain Bacteria; kingdom Pseudomonadati; phylum Pseudomonadota; class Betaproteobacteria; order Burkholderiales; family Burkholderiaceae; genus Burkholderia; species Burkholderia sp. 572. The sequence continues at coordinate 25,602 of NZ_JBEPLH010000008.1, read as the reverse complement.
CCATGCCGACGGAAGCCACTCAGTCGCGGCACGCGCCGCCGGCATCGGAGCAATAATCGGATGGACTCGCCGAATCGTGTTCGACACGCTGACGGACCGACGCCAGCCTGCGACGCCCTGGCCGTTGTTCGGCGCCGGCTGGATCGACCATGGCCCCGCGACGGGCCCCGGCAAGCCATGGGAACGTGAAGTCCGATCTCGCACCGGCATCGCACCAGCCGCGCTACCTGCATCGCCTTCTCCATGGCCGCTGCCGCAGCCGCTGATCGATGCGATGCCGCGCCGGTCGTGGCGATCACCACGCATCACCGCAGTCGCGCATGTCGTTGCGATCGCTGCCTGCGCGGCCATCGCCGCCGTCAGCGGCGCCGCGAAAAACAACGAAACGCTGATGACCCGAATCGGCGAACACGTCGAGCGCTACAACCGCCTCCCCGCTGCGCAAGACGCCGCGAAGTGCGCCGCACTCAAATTCCTTTCGTCGGACCGCGACGAACTCGACCGGTATGCCCGCATCGGCGTTCCACTCCGACTGTCGTTCGGCATGTATCGCGGCGCTCGACTGCTGCCGATGCTCAACGACGCGATCGCCTCCTACGAACCGCCCGCGCCGCCGCCCGCCGTCGTCACGCTGGACACCATGTCGCTGTTCGACAGCGGCAAAGCGCAGCTGAAGCCGGGTACCACGCGCGCGATGGTCGATGCGCTTGAACTGATCAAGGCGCATCCCGGCAAGCGCGTGCTTGTCGCCGGTTATGCGGACGATCAGGGCCGCCCCGACCGCAACCTGAAGCTGTCGATCGACCGCGCGACCGCCGTGCGCGACTGGCTCGTCGATGCATCGGGCTTGCCGACGACGCAATTCGCGATTCAGGGCTATGGCGATACGCGACCGGTGGCGGACAACGCGACACCCGAAGGGCGGGCGAAGAATCGTCGGGTCGAAATCACGCTGGTGCCCGATATCCCGGCGCCGTCCGCTTCGATCCGCACCGCGATGTAACACGCGTTTTGGTTCCCGGGGCATCCGCCCCGGGTTTATCAGCGCCGGGCTCCGGTTCCGGCGATTCGCAGTACGAAGAAGAAGGAGTGAACAAATGGCAATTCCGGCCTACATGTGGCTCAAGGACGACGGCGGTGCGGACATCAAGGGTTCGGTGACCGTCCAGGATCGCGAAGGCAGCGTCGAACTGGTCGCGTTCGATCACGGCGTGCACATTCCGACCGACGGCAACACGGGCAAGCTCACCGGCACGCGCGTGCACAAGCCGATCACGCTGACGAAAGAGACGGACGCGTCGACGCCCTATCTGTACAAGGCCGTGACGAGCGGCCAGACGCTGAAGTCGGTCGAGATCAAGTGGTACAAGATCGACGACGCGGGCAAGGAGAAGGAGTACTTCAACACGAAGCTCGACAACGTGAAGATCGTCGCCGTGAAGCCGAAGATGCTCGACATCAAGAACCCCGACTACGAGAAACACAATCATCTCGAAGACGTCGAACTGCGCTACGAGACGATCACGTGGTCGTACAAGGACGGCAACATTATCCACAAGGACACGTGGAACGAACGTTCCTGATGCGTTGACCGACTGGCGGAATCCGGCACGCCCGCGCGCCGGGTTCCGCTCTGCCGATCGCCCATTCTCAGTCGCACCCTTCGGTTCGCATTGGCACCGCCCGATGCACGCCTTCCTCCCTTCCTGATCCGCTATCGACATGACGCCGCCTATCCGGGACGCCTCCCATCTCATTCGCCGACTCAATCCCCATTGCACGCGCGCGCTCGAAGCCGCCGCGAGCCTGTGCCAGACCCGGCTCGCGGACGAAATCGCGGTCGAGCACTGGGTGCTCAAACTGATCGAAGCGGAAGACGGCGACATTCCGGCGATCCTGCGCCACTACGATCTCGATATCGATGCGGTGTGGGATGCGTTGATCGACGTGATCGACCGCATGCCACGCACGTTGCGCGGCATGCCGGCGCTGTCACGGCAACTCGCCACGGTGATCGAGGATGCGTGGACGCATGCGGTGTCGGACGAATCCGACGGCACCATTCGCTCGGGCCACCTGCTGCAGGCGATCGTCGACGCGCCACACGTCTTGCGCACGCAACGTGCGTGGCCGCTGTTGTCGGTTTCAAGCGCGCAGATCCGGCGCGTGCTGCCCCGGATCGGGCGACGTTCATCCGAGAACGCGTCCGATGAAATGACGTTGCAGCCGAAAACGTCGCCAACCGTCGATCGTGCCAGCCATGCAGAGTCGGAAACCTCCATCGATCGTCACGATCGGCACGCACCATCTCGCGCCGCCGACGACAACGCCCTCGCGCGCTTTGCGCTCGACCTGACCGAAAAGGCCCGCCGTGGCGAGATCGACCCCGTCTTCGGCCGAGACCGGGAGATCCGGCAGATGATCGACGTGCTGTCGCGCCGCCGCAAGAACAACCCGATCCTCGTTGGCGAGCCTGGCGTCGGCAAGACCGCGCTGGTCGAAGGGCTCGCGTTGCGCGTGATCGAAGGCAGCGTTCCGGAAACGATCCGCGACACGCGCATCCTGACGCTCGACCTCAGCTTGCTGCAGGCCGGCGCAGGCGTGAAGGGCGAATTCGAGCAACGGCTGAAGAACGTGATCGACGAGGTGCGGACATCGACGACACCCATCCTGCTGTTCATCGACGAAGCACATACGCTGATCGGCGCGGGCAACGCGGCGGGTGGCGCCGACGCCGCCAACCTGCTCAAGCCGGCGCTGGCGCGCGGCGAGTTGCGCACGGTCGCGGCAACCACGTGGGCCGAGTACAAGGAATATTTCGAACGCGATGCCGCGCTCGAACGGCGCTTCCAGGTCATCAAGGTCGACGAGCCGAACGACCACACGGCCTGCCTGATGCTGCGCGGGCTCGCAAGCCGCTATGCGAAGCATCACGACGTCCACATTCGCGACGAGGCGATCGTCGCGGCCGTGCGGCTGTCACGCCGCTACATTCCGGCCCGGCAACTACCGGACAAGGCCGTCGATCTGATCGACACGGCGGCCGCGCGCGTGCGCATGGCGCTCGACGTGCCGCCAGTGGAGCTGCAGCAGGCACGCGCGACACTGACGGCACTCGAACTGGAACGCGCCGCGCTCGATGCGGATTCCCGTGCCGGGATCGGTGACATCGCCGAGCAGCGCACCACGATCGACGCGGAACACGACGCCGTGCGCGACACCGCAGACACGCTGCTCGGCCAGTACACGCGAGAACGCGAACTCGTCGACGTCTTGCGCACCCTTCGCGGCGCGACCGGCCCCGCGCCTGATCCAGCGGCCATTTCCAATGCCATCGATGCGCTGTCGACCGTTCAGGGCAAGTCGCCGATGATCGCCGCCGACGTTGACGCGCAATCCATCGCGCGCGTTGTCGCTGAATGGACCGGTGTGCCGGTCGGCAATCTCGTCGACGACGAACTGCGAAGCCTGCTCACGCTCGAAGCGACGCTCGCTGCGCGCGTGGTTGCGCAGGACGATGCGATCGGCGCGCTGGCGGAGAGCCTGCGCACCGCCAAGGCCGGCCTGAAGAACGAGCACGCACCGCTCGGCGTGTTCCTGCTCACCGGGCCGTCCGGCGTCGGCAAGACCGAAACCGCGCTGGCACTCGCCGACCTGTTGTTCGGCGGCGAAGCCGCACTGACGACGATCAATTTGTCCGAGTACCAGGAGGCGCATACGGTATCGCAGCTCAAGGGCTCGCCGCCCGGCTACGTCGGTTACGGACGCGGCGGTGTCCTGACCGAAGCCGTGCGTCAGCGTCCGTACAGCGTCGTGCTGCTGGACGAAGTGGAGAAAGCGCATCGCGACGTGCTCGACATTTTCTATCAGGTGTTCGACCGCGGCACGATGCGCGACGGCGAGGGACGCGAGATCGATTTCCGCAATTGCGTGATCGTGATGACGTCCAATCTCGGCAGCGCGCAAATCGACGATGCAACGGCCGAGGATCCAGCAATCACGCGCGAAGCGCTGCGCGAAGCCGTTCATCCTCAGCTGGTCGCTCATTTCCAGCCTGCACTGCTCGCACGCTTTCAGACACTCGTCTATCGGCCGCTCGGCGCGGCGGCACTCGCGCCGATCGTGCGGATCAAGCTGGACAGGATCGCCGAGCGCCTCCATCGGCATCACGCGGTGACACTGACATGTGCGGACGATCTGATCGAATCGATCGCACAGCATTGCGTGTCGCGCGAATCCGGCGCACGCAGCGTCGACGCGTTCCTGAACCAGCGCGTGCTGCCGGTCGTGTCCCGCGAACTGCTCGGACGGATGGAATCCGGCACTGCGCCACGGCAAATCCTGTTGTCGGCCACCGCCGAAGGATCGTTGACGATCGACTTCATCGACGCGCCGGCGGCCGGCGATACCGGCACTACACGATGGAGCGACCGATGACCGCCGGCCCCTCGCTCTACGACATGCTGCTCGGCCAGATCGGCGGCGCACCGATCGGCGCCTACGACGACCGGACGCTCGAATGCCTGAGCGTGCAGCAGAACGTACGTCGCATTCTCAATACGCGGGCCGGTGCGCTCAAGCACCTGCCCGACTACGGGCTACCCGACCTCACGAACATCTACAAGGCACTGCCCGCATCCGCGCACTTGCTCAAGCAGCAGATGGAAGCGAAGCTGCTGAAATACGAGCCGCGCATTCGCTCGATCGACGTCGGGATCGTCGACAATCACGATCCCGGGATCCTGGTCAGCTTCGAGATGACGTGCCACCTGAAGAACGCCGGGCTCGTGCGTTTCGGCACCTACTTCGAGCCGCCGGGCCGCCTGCGCGTCGAACGACGTATCGACCGGTCATGATCGCGCGCAATCAGTGCCCGTGCGCAAGATGCGCCCCAAACCCCGCCTTCCCCGGCGCGACCTTCTCCTTCAGCGTCAACGCCGGAATCTCGTAATCGCCCGCGTTCTGTCGCCGGAACGGAATCGGCTGCGCGGTCCACAACGCATCGAGACGCTTGCCGAGCGCCGCACGCGTTTCGTCGAAGCGCGCGTCGTTCATCTTGCCCGTCCGGTAGATCACGAACGGCGGCAGCACGTCGAATCCCGGGTAATACAAGATCCCGTGCTGGATCGGAAACAGCACGTCGTCGATCGGCCCGTTGATGCCGCGCGGGCTGTAGTGCGATTCCCACCCGCCTGCCGTGACGATCAGCATCGCCCGCTTGCCGGCCAGCGCCCCTTCGCCGTAGCGGTTGCCCCAGCGCGTCTCCGAATGCTCGCCGACGCCGTAAGCAAAACCGTACGCATACACACGCTCGACCCAGCCCTTCATGATCGCCGGCATCGAGAACCACCACAGCGGAAACTGCAGGATCACCGCGTCGGCCCACTTCAGCTTCTCCTGCTCGCGCGCGATATCTTCGCTTTGCGTGCCGGCCGCGAATGCGTGCTTCGAGTCGAGCGACGGATCGAACCGCGCGTCGGGTGCGCGACCGGTCACGTCGTTCGCGTCGAACGCCGCCTTCCAGTTCATCGCATACAGATCCGTCACCTGCACCGCGTGGCCGGCCGCTTCGAGATGCTCGACGGCAAAGTCGCGCAGCGCGCCGTTCAGCGAACGCGGTTCGGGATGGGCATAAACGATCAGCACATTCATGTTCGTCACTCCTTTGATTGAATGACTACAGGATGCCGCCGTCGAAGGTATATTTGAAATGAATTCCTGATATTCCAGGTATAGCCATGAATAATCTCAGACGACTCGACCTGAACCTGCTCGTCACGCTGGACGTGCTGCTCGCCGAGCACAACGTCACGCGCGCGGCCGAGAAACTGAACATGTCGCAGCCGTCGGTGAGCGTGCAGTTGCAAAAACTGCGCGACCTGTTCGGCGATCCGCTGCTGTTGCCGGGGCCGCGCGGGATGCGGCCGACCGCGCGTGCGGAAACGCTGCGCGAGCCGTTGCGCGATGCGCTCGAAGCCGTCGAGCGCGCGGTGGTTCCGGCCACACCGTTCGATCCGGCGACCGCGACGAACACGTGGCGCGTGGCCGCGACCGACTACGGCGAATCGACGATCGTGCTGCCCGCGCTGCACACGCTGCGCTCGGCCGCGCCCGGCACGCGGCTCGCCGTCGTCGAACTCGCGCCGCCGCGCATCGAGCAGGACGCCGAACGAAACGGCATCGACCTCGCCTTTCATACGACGGAAGGGTCGCCGGCCGGCATGCGGCGCCTGCCGCTGTTCGTCGAGCGTTATGTGCTCATCGGCCGCGCTGGGCATCCGAAGCTGAAGCGGCGCCCGACGCTCGCGCAGTTCGGCACGCTCGAACACGTGATCGTGTCGCCCGATGGCGGCGGCTTCTTCGGCGTGACGGACGAAGCGCTCGCAAAGGTCGGTGCCGTGCGGCGCGTCGTGCTGTCCGTGCCGCATTTTCTGTTCGTGATGTCGGCCGTCGCGAGCACCGATCTCGTCGCGATGCTGCCCGAGCGACTGGTGCGCGACGTGCCTGCGTTGCGTGTGGTGGACGCACCGGTCGAGGTGCCCGGCTATGAAATGTCGATGCTGTGGCACGAGCGCGTGCATCGCGATCCGGCACACCGGTGGCTGCGGGAGACCATCGCGGCGGCGGTCTGACACGGCCCGGTTGCCGGACGGCTGCCATCTGCTGTCATCGGGGGCTTGAAAGTGCGCCGATCACTGTATATATTTACAGTGTTTCTGCGTCATTTGACCCGAATTCCGTCCCCGAGGCGGTCTTTAGTGAGGCGACCATGTTTCAGTCATCCGCATTCGATCCCGAGCAACCCGGCTTCAATCCCGTCCACTTCGAGCGCGCCGCGCGGCAGGCGGTCGTCGATCTTCAGCGTGTCGTCGGCGGCCCCGCGCAGCGGGCGCTCGGCTTGCGGCGCCGCAGCCACCCGGCCGCCGTCCGCACGATGAGCTGGCAGGCGCTGCTGAATGTCGAGGAGCTGGCGTTCTCGAACTCCGGCTTCCTGAACCGCAACGATCCGACGGTCGTCGACGCCTTCATCCGGCTGCGCGACAGCCGGATGGTCGCCGCGGACGTCGAGGAAGCCGTCGACTGGAAGCGCGACGACGACGATTTGCCCGCCGTTTATCTGATCGTCAAGGCGATGCTGGAAGCGGAAGAGCGCGAGACGCAACACGCCGAGATGGAGTGACGGCGGCGACGCGCGGCCGTCCCGTTACAGCCGTGCCGCGAGGCGCGCACCCTGATCGATCGCGCGCTTCGCGTCGAGTTCGGCGGCCAGTTCCGCTCCGCCGATCAGGTGCACGGAACGCCCGGCCGCCTGCAACGGCGCGAGCAACGCGCGCTGCGGCTCCTGCCCCGTGCAGAGCACGATCGTGTCGGCTTCGATCAGCTCGTGATCGGTGCGCTGCTCGCCGTACGACACGTGCAGCCCGCGCGCATCGATCAATTCGTAGTTCACGCCGCCGATCATCTTCACCTGCTTCATCTTCAGCGTCGCGCGATGAATCCAGCCGGTCGTCTTGCCGAGCCCCTTGCCGAGCGGCGCGGCCTTGCGCTGCAGCAGCGTCACTTCACGCGCCGGCGCCGTGACCTGCGCACGCGTCACGCCGCCACGCGTCGCGGCCGGGTCGGTCACGCCCCACTCGGCCTTCCACTCGTCCAGATCGAGCGCCGGCGATTCGCCGTCCTGCACCAGATACTCGGCGACATCAAAGCCGATCCCGCCCGCCCCGACCACCGCGACACGCCGACCGACCGGCTGCCTGCCCGCGAGCACGTCGATGTAGCTGAGCACATTCGGCCCGTCCTGCCCCGGAATCTTCGGGTCGCGGGGCGCGACGCCCGTTGCGAGCACGATTTCGTCGTAGCCGCCCGCGATCAGGTCGCTTGCGTCGACGCGGCGGTTCAGGTGCAGGTTCACGCCGGTCAGCTCGACCTGGCGGCCGAAGTAGCTCAGCGCTTCGTGAAACTCCTCCTTGCCCGGAATCCGCTTGGCCATGTTGAACTGGCCGCCGATCTCGGCCGCGCCGTCGAACAGGTCGACCCGATGGCCGCGCTGCGCGAGCACGGTCGAGCACGCGAGCCCGGCCGGCCCCGCGCCCACCACCGCGATGCGCTTCGGCTGCGGCGCGGGCGTGTATTTCAGCTCCGTCTCGTGGCATGCACGCGGATTCAGCAGGCACGACGCGATCTTGTTCTTGAACGCGTGATCGAGACACGCCTGGTTGCAGCCGATACAGGTGTTGATCTCGTCGGCGCGGCCCTGTGCGGCCTTGATCACGAACTCGGCATCCGCGAGCAGCGGGCGCGCCATCGACACCATGTCCGCGCAGCCGTCCGCGAGGATCTGCTCGGCCACTTCGGGGCGATTGATCCGGTTGGTGGTCACGAGCGGAATGCCGACCTCGCCCTTCATCTTCTTCGTCACCCACGCGAACGCGCCGCGCGGCACCGACGTCGCGATCGTCGGCACGCGCGCCTCGTGCCAGCCGATCCCCGTGTTGATGATGGTCGCGCCCGCGCGCTCGACGGCCTTCGCGAGCTGCACGGTTTCGCTCCAGTCGCTGCCGTCCGGAATCAGGTCGAGCATCGACAGCCGGTAGATCAGGATGAAATCGCGGCCGACCGCTTCGCGCGTGCGTTCGATGATCTCGATCGGCAGCCGGACGCGGTTCTCGTACGACCCGCCCCACTGGTCGGTGCGCTTGTTCGTATGCATCGAGATGAACTGGTTGATCAGGTAGCCTTCGGAGCCCATGATCTCGACGCCGTCGTAACCGGCTTCACGCGCGAGCTTCGCGCAACGGACGAACGCGCGGATCTGCCGCTCGACCCCGCGCGCGCTCAGTTCGTGCGGCGCGAACGGCGAAATCGGCGACTTGATCTTCGACGGCGCGACCGCGAACGGGTGATAACCGTAGCGGCCCGTATGGAGGATCTGCAGCGCGATCTTGCCATCCTCTGCGTGCACGGCGCCGGTGATCTCGCGATGGCGCCGCGCGGCGGCCGACGTCATCAGCGTGCCGCCGAACGGCTTGGTCCAGCCGGCCACGTTCGGCGCGAAGCCGCCCGTCACGATCAGGCCCACGCCGCCGCGCGCGCGTTCGGCGAAATATTCGGCGAGCCGCGGCAGCGTCTTGCGGCTGTCCTCGAGGCCCGTGTGCATCGAGCCCATCAAGACGCGGTTCTTCAGCGTCGTGAAGCCGAGATCGAGCGGCGCGAGCAGGTGGGGAAAGGGTGTCGTCATGATGATCGTGCCAGTAAGCGATGCGTGACATCGTAGGCGCGCGCCGCCTTGAACGTGAGGGGGCAAACAGCCATAATGCTTGTCATTTCCGGCCAAAACGACATGACTTCCCCTCTCGCCAAGGACCGCCTCGGGCTGCGCCGGCCGACGATTCCGGTCGCCTACACGCGCCTGCTGCTGCAGGCGCTTGCCGCGCGCGGTGTCGACCTGGCCGCCGTGCGCGCCGGCACGGGCCTGCGCGATGCGGTGCTGGCCGAACCGGACGCGCGCGTCGCGCCGTCGCAATGGGGGCGGCTCGTGCTCAATGCGATCGAGATCGGCGGCGATCCGGGCATCGGGCTCGCGTTCGGGCTGCTGCTGAAGCCGACCGTGCACGGCTTTCTCGGCTACGCGACCCTGACCGCGCGGGACATCCGCGAGGCGCTATCCGTCACGCAGCGCTACTTCCGGATGCGCAACCGCCAATATCGCCTGACCTATGAAGAGGACGAACGCGGCGCGACGCTCGAACTGCACGGCGTGCAGGCGAGCCCCGTGCTGCAGCATCACGTGATGTTCGAATTCGTGCTGACCGGGCTCGCGCAGAACATCTCGCAATGGGCCGGGCGCGCGTCGCCGTCGATCGCGCTGCAATTCACGTGGCCGGAGCCGCCCTATTTCGCACGCTATCGCGACCAGTTGCCGCCGGTCGAATTCGGCTGCGCGGCCAACGCGCTGTGGATCGCGCGCGACGTGCTCGACTGGCCGCTGCCGCTCGCCGACGAAGTCGCGCACCGGCAGGCGCTCGTGCAGGTGGAGCGTGAGTATGCGCAGGTGCGCCAGGAGGAAGGCGATCTGGTCGAACGCGCGCGTGCGGAGCTGGCACGCGGGGCCGGCGATTACCCGGGGCCGGGGACGCTCGCCGATGCGCTGCTCGTGTCGACACGCACGCTGCGGCGCCGGCTCGAGGAAGCCGGGTCGAGCTATCGGCAGTTGCTCGACGAAGCGCGGTTTCGCGACGCGAAGCAGTTGCTCGCCGCGTCGGATCTCGACCTGAAGACGATCGCCGAGCGGCTGCAATTCACCGACCCGGCGAATTTCACGCGTGCGTTCCGGCGCTGGGCCGGGCAGACGCCGAGCGCCTACCGGGAGGCGGCTGCGGGCACGGCACGCGACTGACGCAGGGCCGCGACCGGCACGAGGTGCCGGCCCGCGATTTCATCGGTATGATCAATCCCACGCCCAAGCGGCGCCGACCGGCGCACTCTCCCGCCCCATGCCCAATCACACCACGCTGATCGAGTCGACGATCGACCGTATCGATACGAACCTCGTCCGGATCGCGGCCGACATCAGGAAGGCGCCGCTTTATCGCCTGACGATGCAGAACGCCTGCTACTTCATCGCCGCCGACGATTTCGACGCAGAGGCGTTCAAGCAGATCGATCGATTGAAGCCCGGGATGGCCGTGCGCGCGTGCATCTTCAACGATCGCGGCCGTCACCGGATCGCGTGGATCAGAAGCAGCGACCTGGCGATCGCGCCTTACGATGCGCTCGGACAAAGGGACGGCAACCTGACGCTGCTCACATGGGCATCGATCGTCTTCGTGCTGAGCCTGCTGATCGGTGCCGCCGTGTTCAGATCGGGCTGGGCGTTCGTCGGCGCCCTGGCCTTGCTCGCGAGCATCATCAGCCTGCTGGGCATCCTGCTCGCGATCGCGGGGCTGTCCGATCTGGTGTTCCGGCCTCAGCGTCGCGAGGCGCAGGAAAAGTGGCGGTACGAACCCACCGGGTTCACGATGGAACGGAGCAACGGATGACCGGTCGCACCATGCAAATCGCATCCGGCCGCGTGACGTCCGTCAGCCAGAAGACGATCACTACGCAGGTCTGGAGCAACAATCTCGGCTGGACGACGCAAGGCATCGAGGAGATCGCGCTGCAGCTCGACACGTTCGACGCGCCGCTCACGCTCGTGACCAGCGCCACGCGCAGCCTGTTCCTCGTCGCGGGCGATCGGCTGGAGGTGGCGTACGCCGAAGGCCCGGATCGCCCGGCCATCTACGGCGTCCACAACGCGACCGACGCCTCGGTGTATCTGGTTCGACCCGCGAAAGTCGCCGCGGCCCGCATCGATGTGTTCGCGACGCTATTCCTGCTGGTCGCCTCCGTCTTCATTCTCGGCATCATGTCCGCGGTGTCGCGCAGCCTCGACGGGATGCTCGACACGTTCGCGTGGTTCGCCGGGGGCGCGATCGGGTTCTTCCTGCTGAGCACGATCCTGCGCACCGTGTTCGGCGTGATCGTGTGGCCCGAGATCCGGCGGCTCAGGCAGCCCGGCGGCAAGCGCGAGATGAACGCCGCAAGGCAGGCGCTGTCGCTCGCGAACGACGATACGCCGAACATCCGTTTTCTCTGACGCGATACGCCCGCGACGCGTCAGCAGCCGACGACGATCCGCGCCCCACCGTCCCCCTCGCCCGCCTCGATCCGCACCTCGCCCGTCGCGGCGACGATCGCGTCGTACACGTCATCGGTCACGCACACCACCGGCACCGCGATCGCATACAGCTCGGCCGCCACGATCGCGCCGATCGAGATGATCAGGTCGCGCTCCTTCAGCACGATCCCGACCGGCCCCGTGCCGTTGCGCACGGCTTCCGCGAGCACGCTGCTGCTCGAACTCGAGCCCTTCGCGTGCGGCATCACCATCACCTTGCCGGCGAGGCTCGCACCGGCCTGCGGATGCCCGCGATCGACGATCTTTCCCGCGCCCGAATCGTAGCCGCCCCAGAAACTGAGCGGCTTGTCGAGCACGAACGCGCGCGCGCATGCGCTGCCCGGCACGAGCGTGTCGCCCGTCAAGCCCTTGCCCGTCGTTTCAGTCATCGAATCGCACCTTTCCTTCGAACGCCGACCGCACGCATTCGCGCATGCTGCCGTACGCGACCGTCACGCCGATGTTCGCGGGCGCATACGACGCCCATTTCCCCGAATTGGTCATCACCAGCCCTGACAGTTGCTTCATCACCGGCGTGATGTACGTGCAGGTGTCGACGACGATCTGAATGCCGCGCGCGGCGAATTTTTCCGCGAGGCCGGCTTCCTCCAGCTCCCACAAGATGAAGCGGCTCGTGTTCACGTAGAAATCGCAGGCCGGCTTGCCGTCGAACGCGTCGAGCAAGGTGCCGAGCGTGCGGAATTCGGCCAGCGAGAAATGCGGCGTGCCGAGCGCCACCGCGACGAGTGCGTCGCCGGCCGCGCCGTGGTTCAGCGTGCGGCGAATCTCGTCGAGGTCGGCCATCGCGACGTCGACCGTGCGTTGCGCCGCCTGCCCGTGCAACGCGGCGTCGAGCGTCGGCGCCTCGGGTGTGATGCCCACCGCATGGAACAGCGCGACGGCGCCGCTCGAGGCGGCCGCCGCGCCCAGCGCCTTGAGTTCGTCTTCGGTGGTATCCGCCGGCAGCCCGACGATCGCGGGCACGATCGCGCCCGCGATCCTGCCGATCAGCAGCCCGAGCGCGGCGAAATAAATGTCGCGCGACGGCAGGCGGCTGAAGTCCGGCGCGTTGAACACGATCCGCGCGGCGCGGTTCGCTTCGACATGCAGCCCCGCATACGGCGCGCGCCCGGTGATCGCGGCAGCCAGGTCGAGAAAATCGCCATACCGGCTGGTGCGCGCGCCGAGCACCGAGTTCGCGAACACGATCGCGTTCGATTCGGCCCACGCGATCTGCTCGCCTTTCGCGGGACGGTTCTTCAGTTGATACGGCGCGCATGTGAAGCTCGATTCGCAGCCGAGTTGCAGATGCGCGTCCATCAGGCGCTGCGCGTCGCGCTGGATCGTGCGGTCGCCGTGGTACAGCTCGGGATGGATCAGGTCGAGCGACCCGACGTTCAGCGTGGTCGGCACCGCGACCTTCGCGCCGGTGTCGACGAAATATTCGACGAAGTCGAGGCTCGTCTGGCCGTGGTACAGGCAGCCGTCGATATGCGCGGACGTGATGTCGATCAGGTGCGGCGCGGACATCACCTGCGCCGTGCGTGCGACGATCCGCATCGCGCGCGCGACGCCATCGCCGTAATCCCCGCGCAGCATGGCGCTGTCGCGGTCACTCAACTGCAGCATCGGTTGCTCCTCTGACGCGTGCCGGCGGCGCCGGCCCGTGAAATCCGTCAGGGGACTCTACAACTGGGAATAAAAACTGTCCAGATCCGCGTCGATCCGGACAGTTTAAAAAACCAATTTCAGCCATATAGCGTCACCGAAGTGGGCAATGGCTCGAATTCCGCTCCAGTTTGCCGCCGGTTCGTCTAGCGTTCCGCGGTCACGCTGAACAGCTCGTCGCGCAGCGCCTTCGCGCGGTCGCGTCCGAACTGCGTCTCGAATTCGTCCTGCGCGGCCTGCCACGCAACCAGCGCCCGCGCGAACGTGCGCTCGCCCGGCTTCGTGAGGCTCAACGCATGCGCACGCGCATCGTGCTCGGACGCGGCCGTCGCGACGAAGCCGTCGCGCTGCAGCGGCTTCAGCGCGCGCAGCAGCGTCGTGCGATCCATCACGAGGCTATCGGCGAGTTCGCTCATCAGCAGGCCGGGCCTGCGCGTCAGGTTCGACATGATCGAGAACTGGGCGGGCGTGACGCCAACCGGGGCCAGATGGCGTTCGTACAGTTGCGTGACGAAGCGCGCTGCCTGACGCAGCGCGAGACAGTTGCACGCCTGGGCAATCGAGGTGTCGTTCATGCCTCGCAATTTATATGTGCATATGCATAAAGTCAATGTACACTCCGCCGTAACCAGGCCGGCGGCCGGCCCTCGCGTCAAGGAGACGGACATGGACTACATCGACAAGCTGAGGATCTTCCGGTCGGTGGTGGAGCTGCGCAGCTTCACGCGCGCAGCCGACATGCTCGGCCTCGCCCGGCCTGTCGTGTCGCGCGCGGTCGCGGATCTCGAAGCGCGCTTCGGCAGCCGGCTGCTGCACCGGACCACGCGCCAGGTGTCGCTGACCGAAACCGCCGAGCGCATCTACGAGCGCTGCGCGGCCGTGCTGGACGAGCTCGACTCGCTCGAAGCGGAAGCGCAGTCGCCGACGCGCGAGCCCGAAGGCCTGTTGCGGCTCGTCGCGCACACGACGGCCGCGCTGAACCGGCTGGTGCCGCTGATCGCCGGCTTCAAGGCCGCGCACCCGAAGGTGCGCCTCGACGTGACGCTGACCGAGCGCCCGGTCGATCTCGTCGGCGAAGGCTACGACATCGGCATCGTCGTGCCGTACATGCTGACGAGCGAAACGACCGTCGTGCGGCTGGTCGAACGCATTCCGGTCGTGATCGTCGCGACACCCGCGTACCTGCGCGCGCATTCGCATCCCCAAACGCCGGCCGATCTGGCCGACCATCCGTTCGTGCCGATGTCGCCGTCGCTGCGGCGACCCGCCTTGTCGTTCCGCATCGACGGCGACACGCTGACCGTGCCGTTCCGCTTCGACATCTCGTCGAACAGCCCCGTCTTCAACCGCGAAATGGTGATGCACGACTTCGGCATCGGCGTCGTGCCGAAAACGCTCGTCGGGGACGAACTCGCGTCGGGCGCGCTCGTGCAGCTGCTGCCGGACGCCGATCTCGTCGATGCCTTCGTCGAGATCAAGCTCGCGTACGCGAACCGCGCGCTGCTGCCCGCGAAGGTCAAGGCGTTCATCGACTACACGGCCGCCTACTGCGACCGCGAAGGCTGGATCGTTCCGGCGGCGGCCTGACGCCGATTGGTACAGCCGTGACAACAATCTGATCCCGCTCCTCCGCTCGCTTCACGCCGTATTGCCACCTAACATGTGCACATGCACAAGACAACGCTCACCGATGACGATTGCTTCGCGGTCCGGCAAGCCGCCCGGCGAATCTCGCAGTTCTACGAGCGCTATCTGTCGCGCGCGGGCGTCACGCCATCGCAATACAGCATTCTCGCGCTGCTGCGCGACCGGCCCGGCCTGACGATGGCGACCTTGTCGAGCGTGCTGGTGATCGAACGCACCGCGCTGCTGCGCGCGCTCAAGCCGCTCGTCGGCGCGGCGCTGGTGGCGGGCCGGATCGAGCCGCCGTGCCGCGGCCAGACGTTCGCACTCACCGAGCACGGCGAAACCAAGGTCGCCGATGCGCACGTGCACTGGCTCGCCGCGCAGGAGGCATTCGAGCGGTGTTTCGGGTCGGCGCAGGCGGCCCGCCTCAGAGACGAATTGTTCCGGATCACGCACAACCTGCCGGAACGCTGATTGACGACTTCCCCGACGGACGGCACGCCGTCTTTCGTTTTGATACGTGCATATACATAGGTGAATCGATGGAAACGACCCAAGCCGCTGCCGCGTCACGCGAAGCAGCCACAACCGACCAACCCGCGAAGCAACAGCGCCGCGTGCCGTGGATGCGCATCGCGGTGGGTGCCGTCGTCGTCGTCGTGGCCGCCGCCGCGCTCGACTGGCTGTTCGTGCTGCGCTTCCAGGAAAGCACCGACGATGCCTATGTCGGCGGCGACGTGACGGTGCTCGCGCCGAAGGTCAACGGCTTCGTCGACAAGATCCTCGTGACCGACAACCAGCGCGTGAAGGCCGGCGACGTGCTCGTGCAGCTCGATGCACGCGACTACGACGCGAAGCTCGCGCAGGCCAGCGCCGAAGTCGACAGCGCGCGCTCCGCCGTGACCGAACTCGAGGCGAAGCAGCAACTGCAATATGCGGTGATCGGACAGCACGCAGCGGACAAGAACGCTTCGTCGGCCGAGCTGACGCGCGCCGCATCGGATCGTGTGCGCTACCGCGAGCTCGTGAAATCCGACGCGGTGTCGAACCAGATCGTCGAACGCGCGGACGCCGATTACTCGAAGGCCGGCGCCGCCGTCGAACGCAGCGACGCCGCGCTGCTCGCGTCGAAGCGGCAGCTCGACGTGCTCGGCGCGCAGCTCGCCGACGCTCGGGCGCGCGTGAACACCGCGCTCGCCGCGCAGCGCGTCGCCGCGCTCAACGTCGAATACACGACGATCCGCTCGCCGGTCGACGGTTACGTCGGCAATCGCACGGGCCGCGTCGGGATGCTCGCGAACGTCGGCGTGCCGCTGCTGACGATCGTGCCGGCTTCCGGACTGTGGATCGACGCGAACTTCAAGGAAGACCAGCTTCGCAAGATGCACGCGGGCGATCGCGTCGACGTGTCGCTCGATGCGTCGAGCACGCGCCTGCACGGCCGCATCGACAGCCTCGCGCCCGCGACCGGCGCGACCTTCAGCGTGCTGCCGCCCGAGAACGCGACCGGCAACTTCACGAAGATCGTCCAGCGCGTGCCCGTGCGCGTGCATCTCGATCCGCAGCCGGGCCTCGAGCACGTGCTGCGCCCGGGCCTGTCCGCGGTCGTGACCGTGCATACCGGCCGCGCGAACTGAACGGGAGACGACGATGACCACCGCGTTTTCCGGCGACCCGGCGTCGCAACCGACGAAGCAGCGCGTCTTCGCCTTCGCGCTGATGTGCGTCGGCTTCTTCATGGCGACGCTCGACATCCAGATCGTCGCGTCGTCGCTGCGCGACATCGGCGGCGGCCTGTCCGCCAGCCAGGACGAACTGTCGTGGGTGCAGACGGCCTACCTGATCGCCGAGATCATCGTGATCCCGATGTCGGGCTGGCTGTCGAAGGTGATGTCGACGCGCTGGCTGTTCGTCGCGTCGGCCGTCGGCTTCACGATCACGAGCATGCTGTGCGGGCTCGCGTGGGACATCAACTCGATGATCCTGTTTCGCGGGCTGCAGGGCGCGCTCGGCGCCGCGATGATCCCGACCGTGTTCACCACCGCGTTCGTGCTGTTCCCGGGCCGGCAGCGGCTGATCGCGTCGACGACCATCGGCGCGCTCGCGTCGCTCGCCCCGGCCATCGGCCCCGTGATCGGCGGCTGGATCACCGATCAATGGTCGTGGCACTGGCTGTTCTACCTGAACCTCGTACCGGGCATCGCGGTGGCCGCACTCGTGCCGCGCTACGTGCATATCGACGAACCCGACCTGAGCCTCATCAAGCGCGGCGACTACCTCGGCATCGTGCTGATGTCGGGTTTCCTCGGCTGCCTCGAATACGTGCTGGAGGAAGGCCCGCGCAAGAACTGGTTCGGCGACGACGCGATCGTGATCTGCGCGTGGATCTCCGGCATCTGCGGCTTCCTGTTCCTCGTGCATGCGCTGACCGCGAAAGATCCGATCGTCGACCTGCGCGCGCTCGCCGTGCGCAACTTCGGGATCGGCAGCCTGCTGTCGTTCGTGACCGGCATCGGGATCTTCGTGACCGTGTTCCTGACGCCGCTGTTTCTCGCGCAGGTGCGCGCATTCAGCTCGCTGCAGATCGGCATCGCGCTGCTGTCGGTCGGTGCGTTCCAGTTGGTCGCGCTCTGCGCCTATGCGTTCGCCGCGCGTTTCTTCAGCCTGCGTGCGCTGCTCGTGTTCGGGCTGATCTGTTTCGGCCTCGGCTGCTACCTGTACACGCCGATCACGCACGACTGGGGCTGGCGCGAATTGCTGCTGCCGCAGGCACTGCGCGGCATCGGCCAGCAGTTCAGCGTGCCGCCGATCGTCACGATGGCGCTCGGCTCGCTGCCGCAGTCGCAGCTGAAATCGGCGAGCGGCCTGTTCAACCTGATGCGCAATCTCGGCGGGGCGATCGGCATCGCGGTGAGCGCGACGATGCTCAACGACCGGCTGAATTTTCACTACCTGCGGCTGAACGAGCACGTGAGCGCCGGCGAGCCGCAAATCGCGTCGCTGCTCGATCGACAGGCCGCGTACTGGGGCTCCGTCGCAGGCAATACGCTGAATACCGCGCAGGCCGGGCTGGCGAACCTGCATCGGCTGATCTATCGCGAAGCGCTGACGCTCACTTATGCGGATGCGTATTACGTGCTGTCGCTGTGTTTCGTCGTCGCGCTGTTTGCCGTCGTGTTTTCCAAACCCATTACGTTGAACGCGCCGCCGCCGGACGCGCACTGAGGCCAGGGTCATCATCATGAAAAAGCTACTCGTCGCGCTGGCTGTCAGCGCATTCGCCGCCGGGTGCGCGGTGCAGCCCGCGCAGCATCCGGCGCTGTCCGAATCCGTCCAGACGCTCGCACCCGTCGCATGGGATACCGACGTGCCGCGCGCGGACATCGACGCCGCCGCCTGGTGGGCGCAATTCCACGATCCCGTGCTCGACCGGCTGATCGCGGTCGTGCTCGACGGCAACCTCGATCTGCAGGCCGCCGCCGAACGCGTGAAGCAGGCGCAGGCGCTGACCGTGCAGAAGCGCGCGGTGCTGCTGCCCGAACTCGACGCGACCGCGCATGCGGCCGACGCACGCCAGAACACGCCACCGCCGCTCGGCTATGTGCGGCAGGCCGGCGCGGGGCTCGCACTGAGCTGGTCGCCCGACGTGTTCGGCGGTGAACGGCTCGACCTGCTCGCCGCGCAGGCGGAACTCGTCGGCCAGAAGCATGCGGAAGATGCGATGCGGCTCGCGCTCGCAGCGGATGCGGCGTCCGCGTATGTCGATCTGCGCTGGGCACAGCAGGAACTGAAGATCCTTCAGGACAACGCGAAGATCCGGCAGCATGCGCTCGAACTCACGCGCAAGCGACAGGCGTTCGGGCTGTCGACGGAACTCGACGTCACGCGTGCGCAGAACCAGCTCGACGCGCTCGAAGCGCGGATTCCGCCGACGCAGGCGCAGATCTCGCATCAGCTCAACCTGATTGCCGTGTATTCGGGGCGCACGCCTGAATCGGTCGATCGGCTCGTGCTCGCGCAGGCCGGCGACATTCCCGCACCGCCCGCTGGCGCACCCGGTACGTTGCCTTCGCAGGCGTTGCTGCGGCGGCCCGATGTGCTGACTGCGTATGCGCAGGTCGAGCGACGGGCGGCGCAAGTTGGCGTGGCGAAGGCCGAGCGGTATCCGAAGTTTTCGTTGAACCTGACGGACGGGATTCTCGCGGCTTCCTATCTCGGGTTGCCGACGTTGACCGACAACCTGTTCAGCGCGGCGTTGAGCGCGACGAGCCCGATCTTCAATGCGGGGCGGATTACGGCGGATATCTCGCAGAGCGAAAGCCGGATGCGCGAGTCGGAACTCGGGTTGCGGCAGACGATGCTGCAGGCGTTGCGGGAAGTCGAGGATGCACGTGCGAATCTCGTCAGCGCCGATGAGGCGACGCGGCGGCTCGATAGTGCGCTCGCTGCGTCGGACAAGGCGCTCGGGCTGGCGAATCAGCTCTACAAGGGTGGCGCGACGGATTTTCTGGACGTGCTGTCGGCGCAGGAGGTGTATCTGCGGGACTCGGATTCGCTCAATCAGGTCAGGCGCGAGCATGCGCTGGCGGCGGTCGCGCTTTATCGGTCGCTTGGGGGCGGGTGGAGCAGGAACGACGCGACGGGTGGGCCGACGGTGGAGGCGGTGGCGAAGAACTGAACGTGATCACGATCCGACGCCGGCCTCAACACTTGCCGGCTTACTCTAGCACGCCGATTCTGGTTGCATGCGGGACGATCTGAAACGCGGCGCGCCGGCAGCCGCATACTTTCCCTCGTGCCGCCGCCGCGGGCCTTGCAACCGCGTATTACAGGGGCGGGCGCGTCGGCAGGCTCCGCGTGGATCGATACGGTGTGTGCGACAAATTAGCCGCCGCTTGAAAGGCGATGTTCGACGTTTTGTCTGCGCTGCGGCGGTTGGTCAGACGGCGTCGGGCCAGCGGTAGCCGATCACTTCGTTCAACGGGTACGCGAGTTCGCGCACCTCTTCCAGTTGATTGCCGCCGAACAGATGTACGTGCTCGTCGTCGTGACGCAGGTAGAAGCCGACATGCCCTTTCCAGCTCGCGGGATCGTCGCGCGTCAGGATCGCGATGCAGCCGTACACAGGGCGCTCCAGCGGCCGGCCCCATTCGAGCCACGAACGCGCGAGCGCGGAGCCCGTCCCGCGAATGCCGGCGTGCGTCATGCACCAGTTGACGAACGACGAGCACCAGGAAATCTTGTCGTCGTAGCCGACCAGGTTCGTCTGGTTGTTGTATTCGACGATGCGCGGATTGATGCTGCCGGGCGGATGGCGGCGGATGCCGAGTTCCGCCATCGCGACGGGCATCCAGGGCGGGTGGGCGGCGTCCGGTTTGCTCTCGGGGTTGAATGGGGTCACGTCGTTCTCGGGCGAGTGTGATGTGCGGCCAATCTTCGCACGAATGATGCGAGGCGACGAGCACCTGTACGCGTGGCCTCGCGTTGTACGAGCGCGTTCAAGTGCCTGACGACCATGCTCGGCGACAGGCCAGCTTCGGAACCGGGAGAGCGTGGCGCGCCGATCGAATCGAAGCGTAACGAATCGATCGCGCGCGAGGGTTGGACGCGCGTTGTCGTGCGCGCCCGGGTGACTCATCTGCGTTGGGTGTCGGGTACCGCGGCGCTACCTTTAACCGCGTGTGTCGATCCAGCGACGTGCCCAGCGGGCCGAGTGCCGCAGTGCCTGCGCTTCGCTCGCGAAGTAGTCGAGCGAATAGAACTGGTAGCGGCCTTCCGCGGGTGTGCTGTCGGTACGTTCGAGCACCAGGTTGGATGAAAAACTACCGTCGGGCAAACGATGCGCCGAGGGTTGGACGGCATAGCCGTTGTATTGTTGAATTCGTTTGTTTTGCATTTTTAATTTTAATCATGTTCGAGTGCGCGCATGCCGTGCGCAATATGCACGGACGCGTCGATTCAAAGCTATTGCAAGCTGAATCTGAAGCTTTCGGAAAACGAAAGTGAGGCGTTGCTGCCGGAGGGGGGAATGAAGTGCAACGAGGCGTGTGGCGCTTGGCGAGCTGCTGAATGAACAGATGCAGCTAAGAGCAATCGCGCCAACTTCAGGAGACGAAGCTCCGTGGGGGTGTCGCTGCGACCCGGCGTCCGTCGTGGGAGGCCGGGCCCTTCAAACTTTACAGCGGCGTGATGTTGGCCGCTTGCAGACCCTTCGGGCCCTGCTTCGTTTCGAAGCTCACTTTCTGGTTTTCAGCCAGCGTCTTGAAGCCGTCGGCACGAATTTCGGAGAAGTGGGCGAACAGGTCGTCACCGCCGTTATCCGGCGTGATGAAGCCAAAACCCTTGCTGTCGTTGAACCACTTGACGATACCGGTATCCATGAAGATTCCTTGAGAAAAAAATAGAGAGATTTGCGCCGTTGAAGAGCGCGTGAAGCGTCAAGGAGGGAGAGGACAACGAATACCGCTGTGGAAAGCGAGCAATTGATGAACAGCAATCGGACTTCTTGGACTTCGATGCGTACACTAACCGCCGGGCTGGCGCGCGTCAACTGCTAACTTGTAACTGTTTTACCGCGCGATCCGCTTTTCGGGCGAATCGATGTGGCCCCAACCGGCTGCGCGCCTTACCCGGCCGGGCGCGCGTTGCGCACAATCTCCGGACGAATACGCTGATCGGCAACGCCCTTCTCTCCTTGTGATTTCCGTTCGCTCAGTCCGTATCATGTCGGCAGCCCCCTCCGACTACCCGCCTGCCATGCGCATCACGCCTCTTCCGCCTCTACAGTGCCTGGTCGCGTTCGAAGCCGCCGTGCGACATGCGAGCTTCACGAAAGCCGCCGCCGAACTGCACCTGACCCAAAGCGCGATCAGCCGTCAGATTCAACAACTGGAAGAATTCCTCGGCCGCTCGCTGTTCGTCCGCGAGCATCGCTCGCTGCGGCTGACGATCGCCGGCGAGCAATACGCGGCGCAGGTCCACCATCTGCTCACCCAATGCGCGGAAGCCACGCACGACGTGATGAAACCGTACGGCGATCTCGAGCTGACGATCGCGTGCTCGTCCGGCGTTGCGGTGCTTTGGCTGACGCCGCGGCTGCCAGACTTTCGCGCCGCGTATCCGAACGTCAAGCTGCGCCTGATCGTGCGCGACGGCCTTGCGTCGATGTCGCCGGCGGAATTCGACGTCGGCGTCTACTACGTGCGCCAGCAGGCACCGGCCGAATACACCGCGCGCAAGCTCTTCGACGAGGAAGTGTTTCCCGTCTGCGCGCCGGGTTATCTGGCCGGCCGCACGCTGAACGCGGCCGACCTCGCGAACGAAACGCTGCTGCGCCTCGAAGACGGGCAGCGTCAATGGATGTCGTGGTCCGAATGGTTCGACATGAACGACGTCGACCGGCAAAAGGCGCAGCCGCAGGACATCACAATCAATTCGTATCCGCAGATCGTGCAGATGACGATACTCAGCCAGGGCGTGTCGCTCGGCTGGCGCTACATGATCGACGCATGCATCGAAGCCGGGCTGCTCGTGCGCGTGACGGACGCGTCCGCAAGCCACGGCGGCGGCTATTACGTGATCTCGCCCAACGACCGCGCGCAGAACCACGCCGCCCGCCTGTTCACGCGTTGGCTGTTCGAACAGGCGGAGAAGCAGACCGCGTCCTGAGCGCAATGCATGCGTACAGCGCATGCGTGCATGCGAATCTTTCGTTTCAGAAAAAAATCCGGCTGTCCTTAGCATGAGATTCACGCGGGGCAGCCGTCCCGGCTTCTGACAAAGGAAGAGACCATGCAAGGAACGCTTTCCCCGCGCGCCGCGCCTGCCGTTGATGCGGCCGTGCAGCAACGCCGCCGCGCCATCGTCGCGACCGTGATCGGCAACGGCCTCGAATGGTTCGACTTCACCGTCTACAGCTTCTTCGCGGTGATCATCGCGAAGCTGTTCTTCCCGACCGGCAACGAACTGACGTCCGTGCTGCTGACCGTCGCGACGTTCGGCGTCGGCTTCTTCATGCGGCCGGTGGGCGGAATCGTGCTCGGCGTGTATGCGGACAAGGTCGGACGCAAGGCCGCGCTGTCGCTCACGATCCTGCTGATGGCGGCCGGCACCGCGCTCATCGGGATCGCGCCGACCTACGAACAGGCCGGCATCGCCGCGCCGATCCTGATCGTCGTCGCGCGGCTGCTGCAAGGTTTTTCGGCCGGCGGCGAGATGGGCGGTGCCACCGCGTTCCTCACCGAATACGCGCCGCCGGAGAAGCGCGCGTATTACTCCAGCTGGATCCAGTCGAGCATCGGCTTCGCGGTGCTGCTCGGCGCGGCGACCGGTACGTTCGTTACCACGTCGCTTGATACGCAGGCGCTGCACAGTTGGGGCTGGCGGCTGCCGTTCCTGCTCGGGATCGTCGTCGGGCCGGTCGGTTACTTCATCCGCAGTCATATCGACGAGACGCCCGCGTTCAGCGCCGTCGAATCGCAGGCGAAGGAAAGCTCGCCGCTGAAGGAGGTGCTGTCGACCTACCCGCGCGAAACCTTCGCAAGTTTTTCAATGGTCATTCTGTGGACGGTCTGTACCTACGTGCTGCTGTTCTACATGCCGACGTATTCCGTGCGCACGCTGCATCTGCCGCAATCGACCGGCTTCGCGGCCGGCATGGTCGGCGGACTGATGATCATGTGCTGCTCGCCGATCGTCGGTCGGCTCGCCGACGTGTGGGGACGGCGCGTGTTCCTGTCCGGCTCAGCGCTCGCGATCCTCGTGCTGGCGTGGCCGATGTTCGCGTGGATCAACCATGCGCCCGGGTTCACGTCGCTGATCGTGTTCCAGGCCGTGTTCGGCGTACTGATTGCGACTTATACCGGGCCGATCCTCGCTGCGTTCGCGGAGCTGTTCCCGACCAAGGTGCTGTCGACCGGGCTTTCCGTTGCGTACAACTTCGCGGTGACGATCTTCGGCGGGTTCGCGCCGTTTCTGATCACATGGCTGATCGCCCGCACCGGCAGCAACATGGCGCCCGCGTTCTACGTGATGCTCGCGGCGGCCGTCAGTTTCGTCGGCACGCGCTTCGTGAAGGATGCGAAGCGTGCGGCCTCAACGACTCGATAAGGACATTTCTCCCATGACCATTACCGTGCTTCAAGGCGGCAACGTGCTCGACCTCGAACGAGGCGTGTTGCTCGAACATCATCATGTCGTGATCGAAGGCGAGCGGATCGTCGAAGTCACCGATCGGCCGGTGGATTTCCCGAATGCGCAGGTGATCGACGTGCGCGGCAAGACCGTGATGCCGGGGTTCATCGATTGCCATGTGCATGTGCTGGCTTCGAACGCAAACCTTGGCGCGAATGCGACGCAGCCGAATATTCTCGCGGCGATCCGGTCGCTGCCGATTCTCGATGCGATGTTGTCGCGTGGGTTTACCAGCGTGCGGGATGCGGGGGGCGCGGATTGGAGTTTGATGCAGGCGGTCGAGACGGGACTGATTCCGGGGCCGCGGATTTTTCCGTCGGGGAAGGCGTTGTCGCAAACCGGCGGGCATGGGGATTTTCGTCCTCGGGGAGATTTGCTGGAGCCCTGTTCTTGCTGTTTCAGGACGGGGGCGATTGCGCGGGTTGTCGATGGGGTCGAAGGGGTACGGCTCGCCGTGCGTGAGGAGATTCAGAAAGGCGCGACGCAGATCAAGATCATGGCGTCAGGTGGCGTGGCTTCGCCGACTGATCCGATTGCGAACACGCAGTATTCGGAGGATGAGATTCGAGCCATCGTCGATGAGGCTGAGGCTGCGAATACCTACGTGATGGCGCACGCATATACGGGGCGGGCGATTGCGCGGGCGGTGCGATGCGGTGTGCGGACGATCGAGCATGGGAATCTCGTGGATGAAGCGGCCGCGAAGATCATGCATGAGCATGGGGCGTTTGTGGTGCCTACGCTCGTGACTTATGACGCGCTGGCCAAGCATGGCGCGGAGTTCGGGATGCCCGCCGACTCCGTCGCGAAGGTGGCTTCCGTGCAGCAGAAAGGACGCGAGTCGCTGGAGATCTATGCGAAGGCCGGCGTGAAGATGGGGTTCGGGTCGGATCTGCTCGGCGAGATGCACGCGTTTCAGTCCGGTGAGTTCCGGATTCGGGCGGAGGTGCTCGGGAATCTGGAAGCGCTCAGGTCAGCGACTACGGTGGCGGCGGAGATTGTGAATATGCGCGGGCTGCTCGGGGTGGTTGCGGCGGGAGCGATTGCCGACCTTGTCGTGCTGGATGGCAATCCGCTTGAGGATATCGGGGTCGTGGCCGATGAAAGAGCACGGGTCGAGTATGTATTGCAGCGGGGAACGATCGTGAAGCAGCGTGACAGCGGGCGTTGATGTGGCGCCGTGCGGCTATTTCGGCAAGCGCAGTGCAGCCTCGCGGGCCGTGCGACCGTGACAGTTGTTGAAGGTGGCAGTGGGTGTGAGGCGCGGCGTTCACGGCTTGGCTTCGCCCCTCTCGTAGCCCAAGGAGCCTATCCGATCTTTTGTGTGTGAGGCATAAACTGGCGACCAAGGAGCCACTTTATGCCACGCAAACGCAAGGAAGAAATGACGATTGAAC